>CAYSVD010000146.1:0-32331 GCA_964434395.1 uncultured Pseudohongiella sp.
GCATCGCTATGTGAACGAGGTGGTGTTCCGGCTGAACGAAGGGAACTGCGAAAACCATACCTTGGAGCGCCTGGCCGCCTTTATCGAGAAGTCGTTCCGCCGCCGCATAACCTACCAGGAACTGACCGCGTGAAGGCTTTGCGGGGACTGCGCCGAGGTATGAATCAAAGAGCAGTGGTGGAGTTAACTTGATAGGTCCCCTTGTTTTCCTTGATTTTATAGATCGCTTCCCTGAACGGCAACCCCAGTCTGACGGCAAGCCGCTCGGCGAAATTTGGAACGAGCATCGGATGGTTGAGAGACGGAACGCAGGTCACCCACTGCGGAAACGGGTCGGGCCGCCACCGCATGATCTCCTCGGCAAGCGCATCGACCAACTCGTCCGGGAAGCGGCCGGAACGCTTGCCGTCGGCCGTCAGTCTGCCCCAACCGGCATCGTCCCAGTGCGACAAGATCCGGCCTTCCGATGCTTGCAGCCGGTCCGGAATGGGGTTGGGAAGCTTATAGATGGGGAACGCGTTGTTGGGAAGCCTCATTTTCGGCGCCAAGGGCGTTGCCGTCTCCTTCGAGAACGCCATGGCGTCCTCCTCCAGGGAAGGGGCCGCTTCAGCGCCGACAGCCGGTCTGTTCATGCAAATGGCGCACCGTCCGCATTCCTCTGTTTCAGGATCATCCAACGCGTTGCGCAAATACGACATCAAGCAGCCGTCATGGTCGATGTAGTTTTGAATTTCCCGCCACTCCGATTCTCTTTGTCGAGTCAACCGTTCAATGCGATCTCGATCCAGGCGAAACTCGACGGGCGTTCGGCGCCACCTGTTGCCGTCTTTGATCACGGGCGCCGGACTCTCGACGCTGAGCAGCTTCAGAGTGTTTTCAATGTGGGATTTTCGCAAGTTCAGGTGTTCTTGAAGGTTGAATGCGGACATCTTGTCATGCTGGTCCAGCACGGACAGAATTTCGCCAACCTGCTCGTCGTCGGGGAACGCGCTGCGGCGGAAGTGCTCGTGAATATCGTCATCTTCTTTGCCCGACAACAAAACCCCGTAGGCGGCATCGATGGCTCTTCCGGCCCGGCCGACCTGTTGGTAGTACGCCACCACCGATCCGGGAGCCTGGTAATGGATCACAAAGCCGAGATCGGGTTTGTCGTAGCCCATGCCCAGCGCGGTGGTCGCCACCAAGGCTTTGATCTCGTTGCGCGACAACCGGTTTTCGAGATGCTGACGGTATTGACCGCTGTCTTCATAATCAACGTGCTCGACATTGCCGTAGTAAGCTTGGGCATCTATTCCTTTGCGGCGAAGCCACAGCGCTACCCGCTCGGCATCCCTGACGGTCAGCACGTAGACGATGCCGGTGCCCGGCAAGCCAGGGATATGCTCCGCCAGCCAAGCCAGCCGGGACTTCTGGTCGGGCAAGCGTAGCGTCTGCAGCATCAAACTGCTCCGAACCAGCGGCCCGCGCTGAATCTCAATATCGCCAAGTTGATCCTGGACGTCCCGAATCACCCGGTTGTTGGCCGTGGCGGTGGTGCCCAGCACCGGCGTGTTCGGGGGCATCTGGCGCAACACGCTGAGCAGCCGCCGGTAATCGGGACGAAAGTCATGTCCCCAGTCGGAAATGCAATGCGCCTCGTCCACGACAAGCAGGCCGATGCGCTCCGCGATCGGCAAAAGAACCTCATCGACGAACGCTTCGTTCGACAGGCGCTCCGGCGAAACCAAAACA
The DNA here is from genome assembly GCA_964434395.1 of uncultured Pseudohongiella sp. GTDB lineage: Bacteria > Pseudomonadota > Gammaproteobacteria > Pseudomonadales > Pseudohongiellaceae > UBA9145. Next base: position 1,732 of record CAYSVD010000146.1, read on the forward strand.
GCGTCGACCTGACCGTCCAGCATGGATTGCTTGATTGCGGGCCAGTCCCTCGGATTCGTGGAATTGATGGTCTCGGCGCGAATCCCGAGACGGTCGGCCGCTTCGATCTGGTTGCGCATGAGCGCCAGCAAAGGAGACACGATGACCGTGGCTCCGGCGCCCCGGTCTCGCAACATGCGTGTGCTGATGAAGTACACGGAGCTCTTTCCCCAACCCGTGCGCTGCACGACCAACAGCTTGCGGCGGCGGTTGACCAGCGCATCGATAGCCTCCCACTGGCCGTCGCGGAATCCGGCATCGGGGTTGCCGACGGCTTTCCGCAACATGGCTTCCGCCAACAGCCTGTCAATGTCAATGTCTTCGATGCGGTCAGGCAAACGACTTACGTCTTCCTCCTTGATGTCGGCGTTGCCGGCTGCGCCGCCGTCCGGGCGCTTTATCCAAAGCGGCGCCCGATCTTCCGTCACGCTTTTCATCGCGCCGCGCCAGGCCTCCCCCTCTTCGCTGCTTGAATGGACCGCAATTGCGGCATCGGAGAGACAGTAGACATACCGGCTTCCCTGCTTGGCGTTTTCCGTATCGTTTTCCGCGTCCGGACAGCGGGGAGAGACAAAAGCCAGTTTTTTCCCGCGAATGTGTTCCCGATACTTTTCACTGGAACTTTCATCCAAAAAGCCGTCGACGAACACTCCAATCGCCGTTCCGCCTGATTCCAAAGACCCCAGTATGCAGGCTTCAGCGGCGCCGCCAGCGCCGTCCGAAACGATGGGGCGTCCGCTGTCGGCGATCTTGGCGCCCAACCGGCGGCTGAATACCGCATCCGCATGGGGCGCATCGCGAGAGCCGACCACCGCCACGCCGCCCTTGTCGAGGAGGGATCTGTCGCCGCGGCCGAACAAGACGGCGGGAGAGTCTTTGCCAAGGCGCCTCTTGAGCCGAATGGGATAGTCCGAATCGGAGCGGGTCATGATCCACAAGCCCGCCCGGAGCCATTTTTCTGCAGCGAGCGCCAGGGTCGGCCCGCGGTCCATCAGGCGCTTGATTCGTTTGAGAGCGACATCCTTGTCCGACCAGACATCCAGCAGACGATCAAGATCTCCGGCCAACAACGCTTCCGGAGTCAGCGAACGCCTGTTCAGCCACGAGGCGAACCGTCCCCATTCGCCGGGGGACAGCGGCTCCGCCGAAGCGTCGTCGACCTCGGAGAAATGGGATGTCAGCAACAAAACCGCTTGCGTTCTAGGCGATATCGACATTTGGTTTTCGGTTCCGGTTGGGGGTCGATGCCGCCGGATGCATGGCCGCTCCCATTTCGATCTCAGGTCGCTCGCAGACGTCGCGCGGATAGCCGCTTCCGCCGTCTTCCCGCCGAGACGCGCCAGCGCCCGGGCGTCGCCAGCGTCCGTCAGCAGGCCGCGCTCCGCCGGATTTCAGCTGTCGGCGCGGACGGTGAACGAGAAAGCGTCGGCGGGCCGAGCCCGAAATCATAACTGGACGCTTCCTCAAATTCCAGGCGATACAGGCGATACAGGCGATACAGGAAAGGAAACTGCTGGAAATCCGCATCGCGCAACCGGTCGCCCAAAGCATGCGGCGGCGCGCAAGCGTTTTCCGTCTCCCGAACAAAGGGCGATGCAGTATCGTACCGCCGCTCATTGCCGCCTCTCTCTCGCTTGCGCTTGTGGATTTCGTTTTTCAATACGTACAGGATATTGGGCGCCTAAAAGACATCATTTGTCCAAGGTTTCCGCATCATCGAATCCTTCGAAGATGCCCCGAACGATTTTTTCGATCGCCCGCGCCTCCCCGTCGGTCAGGGCGGGGAAACGTTTGCGTTTTCTTTTCGACAATACGCCTTCGTTTCGCCGAATGAACAGAATCAGACTCTGTGTCAAGCGGTCCGGCATATCGATCATCTCCGTGACCCTTCGCACGGCCTCATCATGCCGCCGAAGGTAATCGGCCTCTCTGGGCAGGTCGCGCTCGACGGTACGCTGGACGCAGGAATAGAGAAACTCCGCCGCCGCGGTGCAATCGAAGTACCGGTACAGATCGGCCGTGTCGTTCAACACGTGGACGTTCTGCCTGTCTGTCGGGCGCCATTCTATGAAGTTCGTCAGGGGCGCGGAATGCGCCCTGAGCGTGTTCAGGTAATCATCGGGCCTGTCCAGTATGACGGAAGACACCGGGAGCACCATGTCCGGGGGAGTATACCCTCGTTCCGCCAGGACGTGATGGATCAGGCAGCGGTGCATGCGTCCGTTGCCGTCCTGAAACGGGTGGATATAGACAAACCCGAAGGCCGTCGCCGCCGCCTGCAGGACAGGATCGATGTCGTCATCGCCCATGCGGCGATTGGCCGCCACCAGCCCGGCGCACAGCGGCTCGAGATCTTTCGGGCGGGCGCCGATGAATCGCGGAATGGGGTTGTTGAAACCGTCCCGATCGCCCACGAAGACACCATCCGGCCGCAGGCCCGGAAGGACGAAGCGCATGCCTTTGATCAGAATGCCGTGAAGCCGGATGATCTCATCAAGGGTGAGGCGGTTTCCGCCAGCCTGAAGCACCGCCTTGCCCCATTGCTCAAGCTGTCGGCGCGGCGGACGCTCTCCTTCGATCTCGAAGCTCGCGCGACTGTCGGCCAACAGCAGACGGCTGGCCGCGCGCGCCGCAAGATGCCGGCCTGCGCGTTCGACCATCTCCGCCGCGCGCGCCGACAGTTTCAGCCCGATGGACGACTCAAGCGTTTCCGTCCGGCGGATGACGGGACACCAGTCTCCGCCGCCAAGCAGATTGTCTCGGACCCGGTGACGTTTTGAAAGGCGCGGCTTCCCTGTGAAGCAGGTTTTTTCATCCAGCGCATCGACGGCTGTGACGCCGGACGCGTCCTCCACATCCAGCGTCCGCCCGGTCAGCAACTCGTAGAAGAACCAGGCGCGGCGCGTGTGCTTTCCGGTCGGGACGGCCCTGACCCATGCTTCCAGTGTCGGTTTAGGCATTGCGTCGAACACGCGCTTCAGCACCAGCAGGTCGATGTCCTCGCGGCGCAGGGCGAAGTTCAGGTGGTCGATGAGTCTGTCGCCGGGATGGTAGCGTTTGTCGAAGACGCGAAAACCGTTCTCCACGCGCCGGCCTTTTCCGACATGCCCTGCCGAGACGCAACTCGGCCGGCGCACGGGGGCGGAAACGTCGAGCGCTTGGACAAGCGCCGCCCAACCGACCGGCCGTACGCCCTCCGGGACGAGGCGCCCTTGAAAGCGAGCGGGCGGCTCTTTACTGGGCTCCATATCAAACCACGCATGGTTGCTGAAAACCGGCCCGTATTGTACGCAATTGTCGAAAAACGTTCACAAAAAGCGAAAAACACTTTGACATTGCTCCAGATATCGAAAAATCGCCGCGTTTCGTTGGTCCAGCGGCGGCGCCCGGGCGCCCGCAACCATGGCGAAGGCGTATTCCGGCCAATCCGAACGCCGAGCCCGGCCAATCTGAACGCTCACCGGTCCGGGAGGGTCCGAGTCGCGGGGCGCAGCGTGTCCGAAACGACACGAAACGGCGCGGAAATGCAACGTCGGGCCGGATGGGATAAGGTCCGGGCGTCGTCGGCCGAGGGGGCGTCGCGGGGAGCGGCGCTTCGGACATCGCGCGGCGGGAGCGTGGACCATGGCCCTCTCACCTCTTTCCCGGGGCGGGCCCGACCAGCCCGAGGATGCTCGATGGCGTCGCCGGGCGACATGGTTCGTCGGCTGGATCTTCGGCTTGGCCGTTTTGGGCAACGGCGTGTTCAGCCTGCTCGCCGGATACTGGGGCTGGGGCGTCTTGCTGCCGCCTCTGTCGCTGGTCTACATTCCGCCCGCCTATGCTTTGGTCCGGGACCGGCTCGGCGTTTCCGTGCCTTGGTGGCTGAAGACGGCGCTGGGATTTCTGGTCACGTGGATGAATCTGGCGGTGGGTGCGGTCGGCGAGATCTATTTGTAACCGGCCGGCTTCGGGTTTCCGGCGAATGGACCGCGCCCGGTCCTCGGGCCCGCGCCGCCGGACAAGCATCGCGGCGACCGCGCCGCGACAGCCTCGGCGACGGTCCGTCAATGCTATGATGGCGTTTCGACCTGATCCGAACCCTAGCCGTGGAAGAGAAGATCCCGCCGGGACGCTTTCAGCGCGCGCTGGCGCCGCTCGCCCGGATGACGGCGGGGGGGAACAAGCGCAGATGGTTGCCTCACGCCGTGATCGCGCTGCTCGCCGTCTACCACGGCGTCACCCGGAGCCCGATCTTCCTGATGGAGCCGAGGATCTGGGCGGAGGAGGGCTCGGTCTACATCCAGGCCTTTCTGGACGGCGGGTTCGCCGGCAGCCTTTTCGCGCCCCACCTAGGCTACTACTCCCTCGTTCCCAACCTGACGACCGCCGCCAGCGTGTCCGCGTTCGGACTGAAGTGGGCGGCCTACGGAACGACCTACGTTTCCCTCGCCGTCACGCTGCTTTGCGTGCTGGCGCCGCTCTACCTGCCCAGCGATTACTGGCGGCGAAGCATCTCCAAGTTCCTCCTGACGCTTGCCGGAATATTCATGAGCAGCGTGGAAATCTGGCTGAACACCATCGGCGCGCAGTTCTATCTCGGACTGTTCTCCTGCTATCTGCTGCTGACCGACTTTTCCCGTCTGGGCGCCGCCGCATACCGCTTTTCGATGGGCATGCTGGCCGCGGCCGTGCTGACCGGCGTCACCTCCGCGGTGCTGTTCCCGTTTTTCCTGTACAGGGCGTATCTGGCCCCGGAAGCCGCCGAGCTGGGGCGAGCGGCGCGGCGCAGGCTGAGAACCGTCTGCGCGGTCGTCGGCGCCGGCCTGGCGGTCCAGTTGGCGGCGTTCGCGTTCGGCGGCGCGGACGGCGTCTCCAGGCTGGCGCTTGAGAACCTTGGGAACCTGCCGGAAGGCTTTTTCCGGACGGTGTTCTACTCCGTCCATGGGCATGAGACGCTGATCAGCGCGATGTTCGGGTTGCTGGTCGTCGCGGTCGTGGGGTGGGCGGTGGTCAAGGCCAGGGAGACGAGGCTGGTCGCGCTGTTGATCGTCTGGCTCGGCCTGGCTTTCGCGCTGCTTTCCATCGACATGGCGGGCGGCGGTAGGTACAGTCTCGCTCCGGCGGTGCTGACGTTGATCTGCATCCTCAACGTGCGCCCGCCGAGGCCGCTGGAGGTCGCCATCGCGGCGTTTCCGGTGTTTTGCCTTTTCGCTCTGTACAAGGGGGTTTTCCTCATCGACACCCGGGGCGTCTACGATCCCGAATGGGGATCGTTCGCGGAGGAATACGAGACGTCCCGGCGGCGGGGGCTGGACCACATCGAAGTGTATCCGAAAGGGGCCGGCGCGCCGTGGCGGATAACGTTGCCCCGGCAGACGCCGCAGTCGGACCAGCAGGCGCTCAGGGCGGCGGCATCTCCCCCGCCCCCCCGGATCCCTTCCCGTCCGGCGGCTCGTTGACCAGCGCCATGATCTCCGCGCCGAGGCGGAGGTCGGGGAAATGGCCGAAGGCCTGCTGCCGCAAAGCGCCGCCGCGGTCGTAAAGCAGCACGGTGGGCGTACCCTGCATCCGGTACAGTTTCATGGTCCGCGGAATCGGCTCCCCGTCCCCTCCCGGCGCATCGACGCCGACCGGGAAGCCGATCCGGTACTCGTGGAGGAAAGCCTTGAGCGTTTTGGGCGTCATGGCCTCGTGATGCTCGAAGACGGTGTGCAGCCCGACGACGGAAACGCCCATGGGCGCGAACAGCTCATGGGCCGATTTCATCTGGGGAATCGCGTGGGAGACGCAGCCCGGGCACAGCAACTGAAAGGCGCACGCGACCACGACATCGCCCTTCAGCCGCTCCAGCGACACCTCGCCGTCGGTGTTGAACCATTCGCTGACCGCCCACGGCGGCGGGTTTTTCTCATGCCGCGGCATCGGCGCCCTCCTCTTGTCGGCCAGCCCCGCTTTCCGGGCTTCCCGGCAGGCTAAACCATCCGGCCGGCGCGGTAAACGGGCCTCTTCCCGGCGACTTCCCGGTGTTGACGGCGTTGCGCCGGCCATGCATAATGTGCAGACATATCCCAAGGTAGCCCTTGGCTTCATAGGTTATTGCACATGCTCGCCAACGATGCGACACAGGAGCGGACGGCGCTCCAGCTTCTCCGGAGCCATGGTCCGATGCGCAGCGGGGAACTGGCGGCCGCGGGCATCCACCATCAAACGCTTTCGCGCATGGTGCATGCCGGCAAGGTCGCGAAAATGTGCCGCGGCATCTATCAGTTGCCCGACGAGTTCGTTGACGATCTCGCCGAGACCGCGCTTCAGGTTCCTCACGGCGTTGTCTGCCTTGTCTCGGCGCTGCAGTTCCATGACCTGACGTTGCAAATGCCGCGCTGGACCTGGATGGCGATCGGGCGGTCGGCGCACCGGCCGACAGTCCTGTTTCCTCCTGTGAAGTTTGTTCGCTTTGGAGAGAAAGCGATGTCGCTGGGCGTGGAGAAACATGTCGTCGACGGAGTCGAGGTTCGCGTATCGTCTCCCGCGAAAGCCGTGGTGGACTGCTTTCGGTACCGCAGACGGGGGGCGGGGCTCGATGTGGCGCTGGAGGGGTTGCGCAACGTAATTGAAAGGGGAAAGGCCAAACCGGCTGAAGTCGGCGAGATCGCCTGCGAGTTGAGCATCTGGACGGTGATCCGGCCTTATCTCGAGGTGGTGGCGGTAAATGTCTGACCTGAAGACCAATTTGAGCATTTCCGTCCTTCACCGCATCAGGAGCGAAGCGAGGCGGCAGGGGGCGAAGATCATCACGCTGCAGGTCCGTTATGGGCTTGAGCGGTTTTTGTATCGACTCGGACGATCCGAATACCGGGATCGGTACCTTCTCAAGGGAGCGATGCTCCTGATCTCTTGGATGGACATGCCGTTCCGTCAGACGCAGGATCTCGACCTGTCGAGCTCCAAGTCATTCGGCTCAGACGTCATCGAAGCGAATATCCGGGACATTTGCTCGCTAAGCGTGGAGCCCGATGACGGCTTGGCCTTCAGGGACGACAGCCTCCGCATCGCACCGATCCGGATAAGCGAGGATTTCAAGGGCTTTCGGGCGCGCCTCGTCTGGAGCCTCGGCAAGGCGCGCATCGTCAACCAGATCGACATCGGGTTCGGCGACGTCGTCGTTCCCGACTCAGTGGACATGGACTTTCCCGCGTTGCTGGACATGCCGCCCGCGCATGTCCGGGCGTATCCTCGCGAAACCGTGGCGGCGGAAAAATTCTCGGCCATCGTCTCGCTGGGGATCAGCAACAGCAGGATGAAGGACTTTTACGACATCTGGGCGCTGTCCAGAAATTTCGAGTTCGACGGGAGCTTGCTGCAAAGCGCCGTGAAGGCGACGTTTGAACGGCAACGCACAGGTTTGCCGCAGGAGCCGCCGGTCGGTCTCCGGGACGATTTCGCTGGCGACCCTGAGCGTACGGCGATGTGGAAGGACTTCTTGCAACGAGCGGACGCGGAAAACTCCCCATCCTTGGGCGATGTGGTCGCCTGGATCAGGGGCTTTCTGATGCCGCTCGCCCGGCAGGAGGCCGGCGGCCTTCGCTGGGACGGGAGGATGTGGCGTCGGGCTTGAGGCCCGGATGACCGCGCATCAATCCGATACAGGAATTGTCCGGAAAGCACCACGAAGATCCGGGAATTTCGCCGAAATCCCGGAAAGATACGGGAAGCCACCATTGACAAGTTGCTTGCCGGTCAGACAGGATGTGAGCAATTAACAAAAACAACGATCTAATTTCATAGATTTCATCACATTGGCGGTGCGAGCCTCGCACAGGAACAGACGGCAACCGCCCGCCTGCTGGGAAGCCGCAGTCGCGGAAACCCGCTGATCCGCCGGGAAACCCCCGGCCCCCGCGACAGGTCCAACATGCCCCCATGCCCCGTTGACGAACATCCTCTCGATCAGGCATAATGTGAGCAAATAGCGTAAACCACGACTTGATACTAGAGGTTTCATCACATGAGCGGCGCAAGCGCCACGCAGGAGCAGACGGCCATCCGCCTTCTGAAAAACCGCGGCCGTCCCCTGCGCAGCGGGGAGTTGGTCGAGGCGGGAGTTCACTACCAGACCGTCTCGCGGATGGAGCGCGCCGGCAAGGTCGTGAGGATGTGCCGCGGCATCTACCAGCTTCCCGACGAACACTTGGATGATCTCGCCGAGGTGGCGTTGCGGGTGCCCCGCGGCGTTGTCTGTCTCGTGTCGGCGCTGATATTTCACGAGATGACGCTGCAAATGCCGCATAAGGTCTGGATGGCGGTTGGACAATCGGCGCACCGCCCCAAAGTGGACTTTCCATTCGTGCAATTCGAGCGTTTCAACGACCAGGCCTTGTCGCTGGGCGTTGAAAAGCATGTTGTTGACGGGGTTGAAGTGTCGATCTTTTCTCCTGCGAAAACCGTGGTGGACTGTTTTCGGTATCGCAGGAAGATAGGACTCGACATAGCGCTGGAAGGTTTGCGCAACGCGATCGAGGGCGGCGAAACCAAACCGGCCGCCATCGTCGACCTTGCGATCAAGCTGCGCATCTGGACGGTGATACGACCTTATCTTGAGGCTTTGGTGGCGGATGTCTGATCCGAGAACCAGCCTTATCTCTTCCGCCCGCCAGCGCATAAAAAACGAGGCGCGGAAACAGGGAGTGAACCCGAACACGATGTATGTGCGTTACGGAATGGAGCGTTTCCTCTACCGTCTCGGGCGGTCGGAGTATCGGAGCAGGTACATTCTCAAGGGGGCGATGCTTTTTTTCACTTGGGAGAACGTGGTGTTTCGGCAGACGCGGGATCTGGATTTTTCGAGTTTCGCATCGTTCGATGCGGACACCATCGAGGCGAACATCCGGGACATTTGCTCGCTGAGCGTGGAGCCCGACGACGGTCTAATCTTCAGGGACGACAGCCTTCGCATCGCGCCGATCCGGATAAACGAGGCCTACAAGGGATTTCGAGCGCGCTTCGTCTGGCGTCTCGGAAACACGCGCATCGCAAGCCAGATCGATATCGGGTTCGGCGACGTCGTCACTCCCGAGCCGGTGGACATGGTGTTCCCCGCGATGCTGGATATGCCGCCAGCGCGTATCCTGGCGTATCCCCGCGAAACCGTCGTGGCGGAGAAGTTTTCAGCCATCATCTCGATCGGCGTCGGCAACAGCCGGGTGAAGGATCTTTACGACATCTGGGTGCTGTCCGGGAACTTTGAATTCGACGGGACCGTGCTGCAAAGGGCCGTGAAGTCGACGTTCGACCGGCAACGCGCGGACCTGCCGCTGGAATCGCCGATCAGCCTGCGGGACGCATTCGCCGCCGACCCCGGCAACATGGACATGTGGTCGAGATTCCTGCAACGGGCGGCGGCGGAAAGCTCTCCGTCCTTGAGCGAGGTGGTCGCGCGATGCAGGGACTTTTTGATGCCGCTCGCCCGGCAGGAGGCCGGCGGGCTTTCTTGGAAAGACGGAAGATGGCGGTAGCGCCTCCGGGTGCCGCGCCCGCTCGGCCTGGCGGGCCGGGGCTGGAAAAGCATAGAATCGCCGCTCTCGGAAACCTTGCCGTCGGCGGCGTCCGGCCATGACAGCGAGCCAGCCCTTTTCCGCCGCCGGCCCGGCCCTGCACCCGCGGCTGGCGGGCCTCGCGGCCTCGTCGGCGACCCTCGCCATCGACGAGCGCAGCCGGCGGCTGGCCGCCGAGGGCAGGGAGATCTTCCGGTTCGGTCTCGGCCAGTCGCCCTTCCCGGTGCCGGAGCCGGTGGTGCGGGCGCTCAGGGACAACGCCCGCCAGAAGGACTACCTGCCGGTGCGCGGGCTGCCGGCGCTGCGCCGGGCCGTGGCCGCCTGGTTCGCCCGGCGCTCCGGGCTCGCCTTCGACCCGGCCGGCATCCTCGTCGCGCCCGGCTCCAAGGAGCTGCTGTTCCTGATCCAGATGGCGCTGGACGCCGTGCTGGTCCTGCCTTCGCCCAGCTGGGTCTCCTACCATCCGCAATCCCGCATCGCGGGCAACCCGGCGCTCTGGGTGGACACCCGGGAGGAGGACGGCTGGCGCCTCACGCCGGCGGCGCTGCGGAACGCCCTGAAGGGCGGGCTGGGCGGCCGGACCGGGGCGCTGCTCCTCAACAGCCCGAACAACCCGACCGGCGCCGTCTACGACGCCGGGCGACTGGAGGCGCTGGCCGACGAGGCGCGGCGGCTGGGCCTCATGGTGCTGAGCGACGAGATCTACGGCGAGGTGGAGCACCGCGGCGCCCACGAATCGATCGCCAGGTTCTATCCCGAGGGCTCCGTGGTGACCACCGGACTCAGCAAGTGGTGCGGGGCCGGCGGCTGGCGCCTGGGGCTCGCCGCGTTCCCCGCCGCGCTGTCCCGGCTGGCCGACGCGGTCGCCGCCATGGCGAGCGAGACCTACACCTCGGTCAGCGCGCCGATCCAGTTCGCCGCCGTCGCCGCCTTCGAGGAGAACGCGGAAATCGAGCGCTACCTCGAGGACTCCCGCAAGATCCTCGCCGCCGTCCAGCGCTACGCGCGCGAACGGCTGCTCGCCTGCGGCGTCACGGCCCCGGAGGGCGCCGGCGGCTTCTATCTGTTCTGCAATTTCGAAAGGCTAAGGCCGCGGCTGGAGGCGCGGGGGATCGGCGGCGGGCGGGAGCTGGCCGAGGCCCTGCTGACGGAGACCGGCATCGCGGCCCTGCCCGGCTCCGCGTTCGGCCGCGGCGGCGGCGAGCTGAGCCTGCGGTTCTCCTACGTGGACTTCGACGGCGCGGAGGCGCTGCGGAACGCCGGCGCCTTCGACCGGGACGGGGCGGCCGCCGTCCCGGCGCGCTGCCCCCGGATCGCGCGGGCCATGGAGCGGCTGGCGCGGTGGCTGGCCGCCCCGGGCGAGTCCCGCCCGTCCGCCGCGGCCTGAGCCGGGCGGCGGGGGAACGAAGGAGCGGCCATGGCGGCGCGGCGCGGGCTGAAGACGCTGGCGGGCCTGGCTGGCCTGTGCCTGGGGCTGTCCGGTTGCGACGCGGGGCGGGACGCGGCCGCCATCGAGGTGCTGATCCTGGGCGGCGAGGTGCACGACGGCGGCGGCGGCGCGCCCTTCCGGGCCGACGTGGGCGTGGACGACGGCCGGATCGTCTTCGTGGGCGATGCCCGGGCCGCCGGCCTGGATGCGGAGATCGAGGTGGACGCCAGCGGCCGGTGGGTCGCGCCCGGCTTCATCGACGCCCACAGCCACGCCGAACTGGACGAGGATTACGGGCGCGACGCCCTGCCGTATCTGCGCCAGGGCGTCACCACGGTGGTGCTGGGGCTCGACGGCGGGGGCTCCCCGGGCGGGGACGATCCCGCCCGCGCCGTCGCCCGCCGCCTGGCGGCGTGGCGGGAGAACGGCATCGGCGTCAACGGCATGCTGTTCGCGGGCCACGGCCGCATCCGGCGCGCCGTGATGGGCGAGGAGGACCGCGCGCCGACGGACGGCGAGCTGCGGGCCATGCGGACGCTGCTCCGCCATGCCATGGAGCAGGGCGCCTTCGGCCTGTCCACCGGCCTGTTCTACACGCCGGGCGCCTACGCCGCGACGGAGGAGGTGATCGCGCTGGCGCGGACGGCGGCGGAGTTCGAAAACGCGATCTACGACACCCACGACCGCGACCTCGGCGCCGCGTACCAGGGCGTCGGCTACGACGCCTCGGTGCTGGAGGGGATCCGGATCATCGAGGAGTCCGGGCTGCGCGGCGTCTTCTCCCACTACAACCCGCAGGGCGCCCACAACTACGGCCGCGGCGCCGAGGCCGCAGCCTACATCAACGAGGCGAGGGCCCGGGGCGTCGACGTGTGGGCGGCGCAGCACCCCTACACCGCGACCCAGAGCAACCTGCGCTCCTACGCGGTTCCCCGCTGGGCGGCCGCCGGCGGGCGGGAGGCCATGCTCGCCCGCTTCGACGACGCGGCGCTGTCGCGGGAGATCCGCGACGCCACCCGGGCCATGCTGGCGATCCGCGGCGGGGCGGACAGGATCGTGTTCGTGGATCCCGACCCCGCCCTCAACGGCAAGACCCTCGCGCAGGCGGCGCGGGAGCTCGGGACGTCCGTCCCGGAGGCGGTGCAGCGGATATTGCGCGGCGGCGACCGGGGGGTGATGAACCTCGATTTGTACGACGACGCGAACACGCGCGTCCTGGCGCGGGAGGCCTGGATGATGACCTGCACCGACGGACGCACGCCGCGGCCGGACCAGCCGGTCACGCACCCGAGAACCTTCGGCGCCTTCCCCAGGAAGATGCGCATGTTCGCGCTCGACGAGCCGCTGCTGCGCCCGGAGTTCGTCATCCGCAGCTTTTCCGGGCTGGCCGCCGACTTCTACCGCCTGCCGGACCGCGGCTACCTGCGCGAGGGCCATGCGGCGGACGTGGTGGTGCTCGACCCGCGCTCGTACCGCGACAGGGCGACCTTCGAGGAGCCCCGGCGGCCCGCCGAGGGGGTGGAGCAGGTGCTGGTCAACGGGCGCTTCGCCATCCGGGACGGCGACCCCACCGGGGCGCTGGCCGGCGCGCCCATCGTCCGGCCCTGAGGGGCCGGTCGATGGGCCGGCCCCTCCTCAGCGGCCGGCCTCCGCCAGGCCCCGCCGCCGCCAAAGGTAGTAGAGGGCGGGCAGCACCAGCAAAGTGAGCATGACGGCCGAGACCATGCCGCCGATCATGGGCGCGGCGATGCGGCTCATGACCTCGGACCCCGTCCCGGAGCCGAACAGGATGGGCGACAGTCCCAGGAACACGGTGGCCGACGTCATGATCACCGGCCGGACCCGGGAGACGGCGCCGTCGGCCACGCTTTCCCGCAGAAGCCTCCGGTCGGGCCTGACCGAGTCCCGCCCGCAGTCCGCCAGCAGCCGCCGGTAGGACAGGTTCAGATACACCAGCATGATCGCCCCCGTCTCGACGGCGACCCCGGCGAGGGCGATGAAGCCGACGCCGGCGGCGACCGAGAAGTTGAAATCGAAAAGGTACATGAGCCACAGCCCGCCGACCGGGGCCAGCGGCAGCGTGACCACGATCATGGCGACCTCGGCGATGCTCCTGAAACTCATGTAGAGGAGGATCATGACGGCCGCGAGCGTCAACGGGACCACGTAGGCGAGCCTTTCCCGGGCCCTTTCCATGTACTCGTACTGGCCGGACCAGGCGATCGAGTAGCCGGGCGGCAGCTCGACGCCGCCGGCGACGGCCTCCCGGGCGCTCCGCACGTAGGAGCCGACGTCGACATCCTGAATGTCCACGAACGTCCAGCCGTTGAGACGCGCGTTTTCGCTCTTGATGCCCGGCGGCCCGTCCTCTATGTAGACCCTGGCGACGTCCGACAGCGCGATGCGCTGGCCGCTGCCGGTCAGCAGGGGAAGCATCTCGACGGACTCCACCGAGTCGCGGTAGGACTGCGGGTAGCGCAGCTGGATGGGGTACCGCTCCAGCCCCTCGACGGATTCGCTGATGTTCATGCCGCCGACGGCCGTGGCGACTATCTGCTGGATGTCGCTGATGTTGAGGCCGTAGCGAGCGGCCTGGTCCCGCTGTATGTCCACCTTGATGTAGCGCCCTCCGGCGACCCGCTCCGAGTGCACCGACGCGGTTCCCGCCAGGCCGGCGAGCGTCCGCTCGATATCCCGGCCTATGCGCTGGATGACGGCCAGGTCGGGCCCCGACACCTTCACCCCCACCGGCGTCTTGATGCCCGTGGCCAGCATGTCGATCCGGGTCTTGATCGGCATGACGAAGGCGTTCGTCAGCCCGGGGACGGCCACCAGCGAGTCGAGCTCCTCGATCAGCCCGTCGGTGGTCAGGCCCTCGCGCCACTCGCTTTTGGGCTTCAGCTGGATGAACGTCTCGATCATGGTCAGCGGAGCGGGGTCGGTCGCCGTGTCGGCCCTGCCCATCTTGCCGAACACGGTCTCGACCTCCGGGACGGTCTTGATCAGCCGGTCCGTCTGCTGCAGCAGCTCCCGCGCCTTGCCGATGGAGATGGCGGGATAGGTGGTCGGCATGTACATCAGGTCCCCCTCGTCCAGGGGCGGGATGAACTCGCTGCCGATGCGGGCGAGGGGCCAGAAGCCGACGGCCGTGACGGCCGCCGCGGCGAGCAGCGCGGTCCGCGGCCGGGCGAGCACGGCCCGGACGGCCGGCCGGTAGGCGCCGATGACGAGCCGGTTCAGCGGGTTGTCCCGTTCGCCCCGGACCCGGCCGCGGATGAAGTAGCCCATCAGGACGGGGACGAGCGTGACCGCCAGCACCGCCGATGCCGCGATGGCGTAGATCTTGGTGTACGCCAGCGGCGAGAACATCCTGCCCTCCTGCGCCTCCAGGGCGAAAACGGGCAGGAAGTTCACCGTGATGATCAACAGCGTGAAAAAGAGGGCCGGTCCGACCTCGACGGCGGAATCCTTGACGATCTCCCACCGGTTTTCCCCGCTCAGGGGAACCCGCTCCATTTTCTTGTGCATGTTCTCGATCATGACGATCGCGCCGTCGACCATCGCGCCGATCGCGATGGCGATCCCTCCGAGCGACATGATGTTGGCGTTCACCCCCTGCAGGCCCATCACGATGAACGCGGCGAGGATTCCCATGGGCAGGCTGACGACGGCGACCAGGGAGGAGCGGAAATGGAAAAGGAAGACCACGCACACGAGCGCGACGATGAGGAACTCCTGAACCAGCGTCTCCCACAGGTTGCCCACCGCCCGGCGGATGAGCTCCGAGCGGTCGTAGACCGTGACGATCTCCACGCCCGGCGGGAGGCCCGCCTTCAGCTCCTCGAGCTTCGCCTTCACGTCGTCGATGACGTCGGCCGCGTTCTCTCCGAACCGCATGACGACGACGCCCCCCACGACCTCGCCCTCGCCGTTCAGCTCGGCGATCCCCCGGCGCATCTGGGGGCCGAGGTTTATTTCGGCGATGTCCTTGAGCAGGACGGGGGTCCCGTTCCGGTTCATGCCGAGGGGGATGTTCTCCAGGTCGCCGACGTTCGACAGGTAGCCGTCGGCCAGCACCATGTATTCGGCCTCGGCCATTTCGATCACCGATGCGCCGGACTCCTGGTTGCCCTGGCGGATGGCCGTCTGGATGTGGCTGAGCGGAAAACCGAAGGCCCGGAGCTTTTCCGGGTCGACCTGCACCTGGTACTGCCTGACCATGCCGCCGATGGTCGAAACCTCCGCGACGCCCGGAACGGCCTGCAGCTCGTAGCGGAGGAACCAGTCCTGGATGCTTCTCAGCTGCCCCAGATCCTGCCGGCCCGTGCGGTCCAGCAACGCGTACAGGAACACCCATCCGACGCCGGTCGCGTCGGGCCCGATCTGCGGGGTCGCCGACGCGGGCAGCTCGCCGGCCGCCCGGTTGAGGTATTCCAGCACGCGGCTCCGCGCCCAGTAGAGGTCCGTGTCGTCGTCGAAGATGACGTAGATGTAGGAGTCGCCGAAGAACGAGTAGCCGCGGACGTTGACCGCGCCCGGCACCGACAGCATGGCGGTCGTCAGGGGGTAGGTGATCTGGTCCTCCACGATCTGCGGCGCCTGGCCGGGGTAGGAGGTCTTGATGATGACCTGGACGTCCGACAGGTCCGGCAACGCGTCGACCGGGGTCCGCCCCGCGGTGTAGACGCCCGCCGCCGCGACCAGGGCCGCGGCCGCCAGCACGAGGAGCCGGTTGCGGATCGACCAGATGATGACGTTCTTGATCATCGCGCCCCGTCCGTCGGGCCGCGGGCCGCGCGCGCCTCCGCGATGCCGGGCATCCGGAGGGGCGCCGCCGGTCCGGCCGCCGGCCTACGCCCCCCGGCCGCCGTGGCCCGCATGCGAAGCATCGTCGGGGGGAACGTCCGTTTCGGACTCCCGCGCGGACATCCGCAGGAAGTCCGAGTCGATGCTGGACTCGGAGTCCAGCAGGAAGTGGGCGGAGGTCACCACCCGGTCCCCCGCCATCAGCCCCTCCAGCACTTCGGTCCTCTCGTCGCCCCGGCGGCCCAGCACGACGCTGACGGACTTGAACCGGCCCTCGCCCAGCGCCAGGACGACCCTGTCCCGCACCCCGTCCCTGATGACGGACTCGTTGGGCAGCAGCAGCACCGCCTCGCTCTCGTCGCCGTGCTGGATGGTCACCTGGGCGAACATGTTCGGCTTCAGCGCCAGGTCCGGATTCCCGAACCTCATCCGCACCGGAACGGTGCGGGTGCTCTCGTCCAGCGTGGGGTACACGAAATCGACCACGCCCTGCCAGGCGCGTCCGGGCATGTAGTCGAGGGTCATCGTCACCGGATCGCCCGCCGACACCAGCGGCACCTGGCGCTCGAACACCTCGGCGATGACCCACACCTCGTCCAGCACCCCGATGGAGAGGATGGCGTTGCCCGGCTGCACGTACTGGCCCTCGCGGACGCCCAGCTCCGCGACCAGCCCGCTTTGCGGGGCGTGGACGGTGACGGTCTGGAACACGCGCCGTTCCTCCCTGATCCTGTCGATCAGCGCCCGGGGCACCTGCAGGGCCCGCAGCCTCTCCTCGGAGGACCGCACGAGGGTCGGGCGCGGCGGCTCCCCGTTCAGGGCGATCAGGAGCTCCTCCTGGGCGTTGACCAGTTCCGGGGAATAGATCGAGTAGACGGGCTGCCCGCTCTCGATGAACTCGCCCTGCGTCTTCACGTCGAGCTCGTCGACCCATCCGGCGATGCGCGGATGCATGTGCACCAGGCGGTCCTCGTCGAACCGGACGTAGCCCACCGTCCTGACCGTGCTCCTGAACGGGCCGACCTCGACCGTCCCGGTGCGGACGCCGAGGTTGTTCTCCACCACGGGCGATATGGAGACCACGCCCGGCCCGCCGCCGGCATCCTCCTCGTACACGGGCGCCAGCTCCATCCCCATCGGCGACAGGCCCGGCGCGTCGCGGCGGTACGACGGGTCCATCGGCGCGACCCAGTAAAGCGGCTCGCGGGGGGCGCCGGAGCCCGCCGGCGGGGCGGCCTCCCGCATCAGCAGGTAGGACAGTCCGCCGCCGCCGGCCGCGCCGCCGAGCGCGCCGGCCAGCATCAGGCCCGCCGCGGACCTCCTCACAGCGGCCGCTCCCCGGACCCGGCGAGCAGGTAGTCGAGCCGCGCCAGCACCTTCCGCCTTTCGACGTCGATCTGCAGCAGCTCGATCTTCGTGTTCAGCTCGCCGATGTACGCCCGCATGACCTCCTCGAAATCCCCCTCGTCGGCGGTGTAGGCGGAGAGCGTGGCCTGCGTGAGGCCGTTGATCTGGCTGAGCAGGGCGCCGGAGTGGAGCGCCCGCCGCTCGTCCAGCACGGCGAGCTCGGCCATGGCCTGCCGGTAGCCGGCGTGAAGCTCCCGGTAAAGCAGGGCCAGCTCGATCTCCCTCGCCGAGGCGCGGTGCCGGCTGGCCCGGATGCGGGAGCGCTGCCGCCGTTCCGGGAAAACGGGCAGGTCGAAGCTGATGTCCAGGGAGACGAAATCCGCCCGGTCGAGCCCCATGGGCGCGCCGTCGCGGTAGCCGTAGGAGGCGCCGACGCTGTAGGACGGCTTCAGGCTTTGCTTCGCCAGCTCGACGCCGGTCCGCGCCGCTTGGATCCGTTTGCCGTGGGCGAGGATCCGGGGATGTCCCCTGAAGAATTCGGCGGCCTCCGCGAGGCCCGCCGGCGAGACGCCGGGCGTCTCCAGCTCGGGCGGCGTCGGACCCAGCGGCGCGGAGGCGTACGCCTCCGGCAGCCACCGCGACAGCCGCTGCCTGCTGCTCTCGCGCTCCTGCCGCAACGCGGCCAGCCGGTCCTCCAGGCGAACCAGCTCCAGCTCCGCCCGCACGAGGTCCTGCTGCCGGGCCAGCCCGGTGGCGGCCGCGTACCGGGAGCTTGTGAGGTCGACCAGCTGCTCGAACAGGGCGCGGTCCGACTCGATCAGGGCGATGGACTGCTCCGAGAGGAAGGCGTCCAGCCAGAGCCGGGAGACGGTCAGGGCGACCCTGGCCCGGCGGTCCGCCCGCAGGAAGGGGTTCGCCTCGCTCTGCAGCCGCTTCCGCGCTTCGCCCAGCGCGCGGCTGTCCCCCCTCGGGAACGTCTGGTTGAGGCCGATGCGGAACTGGGTCATCGGCTCCTGGCCGAAGTCGAACGTGTCCAGGGGCATGTTGGCCAGCCCTATCGCCACGCGCGGGTCGGGGAGTTGCCGCAACGCGACGGACTCCTCCCGCAGGGCGCGCTCCTCCTCCTCGTTCGCCGCCAGCCAGTCGTCGTTGGACACGGCCTGTTCGATCGCGCGCTCGAGGGTGACGACGAGGCCCGTCTGCGCGGCTCCGCCCGCCCAAGGCAGCATCATGCCCAGCAGGAGCCCGATCCGCGGCAGGCGCGTTCGCGAGACGGTCATCGGACTCCCCTCCGCTGGAAAGGTCGCGCCGCCGGGCAAGGTCCGCCGCCCGGCATCGTCGATGCGGCCGACTGTACTACCGTTGGGAGCGAAAAACGAAAGCGAGGGCGCCTCCGGTTCGGCGCGATGCGCCGGAGGACTCGTTCGGAGGTTTCCCGGGGCGCGGCGGGAGGCGGAGCCCGCCGCGGGCATCGTCGTCGGGGTCCGGAAGACGGGCGCTTGATGGTGCCCAGGGGCGGAATCGAACCACCGACACGAGGATTTTCAGTCCTCTGCTCTACCGACTGAGCTACCTGGGCATGTCGCGGGACGCCTTCTTCGGGACGCATGTTCCGGCCGCCTCCCGGAAGGGCGGGCATTAGACAGCCTCCGCCCTCCGCCGTCAAGGACGGCGGCGGTCGCTTTCGCGGCTATTCCCCGGGCGGCACGTAGCCTTCCGCCACGTCGTGCTCCTCGTTGCTGAGGAACTTCTCCATCTCCCCCACGAGGTAGGCGCGGGCCTCGGGGTCCATCAGGCTGAGCTGCTTCTCGTTGATCAGCATGGTCTGCTGCGCCTGCCACTCCTCCCACGCCTGCCGGGAGACGGTCTCGTAGATCTCCCGCCCCTTCGCCCCCGGCAGGGGCGGCAGGGCCAGGCCGGGCAGTTCCCTGCCGTATTTCCTGCAACGCACCGTGCGCGCCATGCCGCCCTCCCGGATCACTCCCCGCGCGCCAGCCGCGACAGCAACCGCTTCACCGGCGCGGCCAGCCCGACCTCAACGGAACGGTCCGGAGGATACCAGAGCCACCGCCCCTTTTCCGCCCCGCCGGGCGCGGCCGCCGGGACGTCCGTCGGGACGTCCACCCGCATCGGGGTGATGTCCAGATGGTAATGGGAGAAGGTGTGGCGCAGCGGCGCCAGCGCCGTCGCGCCGTCCAGCGCCACGGTCCGCCGGCCGACGGCCAGCGACTTCAGCCCCGCCGGGCCCTCCGGCAGGCTGTAGAGGGAGCCCCACACCCCCTCCGCCGGCCGCTTGCGCAGCAGCACGTCCCCCCGCCGGTTGCGCAGGATGTACATGGCGACCGTCCGCACCGGCAGGGCGGCCTTCGGGGCCCGGCCCGGATAGCGGTCGACGGCGTCCAGCCGGCGCGCCGCGCACCCGCCGCGCAACGGGCAGCGCCCGCAGGCCGGCCGCGCGGGCGCGCAGAC
Organism: uncultured Pseudohongiella sp.; assembly: GCA_964434395.1. Taxonomy (GTDB): domain Bacteria; phylum Pseudomonadota; class Gammaproteobacteria; order Pseudomonadales; family Pseudohongiellaceae; genus UBA9145. The sequence goes on from CAYSVD010000146.1 coordinate 21,355, forward strand.
GCCGGCGCCGAGGTCCATGATGGCCTGGGTGTAGTCCCGCACCCGCTTCCGGGGGGTGAGCCGTTCCGCCAGCTCCCAGAGCCGCCGCCGGGCCGGGGCCCGGTCCGGCGGTCCGTCGACGGCGAAGGCGCGGGCCAGCACCCGCTTGGCGTTGCCGTCCAGAATGGGCGCGCGGACGCCCATGGCCAGCGCGGCGATGGCCCCGGCGGTGGAGCGGCCGATGCCCGGCAACCGCTCCAGCGCGGCCGGGTCGGCCGGAAAGCCGCCGCCGCGCCCGTCGACGATGATCCGGGCGGTCCGGTGCAGGCGCCGGGCCCGGGCGTAGTAGCCGAGGCCGCTCCACAGATGCAGCACCTGGTCCTCGTCGGCCCGGGCCAGCGCCTCGACGTCGGGGAAGCGCTCCATGAAGCGGCGGAAGAAAGGAGCGGCCGCGGCCGCCCGGGTCTGCTGCAGCATGATCTCCGAGACCCAGACGCGGTAGGGGGTGGGATCGGACTGCCAGGGCAGGTCGCGGCGCCCGTGGCGGTCGAACCATCGCAGGAGCCGGGCGGCGAACCGGTCCGGTCCGGGCGGCGGGGCGCGCCGGCGGGAGGTCACGGCGGCCCGGCGCTCTTCAGTTGAAGATGCTGCGCAACAGGCGGCGGGCGGAGTCCAGCAGCGACTCGGGCGCCTGGTCCGCGGCCTCCTCCAGCGCGTCGGCGGCGATCCGGGCGAAGGTCTCGCGGACCCGGGCGAAGTCCGGCTCGCAGAAGCGGCTCACCGGATCGTCGAGGGCGGCGCCGCAGCGGACCGGCCAGGCGACGTCGTGGTAAAGCGCGCCGATCGGGATGGTCTGGGGATGGGGCTCGCCCAGCATGGTGAACTCGAAGCCGTAGTCGAAGGTTCCCGCCGCCAGGTCCACGCCGCCGGCCCCGGCGACGTCGAAATTGTCCATGCGCAGGGCCAGGCGCTGCCGGGAGCCGAGACCCCGCTCGACCTCGACGACGCCGTCCATCGCGCCGAAGCGGATGACGTCGGGCCATTGCTGGATCGCCTCGCCGGAGGGGCTCAGGGCCGCGATCGCCGTGAACACCTGCTTGACGATGCCGATGTCCACCTCGCTCTCCTCGATGCTGAACGCGGCGACGCCGCTGAGCGAGTCGAGCAGCTCCTCGACGTCGCCGCCCGAGGCGGCGGATTCGGCCTCGACGCTCAGGGCGCCGGCCACTGGGTTGAACGCGGGCAGGAAGGGCGCGAGCGCGCCGATGTCGATGCCCTCGGCGGACAACTCCGCGGCGAGGCGCGGCGGGTCGGCCCGGGCGTCGGCGCGGAGGTTGCCCGACACCGAGCCCCCGAAGGCGGAAAGGGCGGGCAGCTCGACATCCAACACCCCGTCCTCGATGTTGGCGAAGACGCTGACGTCCTCGAGCCGGACGCCGCCCGCGACGAGCGTCGACGCGAAGACCGAGCCCTGGAGGTCCACGGCGCCGATCAGGTCGAACGGCAGCGCGGCCGGCGCCGCGCCGTCCTCCCCGCCGGAGGAGGCGGGGGCGCCGCGCGCCGGCCCCGGCGACAACTCCAGCGCCTCCGTCCGGGCCTGGAAGCTCACACTCATCGGTTCGGAGCGGGTGGCGAAGCGCACCGCCGCCTCGGCCTCGATGTCGCCTCCGCCGTGGCGCAGGACGAGCCGCGGCAGGGCCACGCCGGCCCCGTCGCCCTCGAGGCTCGCCTCGAAGGCCAGCGTCTGTCCGACGCCGCTCCCGTCGAAGGCGCCGTCGTCCGCCGCCAGCCCCAGCGTCCGCGCCAGCGCGCGCGCGTCGAACGGCTCGGCGCGTAGCCGTCCGGACCAGGCCGGCCCGTCGCCGGCCAGCGACACCGTCGCCTCCCCCTCCGCCATCATCGGCGCGACGCCGAGGCGCAGTCCGGAGACGCGCGCGGAGTCGCCGTCGATGAGCGCATCGCCGCTCAGGAGCACGGGCGCCGGTTCGGTCAGGCCGCCGCGCGCGTAGTCGAAGCGCGCCGTCACGGGGAAGGGCCGGCCCTGCGTGTTGAAGTCGTCGACGTCCAGCTCCAGCCGGTCCGCGCGGTGGCGCGCGCGGCGCCCGGCGTCCTGGATGTCGACGCGCGCGCCGCGCACGCGCAGCCGGTCGATGGCGAAGCCCGCGGGTCCGCCGCCGGCCTCCGCGATCCGGTCCGCGTCCCAGATGCCGCCGCCGTCGGCGTCGGTGAGGTGGTTGACGTGCAGGCCCTCCACCAGGATCTCCCGCACCCGCGGCGGGCCGCGGAACACGGAGGCCGGATCCACCCGTAGCCGGACCAGCGGGGCCGACGCCAGCTCCTGGGGCCGGGGGGGATTGCGCAGGCGGACGTCGCCCAGCTCCAGCGAGAGCGGGGGGAACAGCCGCAGGCGGACGTCGCCGGCGATGGTCAGGGAGTAGCCGGTGGCGTCGCTCACCGCATCGGCGACGGCGCCGCGCAGCCGTCCGGCGGCCAGCCAGGAAAGGGCGAGCCACAGGCCCAGCGCCAGCGCGGCGGCGGCGGCGAGGATCTTGAGGGCGAGGCGCGCGGACATTCTCCACCAGATGCCGTTCCGGCGGTTCCGTTGGGCCGGGATCGGACGGACGGGCGAGTGTACCCGAAGGGGCGCCGCCGCGCATTTCGGCCCGGAGCCGTGTGTCCCGGAGCCGCGATAGTGTTGCGTCCTCGCCGCACGGCCGTCCATTGTATGTCCGCCTGTTGTATTGACTAGATCATCTCACTGACTCTAAATTTGGTGCCCGATTTACCAACGACGAGGAACAATACGATGACCGAGCGTCTTTTTCTGTTGTGCATGATGACCGTTGCCATGTGGCCAGTGCAACGCACTCATGCAATCGATTACAAGGTAACGTCCAACGACGATGGACGTATCATAGCTTCAAGTAGCCCGAGAGAGACAAGCCTAAGGAAGCAACACTACTTAATGAACACATCAAATTCCCCCGTTCAAATTACAACAAGTTCAATAACCCAAGCGTTCACCGAATCGTATGACCGTGCGTTCGAGTCCCAAACATCTTTCTCTGTCACACAACCGGTATTTGCCATAAAAATCAGAACCGTTCTTTATGATGTGTTTGGAGAACATCTGATAAATATGGAAAACACGGAAGTTAAGGATTTTACGATTGGAGATCATGTATTAACGGGGCAAGTTCGGGTATCACGTAAAGAAACCACTAGCCATCTCACAAGCGTCACTTTTGTCGCACAGGCACGCATGGCCGATGGCTCACAATGGCGTTACGACGAAGAAAACCTTGTTGCCGCAATGGCTTCACTGGGAATTGGAAGAGATGCCGAATAATCTTGTAAGGGGTTGTCTCAAGAATGGCGCGTTTTGAGCATTAGTGCATGTTCATCGTCATTCATTTGGTCATCAACCGGCTGATGTCCTTCGATGTTTTTCCTCGCGTCCTTTGGTGTGGCGTGGTCGGTTTCCCTCAGAGTTAATTTCAGAGGAAGGTGGCGGAAAGCGAGAAGTCCTGCTGTGTCCATCCGCTACGTCCACACCGTGGAGCCCGGCTGTGGCGACATGGCTGTGGCGCTCGACTTTCGCCCGCCGCGCCGCTACAATGGCCTTTTCCCGCGCCCCGGGCCCTCCATGAGCGAAGCTGTCCAGCCTGCGCCGGCGCGCCGCGCCGAGGTCGAGCGCGGCACGAAAGAGACGCGGGTCAAGGTCTCCGTCGACCTCGACGGCGCCGGGCGCCTCGAGGCGGACACCGGACTGCCTTTTCTGGAGCATATGCTGGACCAGATCGCCCGCCACGGCCTGATCGATCTCGCCGTGCATGCCCGGGGCGACCTGGCCGTCGACGCGCACCACACGGTCGAGGACATCGGCATCACGCTCGGCCAGGCGTTGCGCCGGGCCCTCGACCCGGCCGGCATCCGGCGCTACGGCTGCGCCTATGTGCCGCTCGACGAGTCCCTGTCCCGGGTGGTGATCGACTTCTCCGGGAGGCCCGGCCTGGAGTATCACGTCAGCTTCGTCAGAAGCGCGGTGGGCGGCTTCGACGTGGACCTGTTCCGGGAGTTCTTCCAGGGTCTCGTGAACCACGCCCGGATGACGCTGCACATCGACAACATCCGCGGCGGCAACGCCCACCACCAGATCGAGACGGTCTTCAAGGCCTTCGGCCGGGCGCTGCGCGCGGCGGCGGAGAGGGATCCGCGCGCGGCCGGGGCGGTGCCGTCCACCAAGGGCCTGCTGTAGCCCGCCCGCCGCCGCGCGGCGCCCGGCGGTCCACGGCTTCGACGCGACGGGAGGCGTCCGGTGAACAGGGTGGCGGTCATCGACTACGGCATGGGCAACCTGCATTCGGTGTCCCGGGCCGCGGCCCACGCGGGGGCCGGGCTGCCCGGGGGCGTGGATGTGTCGGTCACCGCGGACGCCGGGACCATCGCCCGCGCCGACCGGGTGATCTTCCCGGGGGTGGGCGCCATCCGCGACTGCATGGCGGAGATCCGCCGCCTCGGCATCGGCGAGATGGTCGGCGCCGCCGTCCGGACCAAGCCGGTGCTCGCCATCTGCGTCGGCATGCAGGCCCTGATGCGGCGCAGCGCCGAGAACGGCGGCGTGGACTGCCTCGGCCTGATGGACGGCGAGGTGCGCCATTTCGGCAGGGAGCTGAAGGATGCGGACGGCGGCCGGCTGAAGGTGCCCCACATCGGCTGGAACCGGGTCCGTCAGTCCGGCGGCCACCCGCTGTGGCGGGACGTGCCCGACGGCAGCCATTTCTACTTCGTGCACAGCTACCACGTGCGGACGGAGGCCGCGGAGAGCGTGGCGGGCGCCACCCGCTACGGCGGCGAGGTGGTGGCCGCCATGGCCGACGGCAACGCGTTCGCGACCCAGTTCCATCCCGAAAAAAGCGGCCGGGCGGGCCTGACCCTGCTGCGCAACTTCCTCGCCTGGGCCGGCGCCCGCTGAGCGGGCCGCGGGGAACTCCGTTCCGTGCTCGTCATCCCCGCGATCGACATCCGAAACGGCCAGTGCGTCCGGCTGCGTCAGGGGCGCATGGCGGAGGCGACGGTCTTCTCGGACGACCCGGTGGACATGGCCGTCCGCTGGGCGCGGCGGGGCGCCCGGCGCCTGCATGTGGTGGATCTCGACGGCGCTTTCGCCGGCGCGCCGGTCAACCGGAAGCTCGTCGCGGCCATCGCCGCCCGCCTGCCGCGGGTGCCGGTGCAGGCGGGCGGCGGCGTCCGCACCCTCGAGGCCGTCCGCGCCTACGTCGAGGCCGGCGTGCGCCAGGTCGTCGTCGGCACCCGGGCCCTTGAGGATCCGGAATTCGTCGGCGCGGCCTGCGAGGCCTTCCCCGGCCGGATCATCGTCGGCATCGACGCCGTCGACGGCAAAGTCGCCACGGACGGCTGGGCCAAGGTGTCCTCGGTCGACGCCGCCGACCTGGCCGGGCGTTGCGCCGGCCGCGGGGTCAGCGCCGTCATCCACACCGACGTGGCCCGCGACGGCATGATGCGCGGGCTCAACGTCGGCGCGACGGTGGAGCTGGCGAAGCGCTGCCCGGTCCCGGTCATCGCCTCCGGCGGCGTCGCCGGGCCGGCCGACATCGCCGCGCTGCAGGCGGCGGCCCGGAAGCTCGCCGGGGGGGAGCTGGCCGGCGTCATCGCCGGGCGCGCCCTGTACGAGGGCGCGCTGGACTTCGCCGAGGCCCAGCGCCTGTGCGACCCGGAGGACGGGAGCGGCCCGCGGGCCCCGGGGGAGCGATGACGCTGACGAAGCGCGTCATCCCCTGCCTCGACTGCGACCGGGGCCGGGTCGTCAAGGGGGTCCGCTTCGCGGACATCCGCGATGCCGGCGATCCGGTGGAGGCGGCGGGTCGCTACGCCGAGGCCGGGGCGGACGAGATCGTCTTCCTGGACATCACCGCCAGCAGCGAGGACCGCGCGGCCACGGTCGAGACCGTCCGGGCCATCGCCGGAGAGGTGTTCATCCCGCTGACGGTGGGCGGCGGCATCCGCACCCTCGAGGACATCCGCGCCATGCTGAACGCCGGCGCCGACAAGGTGTCGATCAACACGGCGGCGGTGGACAGCCCCTCCTTCGTGGAGAAGGCGGCCGGGCGCTTCGGCTCCCAGTGCATCGTGGTGGCGGTGGACGCCCGGCGGACGGCGGCCGCGGGCGGACCGCCCCGCTGGGAGATCTTCACCCGCGGCGGGCGGCGCCGCACGGGCATCGACGCCGTCGAATGGGTCCGGCGCATGGCGGACGGCGGGGCCGGCGAGATCCTGCTCACCAGCATGGACCGGGACGGCACCCGCGAGGGCTTCGACCTGGAGCTGCTCCGGGCCGCCGGCCGCGCCGCGCCGGTGCCCGTCATCGCCTCGGGCGGCGCGGGCGGCCTCGAGCATCTGGCCGAGGCGATCCTCGAGGGCGAGGCGGATGCGGTGCTCGCCGCCAGCATCTTCCATTTCCAGGAATGCACCGTCAGGCAGGTCAAGGAGCATCTGGCGGCCCGGGGCGTCGCCGTGCGGCTCTGACGGCGCGCGCGCCTACGGGACGACCTCCATTCCGTCCCGCCCGACCACGATCGGCCCGTCGAAGTGGTCGTCCATGCCCCGGACGAACGCCGCCTCCGCCTGGTCGGTCGGCGGGATGGAGGGGAAGAAGTGGGTCAGCGCCAGCTTGCGCACGCCGGCATCCCGCGCCATGCGGGCCAGCGCCAGGGATTCGGCGTGGTACTCCAGCCCCTCCTGGATCATCTCGGTCCGGCGGACGTCGCCGGCGGCGCGCGCCAGGGCCAGCGCCTGGCCCCACAGCGCCCGGTTCGACACCTCGCTCACCAGCAGGTCGGCGCCGCGGACGCCGTCGGCGAAGGCCGGGCACACGCGGGTGTCGCCCGAGACGGCCACGACGACGCCCCGGTACTCGAAGCGGTAGCCCACGGCGGGATCGATGGGCTCGTGGCAGACCGGGAACATGACGACCTCGAGCCCGCCTTCGCTGTACACCGCGCCGGGTTCGTGCTCGGCGACCGCGGGACGCATGACGGCCTCGCTGAACTTGTCCCCGTGGTGCGCGACGCGGTAGCCCACATCGAGCCGGTAGGCGGCGACGATCCCGTCGACCACCTCCCGCGCGCCCGCGGGCCCGCGCACCGGAATGCGCCGGTCCACTCCGCCGATGGCGAGGTTGAGCAGGATCTCGCCCAGCCCGATGACGTGGTCCGAGTGGTAGTGGGTGTAGAAGATGCCGTCGACGTCGGCGATTCCGGCCTGCCGCAGGGGGGAGACGCAGTTGCGCCCGGTGTCCACCAGGAAGAGCCGGTCGCCGGCGATCACCGCCGTGCAGGCCGATGCCCGTTGCGGCTGCGGGATGGGAATTCCCGTGCCCAGGAGGATGACGGACAGTCCGGCCTCCGGGTCCAGGGTCCGGACGGGCGGCGGTCCGATCTGGGCGCCGGCGGGGGCCGCGCCGCCCAGCAGGGCCAGCGCGGCGAGCGCCGCCGCCCGGCGCGTCGTCGTCGTTCGCCGCATGGCGCGGTCCTCCTCGTCAGAAGCCGCCGCGGAAGGCGTGGATGCCCTTGAGCACGTTCAGCGCCTCGTTGAGCGGATAGTCGGCGACCAGCACCTCCTCGGCCGAGAGCAGGGCGGCGGCCATCTCCGCGTCGGACCCGGCGGTCTCTTCGCCGGACTCGTTTTCAAGGTGCCCGGCGAGGTTCTCCTCGCCGTACCGGGCCGGTCGGCGCGCCCTTCGCGTCACGAAGGCGTCGTCCACGACGATGTCCGGGACGATGCCCCGGGCCTGGATGGAGCGGCCGTCCGGGGTGTAGTACAGGGCCGTGGTGAGCCTGATGGCGCGCGAGTCGGCCAGCGGCAACAGGGTCTGCACCGAGCCCTTGCCGAAGCTGCGGGTGCCCATCACGACCGCGCGGCCGTGGGCCTGGAGGGCGCCGGCCACGATCTCCGAGGCGGAGGCGGAGCCGCCGTTGATCAGCACCGCCAGCGGCACGTCGGGCGCGGCCGTCTCGGGGGTGGCGGAAAAGCGCATGCCGGCGTTGTCGAAGCGGCCTTCGGTGTAGACGATCAGGCCCCGGTCGATGAAGCCGTCCACCACCCCGACCGCCGCCTGCAGCACGCCGCCGGGGTTGTTGCGCAGGTCCAGCACGATGCCCCGCAGCTCCGGGCTGTCCGCGCGCAGCCTCTCCAGCGCGGCGGCCAGCTCCTCGCCGGTGTTCAGACGGAAGTGGGCGATGCGCACGTAGGCGTAGCCCGGCTCCAGCATCCTGTCGCGCACGCTGGCGATGGAGATCACCTCGCGCGTGATCGACAGCTCGAAAGGCTCCGCGCCGTCCCGGGCGATGGTGACGGCGACCTCGGTGCCCGGCTCGCCGCGCATCATCCGGGAGACCTCGTCCGGCGTCATCCGCCCCAGGGGGCGGCCGTCGATCCGGACGATCAGGTCGCCCGCCCGGATGCCGGCGCGGTCGGCCGGCGTGCCGTCCAGCGGGCTGACGACCCTGATGTAGCCGTCGCCGCGGCTGACCTCGATGCCCAGCCCGCCGAACTCCCCGGTGGCGGTCTCGCGCAGCGCGCCGTAGTCGTCTCCGGCGATGTAGGACGAGTGCGGATCCAAGCCGTCCAGCATGCCCCGGATGGCGTGCTCCAGCAACGTCGCGTCGTCGGTCTCCTCCACGTAGGCGCGGCGGACCCACTCCAGCGCCTCGGCGAAAACGCGCACCTCGTCGACCGCCAGGGGCGGGGGCGCCTCCGCGCCGTCTTGGGCCGCGGCGGCCGGCGGCAACGCCAGAAAGAGCGCGGCGGCGATGCGGGATGCGGCGCGGAGGGCGGTGTCGCGGGCGTTCATGGGCCTGTCCTCGGAGGCGGCCCGCCGGAAGGCCCGCCGGGCGGCGCTACGGCTTCGAGTATATCGCACCCCGTCCGCCGCCCGTTCTCCGGGCGCGGCGGTCGTCCGGCCCGCATCCGCTTCATACGAGGATCGACTCCAGGGCGGCGCGCTGTTCGCCGTGCTTCGCGGGGTTCTCCTTTTTGAGCCTTTCAAGGTTCAGCAACTTCCATTTGACCGCGGGGAGCCGGACGGCGTCGGGAAAGCCGATCAGGCCGAAGTCGGGTCGCGCGTCGTGCAGGGAAAGCAGGAAATCGGCGATGTCCCCCGTCAGGCGCTTTCTGACGTCCGCGAACAGGCGGATGCGGGCATCTTCGAGATCTTTTTTGCTGACCCGATGAAACACCATGCCCAGGAAGTCCTCCTCAAAGCGATCGCCGAACGGCGTTATGGCCGGGGCCAGGATTTCGTGCAGGGGGCGTTTTCCGCTCGCCAGATAAACCATGAACACGCGGAACATCTCGTCCGTGATGCCTCCCCTTTCATAGAGCGCCTTGACGTCGTACAGGTCGCGGGGATGCTGTCGGTCGAGCGCCGCATTGAACTTTCCGGCGAACACGTCTTCAAACGAGGCCACCGCCGTTTTCACGGCGCCGAACCTTTCCCGGGCGGCGTCGCTCGCCTCCATCATCTTCGACGGCAGCACCGTGCCGCGCATGACCGGCGAAACCTCGATCTTTATCGAAGTGATGTTGTTGCTGACGATAATGCGGGTGCCGGCATCGCCGCCGCCGGTGCCCTTCCGCGCCCGCATGCGCCCCGGCGACGCCGTGATGGACTTCATGATCCGAGTCAGGCCGTCGCCGAGGCCCCGCAACGCGACTTCGCGCGGCTCGGCGGGCAGGTACACGAGATCGATGTCGACCGACAGGCGCGGCATGTCCCAGTAAAACAGATTGATCGCTGTGCCGCCCTTCAGCGAAAAGACGCTCTCTTCCGCGACATGCCGAAGCGCTTCGACGACCAGTTGCGTCTGGTCCGAGAAATTACGGGACATTGGCGAACTCCTCCTCGTAGGCGGGCGTGAACTCTTCGGGGACGCATATCCGGTAGGTCGGGTGGAACCTGCCGCCCTTGAGCAACGCGCGCGGTCCGGACCCCAAGTCGAAGTCCTTCGCGTCCAGGTATTCCCGCCAGGCGAACCGGTGCCGGTCGGCGAGCACGAAAAACAGCCGTCGCACCTTTATGCTCCGGCACGCGCGCAGCAGCCGCGCGAGCAATTCGGGCCGCAGGGAAACGAGGAATTCGAAAAGCTTGTCGACATAATCGAAGCTCGTCCTGCGGGGCAACTCGTTGATCGCCTCGAGTATCGCCCGTTCGGGCATCGATGCCCTGATCGGCCACTCCCATACGTCCATGGCCGGCACGGGCGCCCATCTTGCCCCTTTTATTTCGGTCACGCCGGTCAGGTCGTTTCCGAACAGCGCCCGGCGGTTGCGGACGACAAACCGCGTCGAGGTCGGCAACCGGTGCACCCACGCCGGCACGTCGCCGTAGACGAACACGCGGGCCTTTTTTCCGAACCGGACGTAATGTTCGTAGCCCATCAGTTCGAGCGCGCTTTCGCCGCCGAGGTGCACGTCCCTGTCCATGATCCACTGCATCGACAGGACCGGAACCTGCCAGTCGGCATCCGTCGATTCCCGGGCGTTGGACGGAGGCGGCCGCCGGTACACCCCCCGTATGACGCGCTCCAGCCAGCCCCGCTCCACGTAGCCGTGGAGCGATTTCGGGTCGACGCCCGCCCGCTTCCTGAGCCAGCCGGCCTCGGCCATGAACCCCGGGGGCAGCCTGTCGAGAAGCGGTTTCAGCCGCGGCTGTTTTGTAGGTTTCATAACCATCAAATTAAGCCATTTTCAAAACAATGGCAAGAGGAAGTGTTTTGGAGCTTTTCTAATTAAATGGCTTGATACCATATTAAAACAATATATTCAAAACAAAAAGAAACGGCCGACCACTGCCGGCTCGCGGGATCCGGCCTCTGGCCGTCCTTGCGGACTTCAAGGCGCGACTCGGCCCCGGCGCGGCGGGGGGCGGTTTCCATGAAAAGTATTTTGAAAATATCTTTTTTGCATGGTTTTTAGCCG
>CAYSVD010000147.1:0-6859 GCA_964434395.1 uncultured Pseudohongiella sp.
AGGCGCGGGACTGGGCAAGGCCGAGGCGACTCGCGCCGTCGATGCGCTGGTGGCCGCGGTCACCGGCGCCTTGAAACGGGACGATCCTGTGATGGTGATCGGCTTCGGCACGTTCTCCACCAAAAACCGGCCCGCGCGGACCGGCCGCAATCCGCAGACGGGCGAGAGCATCGACATCCCGGCGGCGCGCGTGCCGCATTTCAAGCCCGGCAAGGCCCTGAAGGACGCCCTGAACTGAGGTCGCCCCTTCCGGACGGGCCCGCAACGGCCGGCTGGAGCTCCTCCGCCTTCGGCGGGGGACGCCCGGCCGGAAGCGGCGCTCCGGTCAGGCGCACCGGGCCCGGCCCGGGCGCCGGCCCGGGGCGTCGGTTCCGTTCGCCCCGCGGGCAGGCCTCCGGATGACTGAATGGCCGGACCCGGTCCGGTTCCGCCCATGTTGCAGAACATCAGAGACAGGTCCCAAGGGCTGATCGCCAAGATCGTCATCGGGCTGATCGTCGCCGTGTTCGCCCTGTTCGGGGTCGAGTCGATCATCGGCGGCTTCATCGTCACGCCCCCGGCCGCCGAGGTGGACGGCGTGGAGATCGCCGAGACCGAACTGCAGGCGGGCGTGCAGTCGCTTCTCGGCGTCCTCGGGGCGGAGGCGGCGTCCCTGGACCCCGAGGCGCTCGAGCGGATCGCCCTGAACCAGCTCATCGACGAGGCGCTGCTGCGTAACGCGGCCGCCGCCGCCGCCATGACGGTGTCCAGCGACCGGCTGGACCGGAACATTCTGGAGACCCCGCAGTTCCAGATCGACGGGACCTACGACGCCGCGCTGGCCGCCCGCACCATCGCGAGCCAGGGCTACAGCGTTCCCGGATACCGGGAGGTCCTGCGCCGCAACCTGCTGTTCCGGCAGATCGGCAGCGGCCTCGCCGACTCGGGCTTCGTCGCCGAGGCGGAGCTTCGTCTCGTCGCGGAACTGGTCGCCCAGACCCGCGATTTCCGCTACCTCCCGATCACGCCGGGATCCCGCGTCCGGGACGCGGCCATCGGCGAGGCCGACATCGCCGCCTACTACGAGGCCAACCAGGCCGAATTCGCCGAGGAGGAGACGGTCGAGGCCGCCTACGTGCTGCTCGACAAGGACGACATCGCGCGGGAGATCCAGGTGAGCGAGGCGGACCTGATCGCCCGCTACGAGGCGGAGCGGGCCGAGTCCGAGGGGGCATCGGAAAGGCGCGCCTCCCACATCCTGTTCGAGACCGGCGCCGGCCTCGACGAGGCGGGGGCGCTGGAGGCGGCCGCCGCGGCCGGAAGGCGGCTGGACGCCGGCGAGGAGTTCGCCGCGCTCGCCCGGGAGCTGTCCAGCGATGCGGCGTCCGCCCGGGACGGGGGCGACATCGGCTACACGGACGGGAGCGCCTTTCCCGAGCCGATCGAGGCGGCGCTGGAGCGGCTGGCGCCGGGGGAGGTCTCCGGACCGGTGATCACGGAGTTCGGCGTTCACTTGGTGATGCTGACCGAAGCCGCGGAAGGCGGCTATCCGGAGTACGAGGAGGTCGCCGCCAGGATCGAGCGGGAGGCCAAGAGCGCGGAGGTGGACCGGATCTACGCCGCGCGCCTCGAGGACCTGTCCAACCTCGCCTTCGAGACAGGGGACCTTCGGACGATCTCGGAGGAGCTCGGCCTCGCCGTGCGGGAAAGCGGGCCTTTCGGCCGCGGGGGCGGGACCGGCCTTTTCGCCGACGCCGGCCTGGCCGCCGCCGCCTGGTCCGACGAGGTGTTGCTGGAAGGCGCCAACAGCGACGCCGTCGAGGTGAACGACTCGCAGACCGCGGTGTTGCGGGTGAGGCGGTTCAACGAGGCGTCCGTGCGGCCCCTGGACGACGTGCGGGCGGAGATCGCGGTGCTGCTGCGCGCGCGGATGGAGCGCGATGCGGCGCGCGAGCTGGGACTGCGGGCGCGGACCGCCGTCGAGGCGGGCGAGGGGCTCGACGAGTTGCTCGAGGAGAACGGGCTTGAGTGGGTCGAGGCCGAGGGAACCGGCCGCACGGCCTTCGCCGTGAACCGGGAAATCGTCGAGCGGGCCTTCGGCATGCCGGTTCCGCGGGACGGCCCCGAGCTGGCGGACGTCACGCTGGCCAACGGCTCCTTCGTGCTGATCGAGTTGAACCGGGTCCATCCGGGCGACTTCTCGTCCATGAGCGAGGCGGAGCGGGAGACCATGCTCGCCTCCATGCGCGCGGATCTGGGAAACAACGATTTTCAGGCCTACATGGCCAACCTGCGCGAAAACGCGGACATCCGCTCCGCGCTGCTGGCCGAAGGAGGATTTTGACGCCGCGGAAGTCCTTGCGGACCTCCGCCGCCCGGAACCGGCGTTCGGCCTTGGCCTCCGGCGAGCGGCCGGAGATCCTTAGGACTCCTCCTCCAGGGAGCCCATCGCGGTGGTGCTGAAGCCGCCGTCGACGTAAAGGATCTCCCCGGTGATCGCGGATGCGAGGTCCGAGCACAGGAACGCCGCGGCGTTGCCCACCTCCTCGATCGTGACGTTGCGGCGCAGCGGCGTCTGCCGCGCGTAGGAGTCCAGCATTTTCCTGAAGTTCTTGACCCCCGACGCGGCCAGCGTGCGGATGGGTCCGGCGGAAATGGCGTTGACCCTGGTGCCGGACGGCCCGAGGCCGTAGGCCAGATAGCGAACGTTCGCCTCCAAACTGGCCTTGGCCAAGCCCATGACGTTGTAGTTCGGCAGGGTGCGCACGGCCCCCAGATAGCTCAGGGTGAGCAGGGCGCCCCGCCGCCCCTCCATCAGCGCCTTGCCGGCCTTGGCCAGCGCCCCGAAGCTGTACGAGCTGACCTCGTGCGCGGTCAGAAACCCCTCGCGGGTGGCGACGTCGACATAGTTTCCATTCAGCTCGTGGGCCGGGGCGAACGCCACGCAGTGGACGATGCCGTCCAGTCCGTCCCAGCGTCCGGCGAGGCCGTCGAACAGCGCCGCGATCTGCTCGTCGCTGCCGACGTCGCAGGGGAACGCCAGGTCGGAGCCCCACTGCTCGGCGAACTGGACCACCCGGCCCTTGAGCTTTTCGTTCTGGTAGTTGAACGCCAATTCGGCGCCCTCCCGGCGCATGGCGCCGGCGATGCCGTACGCGATGGAGAGCTTGCTGGCCACTCCCATGATCAGGATGCGTTTGCCCTTGAGCATTCCCATGGTCTGTTCCCCTCTGTCGTCGGCCGCCGGGGCCGGGCGCCGCGCTTGCGGGCGCGGCGGATATTTCCCGGATCGTTCCGGTCCTACTTGATGCCGTGCATGAAGCGTTTCAGCAACGGCACCAGCAGCACGGCCAGCAGGCCGGCGGCGATGCTGTACCAGCCCGCCGCTGAGTAGACGTCCACATAGTTGGCCAGGGCGGCGGCGGGGTCCGTCACTTCGCCGCCGACCGTGTCGGAGCCGGTCATGCCGGCGATGGCGCCGGAGATGTAGTTGCCCGCCGCGGACGCGAGAAACCAGCAGCCCATCATCATGCCGACCACCCCGGGCGCGGACAGCTTGGTGGTCATAGACAGGCCGACCGGGGAGATGCACAACTCGCCGGTGGTATGCAGCAGGTACAGCAAGACAAGCCAGATGAGGGCGACCTGGGTGGGGTCGGCGGCGATGGATGCGCCGTAGACCAGCACCAGAAAGCCCAGGCCGAGCTGGATCATCGAGAGGGCGAACTTCATCGGGGTCGACGGCTCCCGGCCCCGGCGTCCGAGCCGTAGCCACATCATGCTGAACAGCGGGGCGAGGGTGATGATGAAAAACGCGTTGACCGACTGAAACGCGGCCGCCGGGATCTCGAAGCCGAGGATCACCCGGTCGACATTGCGGTCCGCCATCAGGTTCAGCGAACTGCCGGTCTGCTCGAAAAGAGCCCAAAAAATGATCTGGTAGCTCATCAGGAACAGGCAGACCAGCATGCGGTCGCGGTCTTCGCGGCCGCACCTCATGAAGGCGTAGCCCACAACAACCAACGACATGACGATCAGGGATGTGAGAAGAATCCCGCCGACCACCTCGCGGGACTGCATCAACAGCCAAACGACCAGCACGCCCGCGAGGGTGAGGGCGTAGATCGCCCATTCCCGACTGATGCCCAGAGGTATCCGGCCGGCGTTCGGGAGCCTCCGCTCGGTGTCCAGAGACGCTTGGCCGGCCGGCAACCCGGAATCGGCGGACCGTTCCCGGCCGACGTCCGGAGGCATGGGGCCGGCGCCTTGGAGCATGCGGCCGGCGCCTTGGAGCATGCGGCCGGCGCGCCGGAGCATCCGTCCGATGCCCTGGAGCATCCGCTCGATGTCCAGATGCGCCTCGCCGGCCAGCCGCTCGGGGTCGGCGGGCTTCCCCGTGTCGCCGAAAAGGTGCTGTCCGCGCAGGAAGACCAGCAGGCCGAACAGCATGCCGATGCCAGCCGCGCCGAAGCCCCAGCTGAACCCCATGTACTGAAGCAGGAAGCCGCAGACCAGGGCGCCGAGGAAGGAGCCGAGATTGATCCCCACGTAGAACAGCGTGAACGCGCTGTCCCGGCGCGGGTCCCGGCGCTCGTACATGGAACCCACCATGGTGGAGATGTTGGCCTTGAGGAAGCCCACGCCCATGATGATGAGCGCGAGCGACAAGTAGAAGATCTGCAGGTAGAACGGATCGCGCTGCACGATGCGCTCTCCCTGCACGACCACCTCGACCGCCTGGGCGCCCTCGATGGCCATGCCCATGTGTCCGGCCACCAGCAGCAGCGCGCCGAGCACCACCGCTTTGGCTTGGCCGAGGTAACGGTCGGCGACCACGCCGCCGATCACCGGCGTGATGTAGACCAGGGAGATGTAGGCGCCGAAAATGCCGGCGGCGGCCTGGTCGCTGAACAGGAAATGCTGGGTGAGGTAGAAAATAAGCAGCGCCCGCATGCCGTAGTAGCTGAAGCGCTCCCACATTTCCGTGAAAAAGCAGATGACCAGGCCCTTGGGATGGCCCAGGAAGGTGCCGATTTCGGTCAGGGACGCGTTCGGCGCCGCGGCGGCGGTGGGGGTGTCTGCCATGATGATCGGTGCTCCGTTGTTGTTGAAATGGGCGGGGGCTTTCGGGTCCGGCCGCTGTCGCCGCGGACGGGTTCCTCAGAAGACGTCTTTCCAGCTGCGCAGCGCCCCGAACACCTCCGCTTCGCCGGCGAGCGGGGCGTTCGCATACGACTCCGCGCTGGCCTTCAGGGCGGGATGGCCGCAGCGAAGGAACGGGTTGGTGTCGAGCTCCAGCCGGATGCTGGACGGCAGGGTCGGGCCGCCATGGTCCCGTTTCCTTTGCTCCTTCGCGACCCTTTCCGCCAGGGCGCTGTTGTCCGGGTCGACGGCGCTGGCGAAACGAAGATTCGCCAAGGTGTACTCGTGCGTGCAGTACACCTGCGTGTCCGGCGCCAGCGCGGCAAGCTTCGTCAGCGATGCGTGCATGAGGGGCGGCGTTCCCTCGAACAGCCTGCCGCAGCCCGCCGCGAACAGGGTGTCGCCGCAGAACAGGATGGGCGGACGGCTCCGCTCGCAGTGGTAGGCGATGTGGTCCAGCGTGTGCCCCGGCACTTCCAGCACCCCGAATTCGTGCCCGCACAGCTCGATCCTGTCCCCCTCGCGCAGGGGGGCGGAAATTCCCGGAATGGAGCTGTCGGCCGGCCCGTATACGACGGGGCCGTAACGCGCGATCAGGGGCCTCAGCCCGCCGGTATGGTCGGCGTGGTGGTGCGTGATCAGCACGCCGGCGAGACGCAGGCCGCCGGATTCGAGGTAATCGATGACGGGAGCCGCATCCCCCGGATCCACCACCCAGGCCAGATCGCTGTCCGCCTCCAGAATCGTCCAGATGTAATTGTCCGTGAACGCCGGAATCGGGTGGATCTGCCGGATCATGCGGGGCGCCTTTCTCTTGTCGGTGCGGGCGTCATGATATAGAGAAAACCGATGGACTGTAAACCGGGAACGGAGCGGGAACGGAGCGGGTGCGGGGCGGACCGGGCCGGCATCGCCCGGCGCCCGCGGAGCCCGTTCGCGGAGTCGGTCTTGGGGCGGCGTTGAAGCAGGTTGACCGGGGGAATGGGCTTAGCCGCGCCGCTGGCCGGATTCCAAGAGGTCGGTGTGCGGTCCAAATGCTTGGACGACGATGGGAAGGTTCGCAGATGGCCGGCGGTGAAGCCGGGGAGGGCATCGTCCAGTCGCCCGCCGCGGCGCCGGTTCGGGTCGGTGACGCCGATGGTGCAATCCCAGTCCAGTTCCTTGGTCAGGAACTCGACCACCTGCTTGCTGTAATACGCATGGTCCGCGGCAGCCATACCGGGACCGGCTTGCCGTCCGCCGTTCTCGACGGCGGCGCCGCCTTCGTCCGCTTCAGCAGGGACCGCCGGCTCTTCGTCACCGACCCGCCGCCCGACTGCAGTGGGACTTATGTAGCAAAAGAAGCAAACCCGAAAACCTTCAACAAAACAACGGCTTCGATGGCGCTCCGGGACTGGATGCCGGGCTGTTGCGGCCGGGCTGTTGCGGCCGTTGACGCATGGCTTTCCATCCATTATAATGGGGGCATGGCGTGCGGGATGCGGGAGCGGACTATGGTCGCGAAGGCTGACAATGTCGAATGGGAGTGGGTGACGATCACCAAGCGGCTGCATCCGGTCACGCCCCGGAAGGCGAATCTGATACGGCAGCTGATCGGCGCCAGCCGATGGATCTGGAACGAGGCCCGCCGACACCTGCTGAAGGACATCGAGCGCCTCGGCGCCTGCAACCACCGCTTCAAGGACGGCGAGAACGAGCTGGGGCAGCCGGGCCTGGGGCAGTGGTTCACCGGCCGCCG
>CAYSVD010000148.1:0-7191 GCA_964434395.1 uncultured Pseudohongiella sp.
CGATCGCCTCCAGCTCCCGCATCAAGGCGATGTCCGGCGCGGCGTCGTACGCCGCCGCCACCAACTGGACGATGTCTTCTCTTACTTCCCTACTGGCCATCCAAGCGTCTCCTTGGCCGCCACAGGCGGCATGGGCCGTTCGCCGCGCGGGGGCGCGGCCGCCGTCCCCGGGCCGCCCCGCTCCCCGCCGTTCCGGCGATGTGAAAATGAACTACGGCGTCGCGTATTCCCTTGTTTTGCCTTCTTTTTCTTTCCTTCTCTGGTTCCGTCGCCGGCCGAGGGCAGGGAAGCGGGCGGTCCGGCGACGGAACCGCGCGGGAGCATACACCTTTCCGCCTTCCCGTGCCACAACTTCCTGTCCGCAATCCTCCCTTTCCGGTCTTGGCCTGCGTCTTGGCCTGTCGCGGGCCTTGTCTTGGCCCGGGAGTCCGGGGCGGCGGAAGCGTCCGGATCGACGACGACGGACTCCGCCGCGCCGCCGGGAGGCGACCGGGAGGCCGCGTCGGAACGGCGACGGGATGCCCCTACGGACGCCCCGCCGGGCGGACGGCCCGGCGTCCCTCGCTGATTTTCCCGCGTTGTCAGCCGCGCCGGCCCGGCCCCGGAGCAACGTCCCCGCGCTACCCCCGCTCGACCCGCCAGCTGCTGCCTCCCTCGCCGTCCTCCACCACCACCCGCATGGCGGCCAGCCGCTCCCGGATGGCGTCGGCGGCCTTCCAGTCCTTTCCGGCGCGGGCCCGGTCCCGGGCGGCGACCAGACGCTCCACCGCCGCCGCGTCCAGCTCCCCGCCGCCCTTGAGGAATTTCTCCGGGTCGGCCTGCAGCAGGCCCAGCATGCCGCCCAGCCTCGTCAGCAACGC
Organism: uncultured Pseudohongiella sp.; assembly: GCA_964434395.1. Lineage (GTDB taxonomy): Bacteria > Pseudomonadota > Gammaproteobacteria > Pseudomonadales > Pseudohongiellaceae > UBA9145. The sequence goes on from CAYSVD010000148.1 coordinate 861, forward strand.
CCCCAACTGCGCGGCGCGGGCCGGGTCCCGCGGCTTGAGCCGGTTGATCTCGCTGACGATGTCGAACAGCGCCCCGATCGCCAGCGGCGTGTTGAAATCGTCCTCCATCGCCGCGTGAAAGGCCTTCTCGAAGCGGCTGTTGGCCGGCATCCTCGCCCCCCCGACGTCCAGTCCCCTAAGGGACAGGTAGAAGCGCTCCAGCGCTCTGGCGGACCGGTCCAGACCGTCGACGGAGTAGTCGATCGGGCTGCGGTAGTGGCTCGCGGTCAGCAGATGGCGGACGACCTCGGCGTCGCGCCGCCGCAGCACCTCCCGCACGGTGAAGAAGTTCCCCGCCGACTTGGCCATCTTCTCGCTGTCGACCCGCAGCGGGCCGTTGTGCATCCAAATGTTCGCGAACGGCTTGCCGGAGGCCCCCTCGGACTGGGCGATCTCGTTCTCGTGATGGGGAAAGAGCAGGTCCGAGCCGCCGCCGTGGATGTCGAAATGCTCGCCCAGCGCGCAGGTCGACATGGCGGAGCATTCGATGTGCCATCCGGGCCGCCCGTAACCCCAGGGCGAGTCCCAGCCGACGCCGGCGCCGGGCACCGCCTTCCACAGCGCGAAATCCCTCGGATCGCGCTTCCGCTCGCCCGGCTCGATGCGGGCGCCGTCCAGCAGCTCGTCCAGCCTCTTGCCGGACAGCCTGCCGTAGCCCGGAAAGTGCGCGACGGAGAAGTACACGTCGCCGTTGTCCGCCCGGTAGGCCAATTCCCGGTCCATGAGCCTGGCGATCATGGCGATCATCTGGTCGATGTGGGCGGTGGCCCGCGGCTCCAGGTCCGGCGGCAGGACGGACAACGCGGCGGCGTCCTCATGCATCGCCCTGATGAAGCGCTCGCTCAGGTCGGCGAACGGCTCGCCGTTCTCCTCCGCCCGCCTGATGATCTTGTCGTCCACGTCCGTGATGTTGCGGACGTAGGTCACGTCGTAACCCCGCGCGCGCAGGTAGCGCACCACCGTGTCGAAGGCCACCAGCATGCGGGCGTGCCCCAGGTGGCAGTAGTCGTAGACCGTGATGCCGCAGACGTAGATGCGCAGCCTGCCGGGCTCCAGCGGCTCGAGCTTCTCCTTCCGCCGCGTCAGGCTGTTGTGGATGCTGATGGGACTCATGCGTCAAAACACGCAACCGGCCTGCGCCGCCGCGCCCTCCTCCGCATCCATCGGGGGATCGACGGCGGGAGGCCCCGGCCCCCCTGAGCCTGACCCCGTCGCCTCAGTCCCCGAGGTCCTCGCATTCGACGCGGCGTTCGGGTCCGCGCGGTCCCGATGGCCGCCTCGGCGGCGCTTGAATCCGTTCCCGCGGCGGTTGCCCGGCTCCGTCTGACGGCGGCCCGCGCGCCGTCGACCGGCGTAGGCGGCGGGAGCCTTGATCGCCGCATCCGCCTTGCCCTCGAACATCCGCTCCATGCGCCCGCGCCCGACCTCGCGCATGCCCCGGCTCACGGCGCGTTCGCGGGCGCCGCCGGTCAGGGCCTTGAGATTCAGATCTTCCAACACGACGACATCGCGCTTCCGCGCCGGCTCGGCGGCGATGCTGCGCCGCCGGTCATGCATGATCCGCCTGATTGTGCGCAGGTCGCGCCGGAAGGCATCCCGCATGCGGAGCACCCGCTTCGATGGACGCGGGTTCCGGGGCTTGTCCCAGCCCTGCGCCCGCGCCTCGGCCCCTTTCCGGCGGATGCTCCACAGCCTGGACGGCGCCCGCCGGCGGCGGCGCGCGCGCTCCCACAGCGCCGCCAGACGCGCCGGCGGCTCGACGACGGCCCCAGCGTCGCCGTCATGGAAGGCGATGTTGGAGGCGTTGCGGTCGACGCCGGCGGTTTTTCCCGTTTTCTCCCGGGGCGGGCGGTCGACGGCGGTCCGGGCGAATGCCCGCCGTTCTCCCAAGCGGAATTCGATCGCGCGCTCGCGGACCTCGCCCGGAACCGGCGGCCCCTTGACCCGCCAGGTTCCGGTTTCGGCGATGAACAGGCTGTCCCCGTTCCACCGCGGGCGCCGCGCCGGGACCGTGAAGGAGCATGGCGATGTGCGCTTGTTCTTTTTGCCGGGCATCGAGCGGTCGGCGGGATCTTTCCGATGCCGGGCCATGTCGGCGGCGAGACGACGCGGCGGCATCCGCAGGACGGCGACGGGATAGGCCCGCGGCCAAGGGGTTCCGCGGATGAGGATGGTCAGCCGCCTGCGCGGGGTGCGGAACCTAGCGTCGCAGGTTCCGGTGGTTCCGATCTCCATCAACCGGCGACCGGGCATGAAATCGTGGACGTGGCGGCCCGCGCCCGCCGGCCGCCGCGGCCGGTCGGCTTTCGTCGCCGGGCCGGGGCGCATGCCGCGCTCGGATGTCGGAAGCTGTTCCCCCATGATCTTTCGGTCTTCATGCCGTCGCGCATTTTACCGCACGAGTCCCATGCTGATCACGGCCGGGACGACCAGGAGTCCTTGAGCGCGATGGTGCGGTTGAACACCGGGCGGGATGGGGAGGAGTCCGCCTCGTCCCGGCGGAAGTACCCCTCCCGCTCGAACTGAAAGGCCGCCGGCGCGCCGGCCGCCGCCACCGACGGTTCCGCCACCGCGCCCCTCACGATCCTCGCCGAGTCGGGGTTCAGGCGCCGCAGGAGCTCCTCGATGTCCTTCGCGTCCGGGTTTTCGACGCCGAAGAGCCGGTCGTAGAGGCGCGCCTCGATCGGCACGCCGCGCGGCGCCGACACCCAATGCACCACCCCGGGCGCCTTCCGCCCGGCCGGGCGCCGGCCCAGCGTGTCCAGGTCGGCGGTGCAGTGGAGCCGCGCCACCCGGCCCGCGCCGTCCTTCTCCACGGAGTCGCAACGGACGACGTAGGCCCCCCGCAGCCGCACCTCGCCGCCCGGGCGCAGGCGCCGGAATCCGGCGGGCGGATCCTCCTCGAAATCCGCCCGGTCGATGTAGAGCTCCCGGGTGAACGGCGTCCGCCGCCGGCCCATGGACGGATCCTTGGGGTGGTTGGCGAGTTCCAGCTGCTCCTCCCGGCCGGCCTCGATGTTGGAGATCACCAGCTTCAGCGGGTCCAGCACGCACATCGCGCGGGGCGCGGTCTTGTCCAGGTCGTCCCGGACGGCGTGCTCCAGCATGCCGATATCGACCACGCTCTCGCTGCGGCTGATCCCCACCGCCTCGCAGAAGCTCCGGATGGCCGCCGGCGTGTAGCCCCGCCGGCGCATGCCCGCCAGCGTCGGCATGCGCGGGTCGTCCCAGCCCGAGACGGCGCCGGACTCGACCAGCCGCCCGAGGCTCCGCTTGCTCATCACGGTGTAGTTCAGCCTGAGCCGGGCGAACTCCGTCTGCTCCGGCAGCTCGTACGGCCCGTCCCCGTCCGCCAGGTCGCCGGCGGCGCGCAGCGACTCGAGGTCCAGATGGCGCAGGATCCAGTCGTAGAGCGGGCGGTGGTCCTCGAACTCCAGCGTGCACAGCGAATGGGTGATGCCCTCCAAGGCGTCCGAGACGCAGTGGGCGTAGTCGTAGGTGGGATAGATGCACCACGCGTCGCCCGTCTGGTGGTGGCCGGCGTGCCGGATCCGGTACAGCACCGGATCGCGCATGTTGATGTTCGGCGAGGCCATGTCGATCCTGGCCCGCAACGTGCAGGCGCCGTCGGCGAATTCCCCGCCCCGCATGCGCTCGAACAGCTCGAGGCTCTCGCGCGCCGGGCGGCCGCGGTCGGGGCTGTCGCGTCCCGGCTCGACCAGCGTGCCGCGGCGCTCCCTGGCCTGCGCGGCGCTCAGGCCGCACACGAAGGCGTGGCCCTTTTCGATCAACTGCCGCGCGAAGCCGTAGAGCCGCTCGAAGTAGGCGGACGAGTGGCGCGCCGGCCCGTGCCACCGGAACCCCAGCCACCGGATGCCGTCCTTGATGGCGTCCACGTACTCCCGGCTCTCGGCCAGCGGATTGGTGTCGTCGAAGCGCAGGTTGCACAACCCGCCGTGCTCCCGGGCGATGCCGAAATTCAGGCAGATCGACTTCGCGTGCCCGATGTGCAGATGGCCGTTGGGCTCGGGCGGAAACCGGGTGTGGACCCGGCCGCCGTGCCGGTTCCCGGCCAGATCCCGGGCGACCTTGGCGCGGATGAAGTTCGATGCCGGAGCGCCGGCCGGTTCGCGCTGGGTCTTGCCGGAGTCTGTGGGTTTCATGTATCAAAATACGCAACGGCGCGGAGCCGCCGCGCGCCTCTCTACATCTCTCTGCGGGTCATCGACGGGAGGCCCGAGCCGCCCTGAGTCTCGCCGCGTCGCCCCAAACCCCGGGGCCCGCGCGGCTTCAACGCCGCGCAGTCCGCATTGTAGCATAAACCCGCCTTGCGTATTTCGGTGTACAAGCCCCAGTGCGCGCAAACCCCAGCTGTCATGGAACGGCCTTGGGACGGCCGGGAAGCCAAGGGTCCGGGCCGGCGCTTTCAGGAACTGGTCGAAGACCCTATTATAATGGTTTGAAGGCGAACCGGCAGGCTCCCCCGGCGCCGCGCGACCGCCGGAGCCTGGCGCGCCGTCGACCGGAGCGTCCCGCTTGCCCCTGCTGTTCATATCCGATCTCCATCTGGAAACCGGCCGGCCCGACATCACCCGCGCCCTGCTGGACTTCCTGGCGCGCCGCGCGGGACGGTGCCGGGCGCTGTACATCCTGGGGGATCTGTTCGAGGTCTGGATCGGCGACGACGAGCCCTCGGCGCTGGCCGACCAGGTGGCCGCAGCGCTGCGGGCCTTCGCCGACGCGGGCGCCGCCGTCCGGCTGATGCGCGGCAACCGCGATTTCCTGCTGGGCGAGGACTTCGCCCGGCGTTGCGGGGCGCGGATGCTGGAGGAGCCCCACCTGCTGGAGACGGCCGCCGGCCGGGTGCTGTTGCTGCACGGCGACAGCCTGTGCGTCGACGACGCGGACTACATGGCCTTCCGGGAGATGGTCAGGGATCCCGCCTGGCAGGCGGACTTCCTCGCCCGCCCCCTGCCGGAGCGCCGCCGCTTCGCCGAGCGGGCCCGCGCCGAGAGCCGGGAGCGGAGCGCCGGCAAGGACGCGGCGATCATGGACGTCAACGCCGCGGCCGTCCTCGGGTTGATCGGCGAGTCCGGTTGCGCCCGGCTCATCCACGGCCACACCCACCGCCCGGCGGTCCACGACATCGATCTGGAACGGCCGGTCGACGGCGCCGTCCGGGCCACGCGGCTGGTGCTGGGGGACTGGGACCGCCAAGGCTGGTGCGCCGAGCTGGACGGCGCGGACCTGTCCCTGCGGCGGTTCCCGCTGGAGGGCGGCGGGGATGCGCCCGCCCCGTGAGACTCCTCAATCGCGCGGCGCCAGGTACCGGTCGTAGTGCGCCTCGCACAGCGCCAGCAGCTCCTCCTCGACCCGCTCGCCGAGCTCGGCCGCATCCAGCCCCTCGAAGGCCGGCAACGCGCTGCAGCCGAAGCGCCTCAGGTCGCCGATGCGGTCGCAACGCTTCTTGAGCAGGTTGTGCAGCCAGCAGTAGGGAGACAGGGACGGGTCGTAGGGAACCCGCTCCCTCTCGACGCCCGCCCTCAGGGCCGGCACGGAGAAGATCACCACCCTCTCCTGGAGGATCTGGCAGATGAGCATCTCCACGCGCCGCAGCACCGCATCCTTGGCCGCGTCGTCGTAGCCGTTCCAGCGGACGACCTCGAAGGCGTAGCGCTTGCAGCCCCGGCACACCCGGTCCCCCACGGAGGTGGTCGAGCAAATGCCGATGCAGGGCGTTTTGACCGCCGTCATGCCGTCCCCGTGTTCCCCCGCGGCCTTACGGAGCCTCCGAACCGGTCCCCTATGAGTCGGAAGGCCGGACGCGGAACTTTAGCAGGATCCGCGGAAATCCGGTAGAGCGAGCGTGTGTCATGCGAGCGTGTGTCAGAGCGAGCGTGTGTCAGCACTTCCGAGACAAGGTTTTGCTTGGGTTTGGCCTAAGTCCAGTTCATGCTCGATCTCCCGGCGCCGCCGCGGGCCCATGCCCGCTCCCAGCGCGCCGATGACAGTATGGGGCGCGCCGGCGTCCGACGTCATGCCGATCAGGCCGGTTCTGCGCGGCGGGGATGGACCGGAACCGGCGAGGCGGCGCCTGGCATCAACGCCCCGCTGATGATGAGGGGGCGGCGGCGGCGCCGGAGACGAGCGCAGGGCCGGCGGCTCCAGCGCCGACCGATCGGATCAGGCATCTGGCGATGCCGGATCCGGTGTCCTCCACCCTCCGCCCGCCGCGACGCCGGGCTAACCGCCGGGGCGGGGCCTGACGCTAGGGGCGCGCGCCGGATGGATG
>CAYSVD010000149.1:0-1897 GCA_964434395.1 uncultured Pseudohongiella sp.
TGGCGCCGTCGCAGGTGCAGACCAGGCATTCCGGCGCGCCGTCGAGCTCGGCGACCAGGGCGCGGCCGCCGGCCAGGAAGCGCTCCAGGGCCTCCGCGTCCTCCCGGTCGTCCCGCTCGATCCAGCCGATCTCCCGCCACAGGCGGACCAGCGCGTCCCGGTCCCTGGCGGGCTCGCAACTCCGGATGCGCATCAGCGGGGCGGGCGGACGATGTGGTATTCGGTCTGCCGCGGCCGGATGTACTCGAATCCCTCGCCGTCGAAGAAGCCGTCCTCCTCCAGCTTCATCCGGATCGGCTCCGCGCTCCACTCCGGCGCGTCCCACAGCGCGGTCAGCTCGATGGAATAGGCCGTGTCGGCCCGCATCGGGCGCTCGCCGCTGCCGGGCACGCCCTCCTGCCGGTCCCACATGCCGATGGTGGTGCCGGCGGCGTGGCCGTGCAGGCCGATGGGATGGGTGTAGATGATCGGGCCGATGCCCTCCGCCGCGGCCCGCTCCCGGCTCAGGCGCAGGATCTCGTTGCCGGTCCGGCCGGTCCGGAAATGGCCGGTCAGGATGTCCTGCAGCCGGTTGCCGGCCGCGAGCGCCGCCCGCAGCGGGGCGGGCGCGTCCGTCTCGCCCGCGCGCGGGATGTAGGCGACCTGCTGGGTGTCGGTCTGCAGGTTCAGGTAGCTGATGCCGAAGTCGATGTGGACGTGGTCGCCCCGGCGCAGCACCGCGGGGTCCAGGCCGCGCCGGGCGATCTCCGCGAGCGAGCGGTCCGAGCGCTCGACCTCGATGCTGGTGTGGAACCAGGTGTCGAGGCCGAGGTCGTTGATCCGTTGCCGGAACCACCACTCCAGGTCCTCGACGGCGGTCGCGCCCGGCTCGACCGCCGCGGCGGAGAAGCCCTCGCGGATGATGTCGTGGGCGATGCCCACCACGTCCCGGTAGACCTCCATCTCCGGGGCGATGCGCGTCTCCAGCCAGCCCACGGCCAGCTCTTCGCCGGACACGATCCGCCGCCGCAACCGCCGGTCCAGCGCGGCGCCGAAGGCCTGGCGCTCGGTGTGGCTCAGGCCGTCGGCCAGCCCGTAGTCCTCGGAGTAGTTCAGCGCGATGCGGCGCGGGTCGAACTCCCTGAGGATCCCGGCGACGCGCCGGTACTGGTCCGGCTCCTCTTCCGGGACCCACACGCCGGGGAACATGTCGGCCACCGGGTAGCGGGCCACCGCCATGCGCTCGACCCCGGCGTCCCCGCCCCGGTCCAGGAACATCAGTACCGTGCGCCGGCGGGCGTTGAGCCAGGTCGCCGGGAGCATGGTCTTCAGCACCGGGTCCTCGTTGTACTCCCGGGCGATCAGCACCCAGGCGTCGACGCCGGCCCGGCGCATGACCGCGGGAACCACCTCGTCCAGCCGCTGGCGCAGGATCCGGTCCTCCAGCGCGGCGCGCTCGCGCAGCGGCAGGACGCGTCCGGCCAGGGCGTCGGCCGCAAGCGGTCCGGCGGCCGGAAGGAGCAGGAAGGCGGCGAGGGCGAGACGGCGGCGGTTCATGGCGGACCTCGGCGGGGGATTCAGGCGCGTCCCATTGTATAGAACTCTTCGTTGGGCGGCACGGAGGCCATGTTGGCCAGGCGGTTGGACATGGCGAAGAAGGCCGCGATGGCGCCGATGTCCCAGATGTCCTCCTCGCTGAACCCGGCCGTCAGCAACAGGGCGCGGTCCTCGTCGTCGATGTCGTGGGCGGCCTGGGACACCTTCACCGCGTAATCCAGCATCGGCCGCTGGCGCGGCGTGAGCTCGGCCTTGCGGTGGTTGGCGGCGAGCTGGTCGGCCAGACGCGGGTTCTTCTCCCGGATGCGCAGGATGGCGCCGTGGGCCACCACGCAATAGATGCAGCGGTTCAGCCCGGAGG
>CAYSVD010000150.1:0-9240 GCA_964434395.1 uncultured Pseudohongiella sp.
GTTGACGGGGGCGGCGGGCGGGCTGGGGCTGATCGCGCTCCAGCTGCCGGTCGGCGCGCTGGCTTTCGCCCTGCTCGACGGCAGCGCGGCGGTGGAGGCCGCGGCGGGGGAATACTACGCGGTGCGGATCTGGGGCGCGCCCGCCACCCTGACGGTGTTCGCGCTGATGGGGGTGCTGGTCGGGCTCGGGGACAGCCGGCGGCTGCTGGCGGCGCAGCTGTTCCTGAACGGGCTGAACGTGGCGCTGGACGTGCTGTTCGCCGGGCTGCTGGGCATGGGGGCGGTCGGGGTGGCGCTGGGCACCGTGCTGGCGGAGTGGAGCACCGTGGGGGTGGCCGGCGCACTGGTGTGGCGGCGGCTGGACCGGCGGCGTCCGGCGGGCGAGCCGTTCTGGCCGTCCGGGCGCATCGCCGACCGGGCGGCCCTAAGGCGCGTCATGGCGGCGAACCGGGACATCATGCTGCGGACCCTGGCGCTGGCCTTCTCCTTCGCGTTTTTCACCAGCCAGGCCGCCCGCTTCGGGGACGCGGCGCTGGCCGCCAGCCACATCCTGCTCCAGTTCGTCTCCTTCGCGGCGTTCTTCCTCGACGGCTACGCGCTGGCGGCCGAGTCGCTGGTGGGTTCGGCCGTCGGCGCGGGACGCCGGGACCGCTTCGACGCGACGGTCCTGAAAAGCACCGTCCCGGCGCTGGTCACGGCCCTGGCGCTGGCGGGCGGCATCTGGTCGGCGGGACCGACGGCGGTGGCGTTGCTGACCGACCTCGAGGCGGTGCGGAGCGCCGCCGGGTCGCTGCTGCAACTGGCGGCGCTCTACGTGGCGCTGTCCTTCGGGGCGTTCCAGCTGGACGGGATCTTCATCGGCGCGGCGCGCACCCGGCAGATGCGCGATGCGGCCTTCCTGTCGTGCGGAGTGTTTCTGGCCGTCTGGCATCTGCTGGCCGCGCCCTTCGGCGTCGTCGGGCTGTGGTGGGCGATGATCGTCTACGTGGCGGCCCGGGCGGGCGCGCTGATGCTGTACTTCCCCGGCCTGCGCAGGTCCATTCCGGTCCGCGGCGGGGCGGGGGATGCGCGGGGCGCGTGACGGCGTCCGGACGGCCGGGGACGGATTCCGGCCCTTGCCGCCGCCATGACGCCGTCCGCCGGAGATTCCCCGGCGGGGGAAAGGGCCCGGTCCGGGCGGACCGGGGCCCTTCCGGAGCCGCCGCCGCTCAGCGGTAGCTGTCGACGGGCGGCAGGCGGGCGCCGGTGCCGCCCGGCGGGGGCGGCTCGGCCTCCACGCCGATGGTCATGGAGCCGATGCCGTCGATGCCGGCCTCGATCACCTCGCCCGGTTGCAGGAAGCGCTGGCCGCTCCCGCGGCGTCCGCCGGTGCCGCCGGAGGTGCCGTTGTTGATGACGTCGCCGGGATACAGGGTGATGATCGACGAGGCGTACTCGATGATCTCCCACAGGGAGTGGATCATGTCGCCGGCCCGCGCGTCCTGGATGCGCTCGCCGTTGACGCTCAGGGTCTGGCGCAGGTTGGCCATGGGGTCGCCGTAGAACTCCTTGGGCACGATCCAGGGCCCCATGGGCGCGAAGGTGTCGTGGCCCTTGCCCACGAACCAGTCGGAGCGGGTGGCGTTGCCGCCCGGCGGCCGTCCGCCCCGGTCGGAAATGTCCAGGGTGACGGTGTAGCCGAACACGTAGTCCTGGGCGGCGGTGGCGTCCACGTACTTGGCGGGGCGGCCGATGACGGCGCCCAGCTCCACCTCCCAGTCGGTGCGGTTGCGGCCGTAGGGGATGACGACCGCGTCGTCCGCTCCGATGACGGCGCCGCGCGCGGGCTTGAGGAACAGGTAGGGCACGCCCCGCTCCTCCCGCCGGCGCCGCTGCTCGGCGGCCCGCTCTTCGGGCGTGCCGCCCTCGTCGACGTGGCTGTAGAAGTTCACGGCCGCGTTGAGGATCTTGCCGGGGTACATGATCGGGGCCATGACGCGCACGTCCTCGCGGTCGTGCACGTAGTCCGCCCGCCCGCTTCCGGCGATCAGGCCCTCGTCGGCCAGATGCGCGACCAGCTCGTACAGGCGGTACTTGAGGCCGTACTCGTAGCGTCCGATCAGCTCCAGCATGTCCGCCGGCATGGGGATGCGGGGGTAGATCGGGTCGGTCTCGAGCGCCTCGTTGGCGGCGTCCAGCTCCACGATGTAGCGGTCCCGCAGCACCACGCCCACCGTGGGGAGGCCGCCGATCTCGAAGGTGCCGAGCTTGAAAGGCTCCGCGCTGGCCATCAGGGGGCCGGGCTGGGCCGTCGCGGCCGCGGGGGCGAAAAGCAGGCCCGCAAGGGCGGTCAGTAGGAATCTCTTCATTGGAAAACTCCCTCTTGTTGTCGCAGGGGGGCGGAGTATAGGGTCGGGGGAGCGGGAAGGGAAGGGCGGCGTCGAAACGTGCGTCGAAACGGTGTCGGGACTCGCTCGCCAGGGACCGGCAAGTTCCGGTGTTGCGGCATCGGATCGGACTGGTCGGAAGGCGCTCCGCCTCTGGGCTGGGAGAGTCGTCGCCCATCCGACATCTGGTCTAACCCGACAACACCAGACCAACCTTTAGCCCCAGTTTTTCTTGGAAGTCGGATGGGATGTCTTTCCAATGCTCAACCAGCAAATCCACAAGTTGCCTTCCATCGACAAGTCCGATGCGAGGAAACCCCGGTTCAGCGGCGATCTCGTGGGCCTTTTTTTGAAACTTCGCGGTTGTGACGAAAGCGCCTTGTCCACCGGTTTCAATGGATGAGCGAAGCTTCTTGACATCGCTCGCCTTTATTCTGCTTTCTTTCTTGTAACGCTTCGCTTGGACATAGACCCTGATCTTTGCGATGTTGAACACATTCAGAACGCCGGTCGCATCAACGCCGCCGTCCCCGGGCTTTCCTATCACCTTGATTTCCTCAAAACCAACGGCCGCCAGCAGATGGCCTGCCAGAATCTCAAACTCCTGGGCATCCAGTTTCAGTATCTGCTCCAACACCATGTCGTGAGGGTTTTCGGGGCAAGGTTGGGTTTTACAACCTATAGCCATAAGAAATTCGGCTTTTTGCGAAATGCCGAAGACGGTGAGCGAGGATCGAAGGGTGTGCTGAAAAGGAACCGAGCGTTCGCTTCGCGACAGTGTTTTTGCGGACCACCTCACCCCGCGCCTATGCCTGTGCGGACAGGCGCCGCCTGGTTCAGGCTCAAAACGATACGGATCATCAAGCACCTTGCCGTAGTACAACGTGTCCGTGTCTTCCGACGGTGTAATGACATAATCGCCGGGTTTTATTTCCTCGCAAAAACGAAAGAACTGTCCCACCTGTTGCCCGATGACGACGTTGCTGGAAACCTGCGGATAATATTTCTTGTATGTGTCGGTGAACGCATCCCGTCCTTGGCCGGCGGGGAATGGCTCGGATATGGAGTAGTCGATGGCGATGCAGTCTTCGTTGCGGAAGGCGTCCGCATACTTTCCAAAATCCGCGCGAACGCACCATACATTCATTGGAACCGGGGCGCTCATTGCAACAGGCTCACCAGGCATTCTCCCGCTCGGGCGGCGCATCGCCTTCGGACGTGGCCGTCAGGGCGGACCGGAAAGCAACGCCGCGAGCGCCGTCTCGCCGCGGGCGCTCAGCCTGCGGGCGGCCTCGGCGATGGCGGCGGCCCTGGACGCGCGGTCGATGTCGAGCGCCTCGGTTATCCTGGCGACGGCGCCGGCCTTCGTCGCGCAGTCGACGCCGCCGAGAAGCAGGGCCAGCCTGATCAGGTCGGAGGCGGCCCCGTCCACCTTCTCCCGCTTCAGGAACAAGAACGTGAGGCGGGGCTTGGTGGCCTTGACGAACAGATAGTCGCCCGGGCGGGCTCCATAATGGTCCAGAGCCCGTTTCAAGGAGCCGATGCTCGAGCCGGCGGTCGAGGCCATGGGCCAGCTCAGCGTCACCTCTCCGAACTCCGTCGGCGTTTTGATCTTCTTCCCCACGTCGCAGCCCAGCCTCCGTGCGAACGCCCTGGGAACGGACCGCCCGCTCCCTCGGACGGTGTCCTTGTCGATCTTGGTCCTCCATCCCCAGACTCCCCGCCCGAACAGATAACAGGCGGGGGTCTTGCTGATGTCCGTGGCCACGCGGACGGCGTCCTTGCTGCCGCGGACGCGCACGAAGCCGTCCTTCGCCACGAACATCGGCGTTTTCAGGTAGGAAACCACGGAGTTTTTCCGAACGCCGTACAGCCGGCTTATCTTTTCGACCAGATGCGGATGCGGAGCCCGCCCGCCGAGCGAATCGATCTCTTTGACGATCATGTCGGCGATGCCGCTGAATTCATGGTATCCGGGCGTTCCGGCGGGCACGAACTCCCCTTGCACGTTGATTTTCCAGAACCTCGGGTCTTCGATGAGGCGGTTCCGGGAGCCGCGGGTGTTCCGGCCGCCCGCGTACGTCAGCAGCTCATCGGTCGTCATGGGCCTGTCGAAGTACCGCAAAAGGGCAAGGGCCTTGTCCGGGAAAAAGCCGTGCATGCAAATCACGCCATCATCGACATGCATGAATTTCCCCAGGCGCTTCACCCATGACAGGTGATGCTCCTGATGGATGCCGAGGCCGCTCAGCGCCCGGTCGATGCCGCGGTGGTCGATCAGCCCCCGCGCGTCCCGGCGCTTGAGAAGCTCCTCGACGGACTTCCGGGGGAGCTCGTCGTCCAGCAGCAGCCAGCCCTCGTCGGCCCGGTACGGACCGGCCAGCCAAAGCAGCAGCGACCGCGCCGTGCCCTTGATGTCCGAATATTCCCCGTCGAAGTCCTCGACGGCCCGGTCCAGCGCGTCCGCGATCATGGGATGGTTCTCCTGAACGGCGCCGCCCAGGCGGTCGCGGACCGACTCGGCCCTCCTTGTCACGGGAAGGCACTCGTCGGACGAGAACCGCTCCAGTTTCCGCATCGTCTTCTTTTCGATCTGCCGGATCCGCTCTCTTGTGAGGCCGAACCTTCTTCCCAGCGCCGCCAGCGTGGCGGGCTTCTTGACCGCGAAAACGCGCTCCGCGGCGATGGCGCTCTGCTTTTCATCCAGGTCCGCGATGCCCCGGGCCGTCAGCCGGGGCGCCGCGCGGTCGCTGGAGACCCTTTCGATCAGTGTCCCGGTTTCGAGGCGCCCCATTTCCAGCCAGAGGTCCTTCAGCTCCCGCGGCCATTCCGGCAAGGGGTCCGGCAGGACGTCCGCCAGGAGCGCCGACTCCGCCTCGCCGGCCCCCCAGCACGAAGCGGCCTGGAAGAAGGAATGGATCCTGGACAGCGCCCGCCGCTCCTCGTCGTCGTCGGAGCGCGTTTCGCCGGACGCCGCGCCGCGCCGCGCGAGGCCGGCCGCGACGGCGGATTCGGCCACGCAGGCGAACTCGACGGCGGACGCCATGCCGACCGAGGGGGTCGACAGCACATCGCCGAACCGCAGGCCCGGCCATGAGAAGACGGCGGAGTTGGCGGCTACGACGTTTTTCGTCCTGGTGGAGAAGGGAAGATCCTCGATGGCTTTCGGAGCCAGCCGCCCCGGAAAGACGGGAAGCCGCCAGAGCGCGCCGGCCTTCGGCTTTAAGATGCCGACGATCTCCTTCAGGCACGGGCCGTCCACGGCGTCCGCGGCGGTCCAGATTTTCCCGTGCAGGTCCGCGATCTTCGCCTCGCCGCCGAGAACCTTCTTGACGGAAGGCGGGGCATCCAGATGCCCCAGTTCCGTCGCTATGGGCTTCGGAACCAGCGGCGTGGGCGCCCGGCCCCACGGTTGAACGGTTTCCGATGCCATCTCCGCGCCCAAGGTTCCCGGCCGCCCGCTACGCGGTTTTCGCCCGCTCGGCGGTCTGCGCCATGTACCGCTCGATATGCGGCGCGATGATCTCCAGCGCCGTCTTGTCGCAGGGCGGCAGCGCGGCGTCCGAGCGCTGCAGCGGCGCGACGCGGCCGCCCCAGCGCACCAGCGCGGCGCCCCAGGTCAGCCCGGCGCCGAAGGAGGCGAGCAGCAGGTGGTCGCCCGGCCGGACCCGGCCCTCCGCCAGCGCCTCGGTCAGGGCCACCGGAATCGTCCCCGCCGAGGTGTTGCCGTACCGGTGCACGTTGACGAACACCTTCTCCTCGCCGATCCCCAGGCGCTTGGCCATCGCGTCCAGGATGCGCCGGTTGGCCTGGTGCGGCACGACCAGCGCCACGTCGCCGATGCCGAGGCCGGTCCGCTCCAGCACGTCCTCGCACGCCTGGCTCATGCACCGCACGGCCCGGCGGAACACCTCCTGGCCCTCGAAGTTCCAGCCGAGATAGAGGAACTCGTCCGAAAGCCGCGAGTAGGCCGAGCCCAGGTTGGTGATCTGGATGGCGTGCTTGGCGTCGGACTCGCAGCCGATCCGCGCGGCCAGCAACCCGGTCCTCTCGTCCGTCGCCTCGAGCGCCACCGCGCCGCAGGCGTCCCCGAACAGCACCGCCACGTCCCGCCGGCTCCAGTCCATGTAGTGGGAGATGAACTCCCCGCCGATCACCAGCACCTTCTCGTGGGCCCCGGCGCGGATCAGGTTGGTGCCGAAGTGCAGTCCGTACAGGAAGCCGGTGCAGGCGGAATTGACGTCGACGGCCGCCGCCCGCCGGGCCCCGATGGCGTCCTGCACCAGCGAGGCGGTGTTGGGGCAGAGCGAGTCGTTGGTCAGGCTGCCCAGGATGATGAGGTCCAGCGCCATCGGGTCCAGATCCGCCGCCGCCAGCGCCCGCCGGGCCGCCACCACGGCCATGTCGGAGAAGTTGCAGTGGCAGATGCGCCGCTCCCGGATGCCGGTGCGCGAGAAGATCCACTCGTCGGAGGTGTCGAGGAAAGTGGCCAGATCCTCGTTGTTCAGCACCGCCGGCGGCACGCACATGCCCCAGCCCGTGATCCCCGCATGGCGCATGCCGCGACGTCCTCCGGCGGCGGGACAAGCCCCGCCTTTCGGTCTATAGTGGCGCGAAGCATACTGAAAACGCCGCCGGGCTGCACATTCTCCGGCGGGCGTTCCGGATTCCAGGCGTCCCATGGCACCGCTCCGCCCCGTGACCGCCCTCGCCGCCGCCGGGCTCGCCCTCGCGCCGGCCCCTTCGGGCGCGGCCGGGCCGGCCGCCTTCGACCACGGCCCGTGGGACACCCTGCTGGGCGCGCATGTGCGGGTGTTGCGCGGGGGCCGCGAGAGCCGCGTGGACTACGAGGGCTTTCAGGCCGACCGCGCGCGTCTGGCCGCCTACCTGGACGCGCTGGCCGCGGTGGAGCGCGGAACTTTCGATGACTGGCCGCCGTCCGGGCAGTTGGCCTTCCTGATCAACGCCTACAACGCGTGGACCGTGGAGCTGATCCTGCGCGAGCGCCCCGTCGACTCGATCCGGGACATCGGCTGGCTGCCCGGCGCCGCCTGGCGGCGCCGGATCGTGTCCCTGTTCGGCGAGCGGCGCTCCCTCGACGACGTCGAGCACGGCATGATCCGGGAAGCGGGCCGCTACGACGAGCCCCGGATCCATTTCGCGGTCAACTGCGCGGCCGTCGGTTGCCCGGCCCTGCGGGCCGAGGCCTACGCCGGCGCGCGGCTCGAGGCCCAGCTGGAGGATGCCGCCCGGCTGTTCCTGGCCGATCCGTCCCGCAACCGCTTCGAGGACGGCCGGCTGCATCTGTCGCCGCTGTTCGACTGGTACGAGGAGGACTTCGGCCGGCGGGACGCCGGCTCGGTGCGCGGCTTCGTCGCCCGCCGCGGCGAGGCGCTGGGGCTGGACGCGGCGCAACGGGAGCGGGTGGCCCGGGGGGAGGCGCCCGTCCGCTACACCCGCTACGACTGGGCGCTGAACGGTCTTCCCTGAGCGGCCGTCTTCGGCGCGGCCCGGCCCCCGGCGGCGGCGAGCGTTGTGCTACACTCGGTCCCGGAAGAGCGTCGCCCCCGGTGGGGCGCCCGGACTTCAAACCCGGTGAAGTCTGCTCGAAACAGGCTTGGCGGGTTCGACTCCTGCCTCTTCCGCCGCCCTCTCCCCGCCGCCGGGCCGGTCCGGGCCCTCAGGCGGCGGCGGGCCGCAGCCGCTCCGTCTGGTCCCGCTCCCGGATCGGCCAGTGCAGGCAGGCCGCCGCCAGCCCCAGCAGGATCCCCGCCAGCCAGATGCGGTCGTAGCTGCCGTAGGTCTCGTGCACCCAGCCCCCCAGCCACACCCCGATGAAGCTGCCCGCCTGGTGGCTCAGGAAGACGATGCCGTACAGCAGGGTCATGTAGCGCGTGCCGAAAAACACCGCCACCAGCCCGGAGGTGGGCGGCACCGTGGACAGCCACAGAAAGCCCATGGCCGCGCTGAAGGCCAGGATGCCCGGCGCCGATGCCGGAACGGCCAGAAAGAAGGCGATCACCGCCGCCCGCGCCAGGTAGATGAAGCTGAGCAGCCGGCGCATGGGGAAGCGTCCGGAGAGCACGCCGGCGTAGAACGCGCCGAAGATGTTGCACAGGCCGATGAGGCTGAGGCTCGCCGCCCCGAGGGCGGCCGAAAAGCCGAGGTCCGTCACGTAGCCGGGCAGGTGCACGGTGATGAAGGCCACCTGGAAGCCGCACACGAAAAAGCCCAGCGTCAGCAGCACGTAGGAGCCGGAGCGGAAGGCGCCCGTCGCCACCCGGCGCAGGGGCAGGGCGTCCAGCCCGCCGGCGCCTCCGGCGTCCCGGTCGCCGCCGTAGCGGGCCAGCGGCAGGGCGAACAGCGCCATCACGAAGGCGGACAGCCCCAGGTACTGCAGCGTCGCCTGCCAGCCCGCCGCGTCCACCACCAGCTGGATCCCCGGCACCACCAGGAATTGTCCGAAGCTGCCCGCCGCCGTGCCCAGCCCCAGGGCCCAGCCGCGGCGCTCGGGGGGCGCCGCCCGCGCCAGCGCCGGCAGCACGATGCCGAAGGAGGTGCCGGACACCCCGGCGCCCACCAGCAGCCCGGCGGTGGAGACGATCTCCAGCTCGGTGGCGGAGAAGGCCATCAGCCACATGCCGGCGGCGTACAGCGCCACCGCCGACAGCAGCACCCGCAGGTTGCCCCAGCGGTCCGCGATGCCGCCGGCGATGACCGCGAACACGCCCCAGGCCAGGTTCTGCACCGCCAGGGCCAGGGCCAGCACGTCGCGCCCCCAGCCCCGGGCCTCGGACATGGGCTGCATGAACAGCCCGAACCCCGCCCGGTAGCCGAAGGACAGGATCAGCAGCATGCACGCGCCGGCCAGCAC
>CAYSVD010000151.1:0-4752 GCA_964434395.1 uncultured Pseudohongiella sp.
TTCGTGAACATCCATTTGGCATCGGAGTGGTACGATTCCACCGCGGTGGCGTCTATGTCCAGCGTGACCTTCTCATGACCCTCCATGCCCGCCTCCACCACATACCGGTAAATCTTCTCCATCCCCTCCCAGGCGGCCCGCTTCTTGCCCATCCGGCGCAACCATTTGCCCAACGATCTAGGGTTCGGAAACTTCTTCACTCCCAGCACCTTGCGAAGGGCCTTGTCCCTCTGCAGGAACATGATGTCGTCCAAGCAGTCAAAACCGGCATTCAGCATCAGCACGAAAGATTTAAAGTACAAAGAATGAAGGTGCGCCCGGTTCCCCTCCTTGGGAAACACGCCTTTCACAAGCTCGTCAAACTCCAAGTGGGTCATCACCTCGGCGAGGGACAGCAACCCTGCGCGGGCGGTCATCAAACGCTTGGTTTTTTCAATATGGCATCGTGCGGTCATGGTCGGCCTCGCTTGCAGTGAGTCTTCACCTGTCAGGTGAAGGGGAAAGTTGCCTAACCTATCGGACCGTCAAGCATTATCTTTAGTTCCCGGTTTCTATGGGGGGATTTGGGGGATAAGGAGCGTTCGGGTTTTTACGGGCGCCGGATCGATAGGATCAACCGACATGAGGACAGGAGGGCGTACATGGCCGCGCACTACGCCGCGGCGTCCGCCATGGAAAAGAATTCCTGGTCACTCGGCGACGAGCAGCTCGAACGGGCCGTCGCCGCCGCGCTCCCGTCGAGATGGCGTTTTTTCCGCAAAAAAAAAGTCGATGCGGAAGGAATTGTGAAGCAACTGGATGATGATGGTTTTGTCTGGAAACCATACACAAAGTTCAAGCCCGGGATCCCAAGCTTCATGTCTCACGTCATGGATCATGTCAGAACGGATAATCCGCAGATGGCGGCGGAGGTTGATAAAAGGCTGTCTCGGACATTGGCGCTCGAATGCGGCGGGCCAGCCGTTGCGGCTCAGGATGTTCCGGAACCGGATCTCGCGCCGCCCCCCGCCCCGGCGCCGGGAACAAATGCCGCGCATAGGCCGGATCACGAGCATGCGCAGGGCAAGCGGATGCACTATCCAGGTCCGCCGCGGAGCAGGCCGACAGAGACGCAACGCGGTAATGGCGACCGTGGCGGCGCAGATGCCGGCAGGTAGCGGGTCCACCGGCCTGGCCCCGTCGCCGGTTTCGTTCTCGGCCCTGCCCGCCGCCCGGTCTGGTTCCGTCGATCGCATGCCGTCGGTGTCGCGTCTCCGGTCGCAGGTCGCCGCCCGTGGCCGCGCAGGCGGCATCCTGCTTTCCGCGGATAGACCCCCGCTGGCGGGCGGCGGACATGCGTCACTGGGAAGTAGGGCGGCGGCTGGCTCGCCGTGCGGTCTCTCCTGTTTCGCTGATGGTTTCGTCCGGGTGGCGCCGCCGGTTGTCGCCGGGGCCGCGGCGTCCGGTTCCCTGCGTCCGACATCATCCCATCGCCAGCCCAGGCCGCCGGCAAACGAGCAGGTCGGCGGCCAAGCGGGCGACGGCGGCTCGACCGCGCCGCCAGGCGGCGCAAAGGCGAGGGCGGGGGCAAAACCCACCCGCCAGCGGCGGAAAACGCCGACATGGGCGCCGTGGGCCGCCAGCGGGCGCAGAGCAGGGCCCGGCGTTGCCGTTCCCGCCGCGTCCGGGTCCGATTTCGGAGCCTGGTCCGCCGGCGTGGGCTGTTGGGAGGTAGGGCGCTGGTTCCCTTGCGGGGCGGTCGCTGGCGGGGCTGTGTCGCTCGAGTGGGGCGCTGGTGGGCGTCGCTGGTTGTTTCGCTGGTGTGAGGCTTCGCTGGTTCCGCTGATCTTTGTTGCGTCGCTGGCGTGAAGTGTCGCTGGATGGGTCGTCGCTGGCGTGATGCTTCGCTGGTCTCGCTGATCTCTGCCCTTGCCGCCGGCATCGTCGCTGTGTCGTCGCCGCCATCTATCTGATCTCGGCGCTGGAGTGAGGCGGCTCTGGTTCCGCCGATTTCTGGTCTCGTCGCTGGTCTTATTGCTGGCGCCGCCGCTGGCGGTGTGCCGTCGCGGTTCTCGTCGCTGTTGTTTTTCTGATCTCGCCGCCGCTGGCTCGTGGCTGGCGTTTTGCGCCGGTTTCGCCGCCCGGTGCCGGTATCGCCGCGCCGGGGGCCGGCAGGTGATCGCCGTGTCGCCGCATTGGCCGCTCTCTGTCGGAGCCGCATGTCCAGGGCCTGCCGGTCCCGCCCAGCGCGGCGCGGCGGACTGGGGCCGCTCAGGGCCGCTTTCGCCGAATCCGCGGCCCCAGCGGCGCGGGCCGGTCGCCGTTCCATGTCCCCGGCCCGCCGACAGGCCCGCTCCGGCGGCCTTCCGGCTTCTTCGGGTGGGTAGGGCCTGCCGGCGTCCGGTGCGTCTATCAGGGCGGCCCCGGGCGGTCAGGGCGCAGTTCTCCGGTCGTGCCTGCGCGTCGCCGCGGGGCGGGTGCCCCTGTTTCGCCGCCCTGGCGTCCCCGGCCGGCGTTCCTGTGTTGCCGCGCCCGGGGCTGCAGGTGATCGCCGGTGTCGCCGCGCCGCCCAGGGCCGCTTTTCGCCGGATCCGCGTGTCCGGGGCCTGCCAGTCCCCACCGGCGCGACACGCGGCGCAGGGGCCGCACAAAGCCGCCCAGCGCCGCTTTCCGCCGGTCCCCCTGTCCCCGCGGGGCCTGCCGGTCCCATCCGGCGCGGCACGGGGGCGCTCGGGGGCGCCTCCGGCTCGCTGGCCGGTGATCGCCGGTGTCGCCGCTGGCGGGTTGTCGCCGCCAGCCCCCTGCTGGCATTCCGAATCGGCCTACATCGGCTATTGACGTGTTCGAACTTTGCTTGATTTAAGGAGCCTCTGATCAAGCCCCAATCCGTCGATGCGAGCGCCGGAAAGCGCCGCGAGACGGCGGTCCAAGAGATGCCAAATGGACTTACTCAGAGGTTCCTTAATCTTCCAGACCATCATTGCGGGGCCCGGTAGAGTAGAAGGCGCCCGCGAATGCAGGGACGCTCTTGTTCGTGCGAGAATGCTTGTATGAGTCGCGTGCGGCGTTCCAATGAGGAGAATGATTATGGAGATGCAGGTGAAGGCTGGGTCCGCGGCGGAAGCGGCCAACGCGATGCCGCCGCCGCGTCGGGAGCGGAATGTTCGCTACACGCGAATCGACGATTTCGCCCGCGATCGGTTTCCATCGGTCTTGGAGTCTCTGTTGCTGTGCGGGGATGCGAGGGAGTCGTTGGCCCTGTTGCCGAATGCTTGCGTTCAAACCGTTGTGACCTCGCCGCCCTATTGGTCCTTGCGCGACTATCGGGTTGAGGATCAGGTCGGATGCGACGACAGCCTGGACTCCTATATTGGGCGGCTTGTGCGGGTCTTTGAGGAGGTTCGACGCGTTCTTCGCCCCGATGGAACGGTTTGGCTCAATGTGGGGGACGTCTACACATCGGGCAACCGGCGGTATCGGGCGCCGGACCGGAAATACCCGGTGCGGGCGATGAGTGTCCGCCCGCCGACGCCGGATGGGCTGAAGCCCAAGGATCTGATCGGGGTGCCGTGGCGGCTCGCATTGGCTCTACAGGCCGCCGGCTGGTGGTTGCGCAGCGAGGTGATCTGGCACAAGACCAATGCGAACCCGGAGTCGGTGCGGGACCGGCCGACGAAGGCTCATAAGACTGTTTTTCTGTTTTCCAAGGAGCAGGATTACCACTTCGACGACGGGGCGGCCCGCGGCCCCAATGGCCGCCGCATCAGGGATGTGTGGGACTTGCCGACCGAGCCGTTGCGACGGCGCCGCGACTGGCCGGCCGATCATCCGGCGATGATGCCGTTGTCGCTGGCCCGCCGTTGCTTGGCGCTGACAAGCCGCCCAGACGGAATTGTCATGGACCCTTATGCGGGAAGTGGAACGACCATCATCGCGGCGCAGGAGATCGGCTGTCGATGGATCGGAGTTGAGATAAAATCCGCTTTTGCCGATCTGATAGAAAGGAGGATGAGTTGCTATGACGCTTGATGACCTTAGATCGCGGTTGGCATCGTTCTCCCCGGTGCAGATCGAATTCGTCTCGTGGGTTGTTGATCTTTGTCGAATCCGCCTCTGGCGGACATACAGGAACAGGGAACTTGGCTGACATCGGATGATGCATGGAGCGAGTATTTCGGTCTGGCGCTTTCCGTTCACCACAGTGCGACGGAAGAACCGCTGGGACTGACCTCGTTCGAGTCGGTGTTCCGGAACGCCTGTCGGCATGTTGGTTGGGATGTCGATCCCCCCGGCCCGCGGACTCGTCGCTTTCTTGACATGACGGTTCAGGCCGGAGCTTCCCCGCGGCGCCGCTTATCCTTGAAATCCACCGCCGCGGCGCAGATGAGAGAGGAAACAACTCTTATAACAAAGCTGATCGAAGCCGCGTGGATACAGGATCAACGAACGGCGTCTGGACGACGCGATCACCTGCACGAATTCGTGAAGGCAACGAGCCTTGCGTACACAAGTATATAGTTCCCCTAATAAGAAAGGCGGAGCGGACGCCGGAGCGCTCGAGTACGTGTACGCGATGATGGCCGAGCGGTCAGGCATCTGCATGCCGCCGGTGCGCCTACTCTCTTCTTCCAACGGCCCAGGATACTTCGCGATCAAGCGGTTTGATCGATTCGACGGCGGTCGTTTGCACATGCACACCGCCAGCGGGCTGTTGCATACAGACTTTAGGATTCCCGCTTTGGATTACTCGAGTCTGATCGCGTTGACCAAGCA
>CAYSVD010000152.1:0-3418 GCA_964434395.1 uncultured Pseudohongiella sp.
CCGGAGCGGTCCCCGGCGCGGACCTCGCGCCCAAGCCACCGGCCCCGAAGCCCGCGGACGCCGCTCCGCCGACGGCGCCCAAGCCAGAACCTGCGCCGGCTGCGGCCGCGCCCAAGCCGGCCGAGGCGCCCAAGCCCGAGCCCGCAGCGGCCCCCGCGCCCGCCGCCGCTCCGGGAAGCCTGGTCATGGGCAAGGTCGGCGGAGCCAAGGAAGAGGAGAAGAAGCCGGAAGAGGCCGCGCCCGAGCCCAAGCCTGCTGAAGCTGCGCCCGCTCCCGCCGCCGCCCCGGTGATGAAGCCCGTCGGCGTGCCGAAGCCCCCTGCTCCCGCTCCTGCAGCCGCGGCCCCTGCGGCGCCCAAGCCTGCTGAACCGGCCCCTGCTCCGGCGCCCGCCGCCTCTGCCGCCGCCCCGGTGATGAAGCCCGTCGGCGTTCCGAAGCCTCCCGCGCCTGCCCCAGCCGCCGCGCCCAAGCCTGCGGAACCGGCGCCTGCTCCGGCGCCAGCTGCTGCAGCCCCTGCGCCTGCCGCTGCGGAAGCGCCCAAGCCCGCAGAGCCGGAGGAGAAGAAGGAGGAGGCCCCCGCACCGGCCGGAGCCGCCCCTGCGTTCAAGACCCCGAGCATGAAGCCTGTCGGCGTGCCCAAGCCGGGCGCCGCGCCGGGCATGAAGAAGCCCGGGGTCGGGATGAAGCCGGGAATGAAACCCGGCATGAAGCCTGGGATGAAGCCCGGAATGAAGCCCGGCGTCGGGGCCAAGAAGCCCGGTCTCGGCCAGCCGAGGCCTTCGACCATGCCGAAGATGGTCGCGCCTGCCATGGGCGCGAAGCCTGCCGCTCCCGCCGGCGACGCCGCTCCTGCCGGTGCTCCGGCAGCCAAGCCCGACGCTCCCGCAGCCCCGCCCGCCGCCGCGCCCGGAGGCGCCCCGTCACCGGCCCCTGCCGAGAAGCCCGCGGAGGCCCCCGCTCCTGCATCCGCAGCGCCTGCCGCCCCCGCTACGCCTGCGCCGCCTTCACCCGCCCCGGAGAAGCCGGCTGCCCCGGCGCCCATGCCCCAGCCCGCAGCGGAGCCGAAGCCGAAGGAGCCCGAGCCCAAGGACACGGATGACGACGACGATGACGACCACGACATCGGGCGCACGGTGCTGAGGAGAAAGCGCCGCAGGCTGGGCTAGCGCGCAGGGCGCGCACCCCTTGCCCCGCCAGGCGGGGCGCAATCGGTTCTTCGGCAGGTCAGGCGCCGGCCCGGCGCTCGGCCAGCTTTCCACCGTCCAGTTCGAAGGCCCTGTCGACCAGGCCCTCCAGGTAGCGGGTGTCGTCGGCGAACAGAAGCAGCCCGGCTCCTGCGGCCTTCAGCCCGGCCAGCCGATCGACCAGCGCCTTCCTTGCGGCGTGGTCCAGTCCGGCCTCGATTCCCTCCGCAACCAGTGCCTTGGGCGAGCCGTCAAGCTCCCGCGCGAGCAGGAGCTTGCGCCGGTTCCCGCCGGACAGCCAGTCGAACCCGCAGTCCGGGCCCGGAACCGCAAGCGCCTCGCGGTCGATGACCGCGGATGCGTGGGCGGCGACTGCAGGCCAGTCGGACAGCCCGAGCGCCGTCCTGCGGTAGCGCGGACTGAAGCAGTCGTGCAGGACCAGGTTCTCGTCGACGTACATCGAGCTTGCCGCCGCGGTTGCGACAGGGTCCTCGGGCATCCTCCGGAGGCCCCAGGCGTGCATCGTCCTGCCCTCCTGCCGCTCTCCCCCGACCAGCACCTCCCCCCCTGCGGGGGCCGCCAGGCCTGACAGGGCCGCAGCGAGCTCGCGCCGTCCGCCGTCGGGAGGGCCGAGCACGGCCACGCACTCTCCGGAGCCCACCGTCAGGTCAAGCGGATTTCCCGCCAGCCCCGCGCAGACGAGCGACCTGAGCTCCAGCGCCGCCGGGCCGGAGGCCGGGCCGGCCGCGCGCGGACGGCGGCCGGTGTCCGCTCCGTCCCCGAACATCGCCTCGAGCAGGCGCTCCCGCTGCAGGCCCGAGGCCTCCTCGGTGAGGACGTGCCTGCCCCCGCGCAGCACGTGCACCACGTCTGCGCGCCCGAGGACCTCGTCGATGTGGTGGCTGCTGAAGACGACTGTCCTGCCGCAGCCTGCCGCCGCCCTGAGCGCGGAGAACAGCAGGTCCGCCCGGTCCGGGCCGATCGACGCCGTCGGCTCGTCGAGAAGGAGCGCGCCGCTGCCCGCCCGGACCGCACGGGCAATCTCCGCCGTGCGCGCCTCGGAGACCGGCAGGGCTGAGACCGGGTCGTCCGGCGAGCACCCCGCCCCGAGCGCCGCAAGCGCCGCCTCGGCCTCGCGCCTGAGCGCGGGCCAGCCGATCCGTCCCGTTCCGGCAGCGGCGAGGGCGAAGTTCTCGAGCACCGTCAGCCCCGGCGCGAGCGAGCCGTGCTGGGGGACGAGCGCGATCCCGTCTTGCCCGGCCCCGTCGCGGCTGACCTCACCCGACGTCTGCCGCAGCTGGCCTGCGACGATCCTAAGGAAGGTTGTCTTCGCGGCGCCGTTCTCACCGACCAGGGCATGCAGCCGCCCGGGTTCGAAGGCCATGCTCGCATTCGACAGGACCTCGACGCCCCCGAATGACTTTGACAGGCCCGTCGTCTTGATCCCCGTCATGCCCCCGGCCGCCCCCTCGCCGCAGCTGCCGCCGGAACAAGCAACGCAAGCAGGACCGCCGCGTACGGAAGCGCGTTCAGGAAGTGGTGTGCCTGGCTGCCGAGGGCCGTCTGCAGCACAAGGCCCGCGGACGCGACCGCCGAGAACGCGAGCGCGGCAACGAACGCGACGACCGGCCTCGAGCGCGCAAGGAACACCAGCACCAGGGCCGAGATCCCGACGCCGTCCGCGAGGTGGTCCGACCAGCCGCGCGGGTAGAACATCACGAGCGAGGCCCCGCCCACGCCTGCGCACGCACCGCCGGCCGACACCGCAAGCACGCGAAGCCTCTCCGCGCTCGCGCCGACCGCGGCCAAGGCTGCGTCGCCGCCGGCGCCGCCCGCGGCGCCCAGAAGAACACCGGCCCTTGTGTTGGCAAGCGCCCACGCCAGCGCAAGGGCAAGGACCAGCGCCAGCGGCAGCAGCGCCGAAACCTCGAAGGTCCCGCGCGACCAGGCCGCGCCGAACAGGGCCGCAAGGTCGACCGCCGCGACCTCGGGCACCGGCAGCGCCGTGAACGGTCCGCCTGCGAACCGGGCAAGCGCCGTCCCGCCGACCAGGAAGGCGATGCCGACCGCAAGCTCGTTGACCCTCGGCAGCGCGCAGCAAAGCGCGAACGCCAGCCCGAGGACGCAGCCCGCAAGCGCAGCCCCGGCCACACCCGCCGCCGCCCCGCCGCCTGCGTCTGCGGCTGCGAGCGCCGCGACCGCCCCGCACGGGACGATTCCCTCGAGGCCGATGT
>CAYSVD010000153.1:0-2711 GCA_964434395.1 uncultured Pseudohongiella sp.
CCAGGCTCCTCCCAAACCCACGCCCCAGCGCCAGGCGCCGGCGATGGCGCCGGGACGCTGACCCCCGCCTATGAACCGCCACCCCGAACCCCGCCGCCCGGACCGCCCGGCAGTCCGCCCGGGCCGCGAACTGCGGCGGACCGGCCACCGCCGCGAACACGGCTCCCGTGACGGCGCACCTCGGCGCCGTGACCGGCGGATGGGGGCGCTCGCGGACATCAGCGCCCACCGCGTGGTGGCCTACCAGGATGTCGTCGACGTCCACTTCGATGGCCACCCCTTCGCCGCGCGGCGCGAGATCGACAAGCTGGTGCGCGAGGGCCTCGTCACGGAGCACCAGGCGGACGGTCCAAACGGCGGCACCTTCACTGTCCTGGCCGCGACGCCGAAGGGCGCACGGGAGGCGGTGGACGCGGCAAAGGGCCGCGGCTACGCCGAGGACCAGCACTTCTCGAGCGGGCTTGGACGGCGTGAGGACCTCGCCCATGACGTCGCCGTCTACCGCGCGGTCCGGGCCGCTCGCGAAGAGCTCGCCGCGAAGGGGATCACGGCGGCCCGCGTCCGGCTCGACGCGGAGCTGCGCCGCGCTGTGGTCCGCCGGAGCGAGAAGGCCCGCGCCCGGGCGGGGCGCGAGGCGGCCGACGCCGAACGGCGGCGCGCGGCCGCCGAACTCGGGCTCCCCCACACCCCCGAGGGCGCGGTGGCGTTCCCCGACGCGCAGCTTGAATATGCCGAAGCCGGCGGCCGCGACACCTTCGGCAGGGTGAACATCGAGGTCACCACCGAGCACTACCGGGCAGGGGCCGTGGCGGCCAAGGCCGCCGCCGGCTTCGTCCTCCACGGCGCGAACGGCAACGCCGGGCGGATGATCGCGAAGGTCGCCAAGGCGTTCCGGGAAGCCGCGAGACCACAGCGCAGCGGCGGAGCGCGGGATCCGCGTCCGCCGGAGCTGATGGAGATCTGACGTGCACCCTTGGAAGATCAGTCTCGGCGTGGGCGTCGCGGTCACGGCCGCGCTCGTCTTCTTCGGGGCGTCCCGCTTCGACTACCTGTCGCCCTACCGCCGGCTCATCGTCACCGACTACTGGTGGCCGATCACCGTCTACGCGGGCAGCGCGTTCCTCACCGTCGCGATCGCCGCCGCCGGGATCCTGCGCAGCCTGGGCCTCTACGACATCGGCCGGAAGGTCGACCTCGCGGAGCGCTCTGTGCGCCGTGGCGACGGCGATCCCGAACTTTCAAGACGCCTCACCGAACAGGACCAGGGCGACTTCAACGACTGACCAGGAGGTTTTCGCATGAAACGCATCCCCTCACGTCTCTTCGTGTTCCTCACCCTGGCGGCTGCCGCCGTGCTGGTCCCCGGCACGGCGTTCGCCGGCAAGGCCGGCACCAGCCCCTGGGAGAACGCCGTCAACATCATCCAGACGGCCTTCACCGGCCCGATCGCGCGCGGACTGTCGCTGATCGCGATCGTCATCGGCGGGCTGATGTTCGCCTTCGGGGAGGGCGGCTCCAAGAAGGCCATCGCCGGGATCATCTTCGGGCTCGGCATGACGATGGCCGCGGGCAACTTCCTGGACTGGTTCACCTAAAGTGGACCGATCCGCGGCACGCCGTATTGATCGTATGAAGGCATACGGTATGCACCGTGCATACGGTCCGGGCTGAGCCGTGACCGGCAGGCGCGCCTGGGACGGCCACCCGGCTCTCAGCCGGCCGCTCACCATCATGGGCGTCGAGCGGCGGTGGTTCCTCCTCTCCGCCACCCTGGGCATGGCGATGTGGAACGCCATCAACTCGCTCCTCACCGGCGGCGTGATCTTCCTCGTCCTCTACGGCCTCGGCCTGCTCGCCTGGCGCGAGGACCCCAACATGCTGTCCATCGTCAAGGCGAGCGCCGAGAGCCGCACCCGCTACGACGCCGGCAAGCCGGGCCGCTGGCACCTCGACCTCCTCGAGTGATGAACCTCAAGGCCGAGCAGCAGGACT
The DNA here is from genome assembly GCA_964434395.1 of uncultured Pseudohongiella sp. Taxonomy (GTDB): domain Bacteria; phylum Pseudomonadota; class Gammaproteobacteria; order Pseudomonadales; family Pseudohongiellaceae; genus UBA9145. Next base: position 1,993 of record CAYSVD010000153.1, read on the forward strand.
TCGCCGCGGCGGGCGCGCTCGCCGACGAGCTCCCCTACTGGGGCTGGCTGAAGGAGCACCCGTTCTGCATCACCCGCGCCGGCGAACTCCTGGCGGCCGCCGAACTGGAGCCGGCCGTCCTTGACGGCCGCACCCCCGAGCAACTCGACCAGATCCTGAACCGCTGGCAGCGCCTGCTCTCCTCCCTGGACACGAGGACCCGCCTCTACTTCTACCTGCTGCGGCGGCCCGGCGTCCTGCCCGAGGTCAACGGCCTCGACGGTGTCGCGGCGCTGTCCCAGCGGAACCGGCGCGACTTCCTGCTCTCGCGGATCCACGACCTGAGGACGTTCGTCGTCTGGAGCCACAACCCGGGCCTGGAGCGGGCGGGCCGCTCCGGTCCGCGCGGAGGCCACTGGCTGGTCGAGTCCGCCCGCAACTGGCTCCGGGCGCGGCGCAACCCGCACGAGTCCGTCTTCCTGCTCGCCGAGGTGCGCCAGGCCGCCACCCGCTTCCGCCAGCTCGTCGAGGCCTCGGCGGCGCTCACCAACGAGGTCACCCCGCTCCGGCTGCTGCCGGCGGCGGAGGCCACGCCCTTCCTCAGCGAGCTCGTCAACCGCCCCGGCCTGGAGTGGCACGGCGACCCGGCGCCGAGCGCCCTGAACTGGCGGCTGCCGCTCTCGGAGCTCGAAGCCGAGCGGCAGCACCTGCGGCTCGACGGCGAGCCGGTCATCCTCTAC
>CAYSVD010000154.1:0-21138 GCA_964434395.1 uncultured Pseudohongiella sp.
GGGAGGCTCCCCGTCCCAGCCGATGACGGGGAGCCTCCCCGGACGGATGCGGGATTGCCGCCGCGCACCAAGCCGATATGCAACGGGAGCCAGACCGGGCGAACGCGGTATGCGGACTAAGGTGCGCCGGCCGCTGGCCCGGGCTGGCGACATTCCGCCGCGCACCGGTACCTCCTTCTCGACCCGGCGGACGCGACGATCCGGGAAGGATGGAGATGGCCTCGCCGAAGGGGCTCCGGAACGCCTTCGACTTTCGCCGTCGACAGGCGGCAGTGCGTGGCGGTGCGGAACGGGGGTCGTGGATGCCGAGCGCGAGCGGAACCAAACGAGCATGGCCCGCGGCGCACATTCCACATCCCGCAGGGCGGGACCGTCTAGGTGTCAGCCCTGCCTCCGGCGGGACCAGTGCCGGGATTCCGCCGGGGACTCCGACACCCGCCGGGACTCCAGCTTCGAGCGCCGGACGGAACATGCGCAATGCGTCCGGCGAACCATCGAAGAGGCGAGAGTCCGTGCCAAAGTGGGAAAGAGATGCCGGATCACCCTGCCAAGACGACTGCGATGCCCTCGGCGCCCGGTCGGACGACGAGGTTGGGGTTTGCCGGCGCGAGGATGAGCCTGCCACCGTCAAGAAGATCCCGGGCGTCGTAGCGGAACACTGGAAAGACTTATCTCGACGGTTTGGACAGATCGGGGGTTCCTGACGGATTATCCGGAGGATCGGCATCCTGCCCTATTCCACGGCCCCGACGAACGCGAATTTAAAACCAATGTTTCAATCACCTGGGGCAAATCGGTAGAATCGCTAAACTGCTGAATACCGCCCCCGGCCGTGCTATCTTTGCTTCTCCTTGTGCAGGAGAAGGTTGCAATGCCCAAAGTAAACACCAAGCGCCAAATCACCTTGCCCAAAAAAGACTGCGATGCTGTCGACATCCAACCGGGCGATGAGGTCGAAATTTTTCAACAAAACCGAGAACTCATCATCATAAAGAAGACTCCAGACACCGTTGCCGGGATACTGAAAAAAAAACCTTGCAACAGATCGACGAAGGTCCACGCCCAGATCAAAGAAAGACACCGGGAGCTCAGGAACGATCAGGAATACAACCTGAGGATTCGCGTCCATCGCTCCCTAAGCTGGCTCGAACGGGCCCTGATGTGCGAAGACCTTGACGGCAAACTGATCTTCCTATGGATCGCCTTCAATGCAGTATACGCGAAAGACTCCGGTTCGAAGACGAAGAAGTCCAGTCTGGAGAAGACGAAGGAGCACGCCAAACAGCACGATGAGCGGAAAGCATACAGACAATTTTTCAAGAGACTGTGCGAACTGGACAAAAAAAATCGAATCGACTACCTGATCTGGAACGAGTTCGCCAACAGCATCCGGGGCTTGCTGAACAACCGGTACATCCATCCTGCTTTCTGGGAATACCAGCGAGGCGAGATGGATGAGGAAAAATGGAAATCAAGATTTCGCGGCGCCAGACGCAGAGCCAACGAATGCCTGAAACAGCGTTCCACCGTAGGCGTACTCAACGTCGTTTTTTCAGTGATTTACGTGTTGCGCAACCAGTTGGTGCACGGCGGCGCCACTTGGAGAGGCGACGTCAACCGCGAACAGATCCGCGACTCCGCCCGATTCCTGGAGAAATTCGTGATCGCCATGCTGGATATCATGGTGGAGGAGAAGGAGTTCCAGTGGGAGGACATCCCCTACCCGCCGGTGGACTGGAACGGCTGACCCGGCGGGGCCCGCCAGCCTCAGCGCGCCAGCAACGCCACCAGCAGCCTGATCTGGGCGTCGTCCAGCCGCCCGCCGAAGGCGGGCATCACGCCGAACCGACCGTCGGCGATCGTCGCCCGGACCGTCCGCGGATCGCCGCCGTACAGCCAGATGCCGTCCGACAGCCGCGGAGCGCCCAGCAGCTCGCTGCCGGCGCCGTCCGCGCCGTGGCACACCGCGCAGTTGCCGTCGTAGGCGGCCTTGCCGGGATGCCCCGCCGCCCCGCCGCCGCCCAGACGCAGGACGTAGTCCGCCACCTGAGCGACCCCCTCGTCGCCCAGCGCCGGCGCGAAACCCGCCATCACCGCCTGCCTGCCGTCCCGGATCGACTGCTCGATCCGCTCCGGCGCGGACCCCCACTGCCAGTCCACGTCGTGCAGGTTCGGGAACAGCGCCGCCTGCCCCCGCCCCTCCGGGCCGTGGCAGGCGGCGCACTCCCGCCGGAAGATCCGCTCGGCGGCGGCCATCAGCGCCGGGTCGTTCTGGATGCCGGCCAGCTCCATGGCGGCGATCTCGTCCCGGCGCCGCTGAAATCTCCGCTCGTAGGCCTCGTAGCTGCCGGCCAGCCGGCCGCCCTGGGACCAATCCAGCAGTCCCGGGTAGCCGCCCAGCCCCGGAAACAGCATCAGGTAGACGACGGAGACGATCAGGGAGCCGAACAGCATCCAGAACCACCACATGGGCGGCGCGTTCGCGCCCTCCTTCAACTCGCCGTCCCAGACCGGCTCGGGCCGGTCCCCGCGCGGCGCGTCGTCCGAGAAGTACACGCTGACGGTCAGCCAGACCAGTCCCGCCAGCGAGAACACGGTCAAGACGATGATCCAGCCGCTCCAGAAACCGCCGGGCAGGTCAGCCGTCATGGCGCTCGTCCTCCAGCGGAATGCGGGCGGCGTAGTCGATCTGCGCGTCGTCGCGCCGGACGCCGACCCAGACCGCGAGCCCGATCATGAAAGCCATCACCAGCATGTCGCCGGCGAAGATGAACAGCGTCACGGCTCCGCCCCTCCTTCGAGCCCCGTGCCGAGGATCTGCAGGTAGGCGATCAGGGCGTCCAGCTCCGTCAGGCCCTCGAGCGCCGCCTCGGCGCCGGCGACGTCCCCGTCGGTGTAGGGATGGCCCAGCGCGCGCAGGGCCCGCAGCTTCGCGCCGATGTCGCCGACGCTGGCGGCGTCCCGGCGGGCCAGCCACGGGTAGGCGGGCATGATGCTGTCGGGCACCACCGCGCGCGGATCGATCATGTGGACGCGGTGCCAGTCGTCCGTGTACTTGCCGCCGACCCGGTGCAGGTCCGGGCCGGTGCGCTTGGAGCCCCACAGGAACGGCCGGTCGTACGCGAACTCGCCCGCCCGGGACCAGGGCCCGTAGCGCTCGACCTCGGCGATCAACGGACGCACCTGCTGGGAATGGCACACGTTGCAGCCCTCCCGGATGTAGATGTCGCGCCCGGTCAGCTCCGCGGCGGTGTACGGCCGGACGTTCCCGACGGCGGTCCTTAGGCTTTCCTGGGACAGCACCGGCAGCAGCTGCGCCAGCCCGCCGATGGCGGACACCGCGAGGATGCCGAACACCAGCAGTCCGGCGCGCTCCTCGATCCACCGGTGCAGCGACAGCCCGCTCATCGTCCCGTCGCCCAGGCCGGGTCCACCGCCGGCGGCGCCGCCGGCGCCGGCCGCCCGCCCCTTAGGGTCATGTACAGGTTCCACGCCATCAGCGCCGTGCCGGCCAGGAAAATCAGTCCGGCGATCAGGCGCAGGACGTAGTAGGGGGTCATGCTGGCCATGATGTCCGTGAAGCCGAACGCCGGCTCGCCGATCGGGTCGATGCTCAGCCACAGCAACCCCTGGGAGACGCCCGCCGCCCACATCGCGATGACGTACAGCATGGTGCCCGCCAGCGCCAACCAGAAATGCAGGTCGGCCATGGGCCGGCTGTGCAGCTCCCGGCCCGCCAGCCGGGGCGCCATGAAGTAGAAGGTGCCGTAGGTGATCATGGCGTTCCAGCCCAGCGCCCCGGAGTGCACGTGGCCGATGGTCCAGTCCGTGAAGTGGCTGACCACGTTGACGCTGCGGATGGACATCATGGGGCCCTCGAAGGTGGCCAGGCCGTAGAACGCCAGCGACAGCACGATGAACTTCAGGGCCGGGTCGGTGCGCAGCTTCTCCCAGGCGGCGCTGACCGTCATCACGCCGTTGACCAGCGTGGCCCACGACGGCGCCAGCAGGACGAGGCTCATGACCATGCCCAGGGACTGCACCCACTCCGGCACGGAGTTGTAGTGCAGGTGGTGCGGGCCGGCCCAGATGTAGCTGTAGGTGAAGGCCCAGAACGCCACGACGGAGAGGCGGTAGCTCCAGATGGGCCGCCCGGCGTGTTTCGGCAGGAAGTAGTAGAGCATGCCCAGGAAGCCGCCGGTCAGCAGGAAGCCCACCGCGTTGTGCCCGTACCACCACTGCACCACCGCGTCCTGCGCCCCGGCGTACAGCGAATAGGACTTGTCCAGCGTCACGGGGATCGCCAGGCTGTTCACGATGTGCAGCATGGCGATGACGATGATCAGCGCGCCGTAGAACCAGTTGGAGATGTAGATCGGCCGGATGCGGCGGACCGCGATGGTGCCGAAGAACACGACGCCGAAGCAGATCCAGACGACGGCGATGGCCAGGTCGAAGGGCCATTCCAGTTCGGCGTACTCCTTGGCGCTGGTCCAGCCCGCCAGCAGCGACAGTCCGCCGGCCAGCACCAGCAATTGCCAGGCGTAGCAGCAGAACCAGGCTAGGCGCGGCGCGAACAGCGGGACGTGGCAGGTGCGCTGCACGCTGTAGAAGGCGGTGGCCATCAGCGCCGAAACGCCGAAGCCGAAGATGATGCCGTTGGTGTGCAGCGGGCGGAGCCGTCCGAAGGACAGCCAGAACCGCCCGAAGTCCAGCCCGGGCCAGACCAGTTCGGCGGACAGGTACACCCCGGCCGCCATCGCGGCCGCCGCCCAGAAGACCGCGAACTGGATCAGCCGGACGGCGACTCCGTCGTGGTAGTTTCCGTCCGCGCCGCTCATCCGACCCGCCCCTCCGCTACACGCCCAGCAGCGGGCCGGCTCCCAGGGTCCACAGCGCCATGCTGAGGCCCAGCAGGCCGACCGCGGCCACCAGCAGCCACCCCACCAGCGCCGATGCCATCAGCATGCCCCGCTCCGGCGGCGCGCCCAGCGCGACCGGTATCCCCGCGTACAGCAGGTACATGCTCCAGATCATGGCGGGGATCAGCACCAGCGCGTTGACCAGCACGTCGGGGAAAAGGTGGACGGCGCTGGCCGCCGCCAACGGCTCCCCGACGATGGTGACCAGCGCGAGATGGCGGCCCATGGAGGCGTCGGCGCCGTAGGTCGCGGCCATCCAGCGGGAGATCGCGGCCGTGCTGAGCAGGCCGAACACCAGCGCCAACAGGTAGCAGGCGCTGATCGCCGCCAAGGATCCGGACGGCAGCATCAGCGGCTCCTCCGCGCCCAGCCGCCAGCCGAAGTTGACCGCCCCCGCGTACGCGAAGACGGGCGGCAGCAGCAGCAGCCAGAGGGAGTAGCGGAACAGGACGGCGGTCGGCGAAGGGTCGGCGGCGGCGAGGCGCTCGAAGGCCTCGAAGGGCCGGTAGAGCGACTTCAGCAGCAGGAACGAATGCACACTCGAACCCATCCTCGGCCAGCCCCGTCGACATGGCGCATCCAGTGTACCGCATCCATCCGGACGGCGCGCGGAAAACCGGCGCGCGCGCCGGCCGCCTGTCGACCCGGCTCAAGACCGGCGAAAGCGCCGGCGGCCGAAGCGGGCGCCGCGTCCGGCACCGGGAGTCAGTCCCGGTCGAGCCGCCTGGCCCGCCGCGCCTCCGCGGCGGCCATCTCCTCGGCGAACAGCCCGAGCCGCTCCCGTATCTTCTCCTCCTTGGCCTGCTGCAACCGGCGCAGCCTGTCGCCGTCGATGCCCTCGTCCCGCGGCCCTTCGGCGACGGGTTTTCCAGCGCGCGCCCGAGCGGATTTCGACATGGTTCTGCGGCTCCCTTGGTCCGTCGATGCGGCATCGCGGCCGCGGCGGCCGCGGTCCGGATCCGTTCTTTCGCGCCGTGCCGGCGCGGAACGCAAAGCAACATATAGGGCCTATCAAGGAAAGTCAAACAATATGTAGTGGGTTTTCCGATTCCGCCCGCCCGGTCCGTCGCGGTCCCATGACGCCGTGGGCGGGCAAAATGAGGGAGGCATGGCGCGGACCCATCGAGATGCAGGCGATCAGACTCGTCGAACGGACCGCGCGATGACGGGATCGGCGGAATTCCTCCCGGCGCGCGTCGAACGGTTCGAAGCGGGCGCTCCGGGCCTCGCGTTCGCGACGCGGAACGGGAGCGGGGCGCCGAGCCGGTTTTACGCTCCGGTCGCGGAACGGCCGGCGAAGGGCGCGGGAACATCCCCAACACGCTCCTCGTCGACGAGGCGCATGACCGTTCCCCCGAAGTCGGATGGGAGCTCACCGGCATCTCCTCGACCGCTTCCGGCATCGCGCCGTTGCGGGTTCGCGGCGCCGCCCGTTCTTCATGCGGCCATGAAGAGAGCATCCGCGGGACGCGGCCGCGATGGGGGATCGGACGGCGCTCCGCGGCGGAATGCGTCCGGCTCGATCCCCGGGATCTTGCGGATGCGGTCGACGGCGTCCGGCCCGCGACGGCCCGCGCGCCTGTAGTAGCATCCGGCCCGTCGCGGGAGCGGGACGGCCGGATGGGCGCGCGGATCGGGGTGGATCTTGGCGGCACCAAGATCGAGGGGATCGTCCTCGACGACGATGCGGCGGTGCGCCATCGGATCCGGCGCGACACGCCCCGCGGCGATTACGAGGCGACGGTGGCGGCGGCGGCCGGCGTGGTCCGCCGGCTTCAGGAGCTGGCCGGCGCCCGGCCGACCGTCGGCGTCGGCGCGCCCGGCGCGCCGTCCGGAGACGCCGGCCTGATGAAGAACTCCAACTGCGCCTGCCTGAACGGCCGGCCCCTGCAGGCGGATCTGGAGGCCGCCCTCGGCCGCGAGGTGCGGCTCGCGAACGATGCCGACTGCTTCGCGCTGGCGGAGGCCCGCTCCGGCGCGGGCCGCGGCGCGCGCACCGTGTTCGGCGCGATCCTCGGCACCGGCGTCGGCGGCGGGATCGTGACCGGCGGGCGCCTGCTGACCGGCCCCAACCGCATCGCGGGCGAGTGGGGCCACAACCCGGCCCCGCCTGCGGCCCTCGATCCGGTCCGCGGGGGCCGGGACTGCCACTGCGGCCGCCGCGACTGCGTCGAGACCCTGCTGTGCGGACGGGGGATGGTCCGGACCTTCGAGGAGCTCGGCGGGACGGCGGAGGATCCCAGGGAGATCGCGCGCCGGGCCGAAGGCGGCGACGCCTTGGCCCGCCGCTGCCTGGACGTGTACGGCCGGCAGCTGGCCGGTTGCCTCGCCGTCGTCGTCAACCTGATCGATCCGGAGGTCGTGGTGCTGGGCGGGGGCCTGTCGAACATCGCCGGGCTGTACCGCGCGGCGCTCCGGCGCCTCGCGGAGCATGTGTTCTCCGATGCGGTCGCGACCCGCCTAGTCCCGCCCGCCTTCGGCGACGCCGCCGGCGCCCGGGGCGCCGCCTGGCTGTGGGAATGACGCCTCAGGCCTCGAAGGGATGGCGCAGCACGATCGTCTGCTCCCGGTCCGGGCCGGTGGAGATCATGTCGACCGGCGCCCCCACCGCCTCCTCGATGAAGCGGACGTAGGCCTTGGCGTTGGCCGGCAGCGCCTCGATGCGCCGCAGGCCGGTGGTGGAGTCCTTCCATCCGGGCAACTCCTCGTAGACCGGCTCGAGGCGGGCGAAGCCGGCCGCGTCCATCAGTCCGGCGGCGGGCGCCGCCCCGCTCCGGTAGCCGGTGCACACCCTGACGGTCTCGAGGCCGTCCAGCACGTCCAGCTTGGTCAGGCAAAGGCCGGAGACGCTGTTGATCCCCGCCGCCAGCCGGACCGCGGCGGCGTCGAACCAGCCGCAGCGCCGGTCGCGGCCGGTGGTGGCGCCCTTCTCGCGTCCGACGGCGGCCAGATGCCGGCCCGTCGCGTCGCGCAGCTCGGTGGGGAAGGGCCCGCCGCCGACCCGGGTGGCGTAGGCCTTGGCGACGCCGAGCACGTAATCCAGATGCAACGGGCCGACGCCGCTGCCGGCCGACGCGGCGCCCGCCGTGGTGTTGGAGGAGGTCACGTAAGGGTAGGTGCCGTGGTCGATGTCCAGCAGCGCGCCCTGGGCGCCTTCGAACAGCATGGCCATCCCCTCCCGACGATAGCCGTGCAGCAGCGCCGCGGTGTCCGCCATCATCGGCCGGACCCGCCGGGCCAGCCGCAGGCAGTCCTCCAGCGTCCGGTCCCCGTCGACGGTCTCCGCCCCGTAGTACCGCTCCAGCCAGAAGTTGTGGAGGTCGAGCAACTCGGCCAGGGCGCCGGCGAAGCGGTCCTCGTCGGCGGTGTCGGCCAGCCGCAGCCCCCGGCGGGCCGCCTTGTCCTCGTAGGCGGGGCCGATGCCCCGGCCGGTGGTCCCGATCCTGTCCTCGCCCCGACGCGCCTCCCGGGCCCTGTCCAGCGCGACGTGGGACGGCAGCACCAGCGGGCAGGCGCCGCTGACGCGGACCCGCTCGCGGACCGGAACGCCCCGCGCCTCCAGGCCGTCCGCCTCCTCCGTCAGCGCCTCCAGGCTCAGCACCACGCCGTTGCCGATGACGCAACGCACGTCCGGGCGCAGGACGCCGGAGGGCAAGAGGTGCAGGACGGTCTTCTCGCCGCCGGCCACCAGCGTGTGGCCGGCGTTGTGCCCGCCCTGAAAGCGGACCGCCACGTCCGCCCGCCCGGCGAGCAGGTCGACCACCTTGCCCTTGCCCTCGTCGCCCCACTGGACGCCCAGCACCACCACCGACCTCGCCATGCCCGCCTCCCTCACGACGACGGGGCGGGGCGCACCGCCCACCGGCCGTCCTCGAGCGCCAGCCGCCGGTCGCAGCCCAGCTCCTCGCATTCCCGGCGGTCCGGAGCGCCGGCGCCGAGGTGGGTGACGACCGTCTCGCCGTCCTCGCGCAGCCGGCGCACGGCCTCCAGCAGCGCCGCGTCGGCCCCGTCCGGCGCGGCGATGCCCCGGCGCGGCGCGGCGGCCCGCGCGGTCAGCGCGCTCAGGGTCCTAAGGTCGCTGTCGAAGCCCGACGCCGGGCGGGCGCGCCCGAAGGCCTCGCCGATGCCGTCGTAGCGCCCGCCCTTGGCGACCGCCCCGCCGCAGCCCGGCGCGTAGGCCGCGAACACGACGCCGGTGTGGTACTCGTAGCCGCGCAGCTCGCACAGGTCGAACGCCAGGTCGACGTCCGGCGCGCGGCGGCGGACCCCGTCCGCGACGGCATCGAGCTCCGCCAGCCTGTCCCGCGCGGCGCGCGGCGCGCCGGCGAAGGCGCCGGCGGCCTTCTCCATCACCTCCCCGCCCCCGCTCATGCGGGTCAGCCGGCCCAGCAACTCCCGCAGCGCCGCGTCCCCCACCGCCCCGGCCAGCGCCGCGTCGATCTCGTCGAAGGCCTTGCGCTGCGCCGCCGCGAACAGCTCCCGCTCCACCGCCGGCTCCAGCCCCGCCTCGCGCAGCAGGGCGCGGAAGATCCCCACGTGTCCCAGCACGATGCGGGCCTCCCCGATCTCGGCCGCCGCCAGCGTCTCGCGCATGAGGAGGATCAGCTCGACGTCGCACTCCACGCCCGCGTGTCCGAAGAGCTCGGCGCCGATGCGGATCGGGATGCGGGACGCCATGAGGCCCCGGGGCCGGGCGTGCAGCGCGCTGTCGGCGTAGCACAGCCGCGCCGGCCCCTCGCGGCCCAGGCGGCGGGCGTCGATCCGGGCCACCTGCGGCGTGATGTCGGCGCGCACCCCCATCATGCGCCCGCTCAGCTGGTCGGTGATCCGGAAGGTGTGCAGGTCCAGCTCGCGCGAGGATCCCACCAGCAGCGAGTCGAGGTACTCCATCAGCGGGGTGATCACCAGCTGGTAGCCCCAGGAGCCGTACAGGTCCAGCAACTGGCGGCGCAGGGACTCGAGCCGGCCCGCCTGCTCCGGCAGGATCTCCTCGACCCCGTCGGGCAACAGCCAGCGCTCGGCGGAGCTCATGCCGGCCGGGCGCTCAGTTGACCAGCAACAGCAACGCCGTGCCGGCGAGCATGCAGCCGAGGCCGAACAGGCGCACGGTGGCGTCGTCCACCTGGTCCACCAGGATGAGCAGGCGGCGCCACCGCCCGGGAGACAGGAACGGCAACAGCCCCTCGATGATCAACACCAGGCAGAAAGCCACCGTCAGGTCGTGCCACCACATGCCGCTGCCCCGTTCCGCCGCCCGCGGGACGCGCCCGCCCGGCGCGGGTGCGCCGTCCGGGGGCCGCCGGCCCCTCCCGCTACTGCCGCGGCAGGCCGTCCTTGAGGTACTTGAAGTAGTCGCTGTCCGGGTCCAGCAACAGCACGTCGCCCTTGGTGCTGAAGGTCTCCCGGTAGGCGTTCAGGCTGCGGGTGAAGGCGTAGAACTCCGGATCCCGGGTGTAGGCGTCGGCGTAGATCGCGGTGGCCTGCGCGTCCCCCTCGCCCCGGATGCGCTCGGCGTCCCGGTAGGCCTCCGCCTCGTAGATCACCGCCTGCCGCTCGGCGTCGGCGCGGATGCCGATGGCCAGCTCGTCGCCCCGGGACCTGAGCTCCTGCGCCTCGCGGTTGCGCTCGGCGATCATCCGGTCGAACACGGAGGAGCGCACGTCGTCCGGCAGGTCGATCCGCTTGACCCTGACGTCGATGAGCTCGATGCCGATGTCCCGCGCCGTGCTCTCGTTGAGATCGCTGGTCAGCATCGTCATCAGCTCGTCGCGCTCGCCGGCGACCACCTCGATCAGGGTGCGGGTGCCCACCTGGTTGCGCAGGCCGTCGTTGATGCGCTCCGACAGCAGCCGGGCCGCATTGGCGATGTTGCCCTGGGTGGAGACGTAGAACTGCCCCACGTCGTAGATCCGCCACTTGGCGTAGGAGTCGACCTCCAGCGCCTTCTGCTCCAGGGTGAAGAACCGCTCCGAGGGGGAGTCCAGGATCTGGATGCGCGCGTCGAACTTGTGCACGGTGTTCACCATGGGAACCTTCACGTGCAGTCCCGACGGGATGTCCGCGTTGACCAACTCGCCGAACTTCAGCATGACCGCCCGCTCGGTCTCCCTGACCACGAACAGCGAGTTGGCGGCGACGATCAGGACCGCCAGTCCCAACGCGACGGCGATGACGTTTTTCATGGTCTTCCTCCTCGGCCCCCCAGACGGGAGCGGTCCACGGCGTTGCCGGTCGACGGCCCCGGCAGGTACGGCGCCAACTGGTCGGCCAGGTCGCGCAGCTCCTGGGTGGTGGCACCGCCCGGCGCCAGCGGCGCGCCCCGGCGCTGCTGCTCCATGATCTTGTCCAGCGGCAGGTACAGCATGTTGTTGCCGCCCTCCACGTCGATCATGATCTTGCTGCTGGCGGTCATGACCTCCTGCAGGGACTCGATGTAGAGCCGCTGGCGCGTGACCTCCGGCGCCTTCTCGTATTCGGTCAGCAGCTGCTCGAAACGCGAGGCCTCTCCCTCGGCCTTGGCGATCGCCTCCTCCTTGTACGCGTTCGCCTCCTCGATCTGCCGCTGCGCCGCGCCGCGGGCCTCGGGAATGATCCGGTTCGCGTACTGCTGCGCCAGGTTCTGCGCCCGCTGCTCGTCCTCCCGGGCCCGGATCACGTCGTCGAAGGCCTCCCGCACGTCGTCGGGCGGCTGCGCGTTCACCACGTTGACCCGGGACACCCGGATGCCGGTGTCGTAGACGTCCATGTAGTCCTGCAGCCGCGCCCGGACGTTGTTCGCCATCTGCTCGCGGCCGGTGGTGAGGATCTGGTCCATGAAGTTGCTGCCCACCTCGTGGCGCAGCGCCGACTCCGCCGCGTTGTCGAGGCTGCGCTCGGGATCCTGCACCGCGATGACGTAGTTGACCGGATTCTCGATGCGGTACTGCACGGTGACCACGATGTCGATGATGTTCTCGTCGGTGGTCAGCATGGAGTGGTTCTCGTAGGTCCGCGCGTTGAGCTCGGAGACGTTGACCAGCCGCACCTCGTCGACGATCGGCGGCTGCCACCGCAGCCCCGGACCGATGGTCTGCTCCAGCACCCGGCCGAAGCGGAGCACCACCCCGCGCTCGGCCTCGTCGACCACGTAGACGCCCATGACGCCCCAGACCGCCACCACCACCGCGGCCAGGCCCGCCAGCATGCCGCCGGAGAAGCGCCTGCCGCCTCCGGCGCCGCGGCCGGCGCCGCGGCCGCCGCCCCGGCCCGACAGTCCGAACAGGCCGCCGAGCCGGCGGCCCAAGGCGCCGACGATCTCGTCCAGGTCGGGCGGACCGCCGTCGCCGCCGCGGCGGCCGCCGCCCCACGGGTCGTTGTCTTTGCCGTTGTTCCCCGACTCGTTCCAAGCCATTGGATTCTCCGTCGCTCGGTGTGCCGGGGACCGATTCTAGCGGAATCGCCGGCGCTTTACACCGGGCTCGCGCCGCGCCCGCCGGAGGGCCGGAACAGCCGCTCGTACTCCGCCCGGGGCATCCGGACGTCCAGGCGGCTGCCGCCGGCCCGGTCGGCCCGCTCGGTCTCCACGCAGCCCCTGCCGTACAGCATGCTGCGCAGGCGGCCCTCGCCGGGGCCCAGCCGGACGGTCCTTCGGACCAGCGCCCCCGACAGCGCCCGCGCCATCTCGGCCCGCAGCCGGTCCACGCCCTCGCCGGTGCGGGCGGACAGCCCGACGCGCCCGGACCGGCCCCGGGCGGGGGCGGACGCGGGCAGGAGGTCGGTCTTGTTGAGCACCAGGATCTGCGGCACGGCTTCGGCGCCGATTCCGCGCAGCACTCCGTTCACCTCCTCGACGCGCCGGGCGCGGTCCTCGCCCGAGGCGTCCACCACATGCAGCAGCAGGTCGGCCGACGCCGTCTCCTCCAGGGTCGCCCGGAAGGCCTCCACCAGCTGGTGCGGCAGACGGCTGATGAAGCCGACCGTGTCCGCCAGCACCGCCGGGCCGTGGCCGGGCAGATCGATCCGGCGCAGGCTCGGGTCCAGCGTCGCGAACAGCTTGTCCGCCGCGTAGGCGCCGGCGCCGGCCAGACGGTTGAACAGCGTGGACTTGCCGGCGTTGGTGTAGCCCACCAAGGACACGGTGGCGACCTCGGCGCGCCGGCGGGCGCGCCGGCCCAGCTCCCGCCGGCCGCGCGCCCGGTCCAGGCTCTTGCCGATCGCCCGGATGCGCTGGCCGATCATCCGCTGGTCCAGCTCCAGCTGGGTCTCGCCCGCGCCGCGCAGGCCGATGCCGCCCTTTTGCCGGTCCAGGTGGCTCCAGCCCCGCACCAGCCGGGTGCTCAGGTGCCGCAGCTGGGCCAGCTCCACCTGCAACTTGCCCTCGTGGCTGCGGGCGCGCTGGGCGAAGATGTCCAGGATCAGGCCGGTCCGGTCCAGCACCCGGCACCCCAGCGCGCGTTCCAGGTTGCGCTCCTGGCTCGGCGTGAGGGAGTGATTGAACAGCGCCAGCTCGGCCCGGCAGCTCCGGACCGCCGCGGCGATCTCCGCCAGCTTGCCGCTGCCGACGAAATGGCCCGGGCAGGGCCGGCGGCGGCGGCCGCCGATCCAGGCCGCGGGCGCGGCGCCGGCGGCCAGCGCCAGCTCCCGGAACTCGGCCGCGTCCTCCTCCCCGGCCTGCGGGCCCGCCGCGACGTGGACGAGGACCGAGACCTCGCCGGCGCGCGGGCGCTCGAGGAACAACGGCCGCCCTCGCCCTAGGCGTTGCCCGACGCGCCGCCGCCCTGTCCTTCGGGCTGCTGCATGGGGATCCTGACCGGACGCGAGGGGACGACCGTCGAGATGGCGTGCTTGTACACCATCTGGCTGACGGCGTTCTTCAGCAGTATCACGAACTGGTCGAACGACTCGATCTGCCCCTGCAGCTTGATGCCGCTGACCAGATAGATGGATACCGGAACGCGCTCCTTGCGGAGCGTGTTGAGAAAGGGTTCCTGCAGTGTGTGCCCCTTGGACATCTGAATTCTCCTCGATCTTGCATGAGCGCCCGCGGCTCCGAGGCGCCCGTTCACACTCCGCGCTCGGCGGACTCCACGCAGTCCAGCACGGCCCGCGCCGCCTGCCCGCAGGGACCGCCCAGGATCCGCAGATCTTTCCATCCCCGCAGCCAGGTCAGTTGCCGCTTGGCCAGCTGCCGCGTCGCTATGATACTCCTTTCCGTCATGGCATCGTAGTCCGACCCGCCGTCGAGGTGATGCCACACCTGCCGGTAGCCCACCGACTTGATCGAGGGCAGTCCGGGATGGAGGTCCCCGCGCCGGCGCAGGGCGGCCACCTCCCCGACCAGGCCCCGGTCCAGCATGGACCGGAACCGGCGGGCGATCCGCCCGTTGAGCTCGCCGCGGTCCTCCGGCATCAGGGCGAAGAACCGCAACGGGACCGGCGGCGGCCCGCCGGCCGCCCGGTGCAGCCCGGACAGGGGCTCGCCGGTCGTCCGGAACACCTCCAGCGCCCGCTGCAGGCGCTGGGGGTCGTTGGGGTGGATGCGCCGGGCGGACTCGGGATCGACCTTCGCCAGCTCCTCGTGGACCCCGGCCCAGCCGCGCCGCGCCGCCAGCTCCTCGATGCCGCGGCGCGCCGCGGGGTCCGCGGCGGGCAGCTCGGCCAGGCCGTCGCGCAGCGCCTTGAAGTACAGCATGGCGCCGCCCACCAGCAGGGGCGTCCTCCCCTCGGCCCGAACCGCCTCGATCTCGCGCAGGGCGTCGCGCCGGAACGCGGCGGCGGAATAGGGCCGGGCCGGGTCGCGGATGTCCACCAGCCGGTGCGGGAAGCGCGCCAGGGTCCGCCGGTCCGGCTTGCCGGTGCCGATGTCCATGCCCCGGTAGACCTGGGCGGAATCCACGCTGATGATCCCGAACGGGTGGCGCTCGGCCAGCGCCAGCGCCAGCCGGGTCTTGCCGGCGGCGGTGGGGCCCGTCAGGCAGACGGCCGGCGGCCCGCCGGGACGGCTACCGGCCACGCAGGAACAGCTTGTCCAGCTCGTCCAGGCTCCGGTGGACCCAAGTGGGACGGCCGTGGTTGCACTGGCCGCTGCGCTCGGTGGCCTCCATGTCCCGCAGCAGGGCGTTCATCTCCGGCGCCGTCAGCCGCCGGTTCGCCCGCACCGAGCCGTGGCAGGCCATGGTCGACAGCAGCTCGTCCCGGCGGGCCCGGATGCGGTCGCTGGCGCCGTGCTCGATGATGTCGGACAGCACGTCCCGCACCAGCCGCTCCGCGTCGGCGTCCTTCAGGATGGCCGGGACCTGGCGCACCACCACCGACTCCGGGGCGGCCCGCTCCAGGTCCAGCCCGAGGCCGAGCAGCGCCTCGCGCTGCGCCTCCGCGCAGTCCGCCTCCCGCCGGCTGACCGCGACGGCCAGCGGCACCAGCAGCGGCAGCATCTTCATCCCCTCCTCCTCGCAGCTCCGCTTCATGCGCTCGTAGTTGATGCGCTCGTGGGCGGCGTGCATGTCCACGATGACCAGCCCGTCGCGGTTCTGGGCCAGAATGTAGATGCCGTGCAGCTGGGCCACGGCGTAGCCGAGCGGCGGCGCCTCGGCGTCCCCGTCCAGCGGCGCCGGCGCCGGCGCGTCCTCCCGCGCCCGGCGCGGGTCGGGAGCGCCGGCGGGTTCGGCGGAATGGACAGTGGAACGGACGGCGGAATGGACGGGGGAACGGACGGCGGAATGGACGGCGGCGGGCGGCCGGGACGGCGCGGCGGCGGCACCCATCATGTCGTCCGGCCGCACCCGCGCCAGCGCGCCGTGCAGGGCGCCGAAGAGGAAATCGCGCGCCGCGCGGCCGTCGCGGAAGCGCACCTCGCTCTTGGTGGGGTGCACGTTCACGTCCACCGCGGCGGCGGGCAGCTCCAGGTACAGCACATAGGCCGGGTGCCGGCCCTGGAACAGCACGTCGCGGTAGGCCTGCCGGACCGCGTGGGCGACCAGCTTGTCCCTGACGACCCGGCCGTTGACGTAGAAGTACTGGAGGTCCGCCTGGCTGCGGGAGAAGGTCGGCAGGCCCACCCATCCCCACAGCCTGAACTCCCCGCGCTCCGCCTCCACCGGCACGGCGCGCTCGACGAAGGCCGGGCCGCAGACCAGCCCGATCCGCCGGAGGCGCTCCGCCTCGGCGGCGGCGGCCGGCAGCCGGTGCACCGTCCGGTCGTTGTGGCTCAGGGTGAACTGGACGTCGAAGCGGCTGAGGGCCAGGCGCCTGACCACCTCCTCGATGCGGGAGAATTCCGTCTTCTCGGTCCTTAGGAACCTGCGGCGGGCGGGCGTGTTGAAGAACAGATCCCGGACCTCCACGGTGGTGCCCGGCGGATGGGCCGCCGGCTCCAGTCGTGGAGCCTCCTCGGCGCCCTCGGTCCGCACGCGCCAGCCGCCGTCCCGTCCGCCGTCCGCCGCCCGCGAGCTCAGCGTCAGCCGGGACACCGACCCGATGCTGGCCAGCGCCTCGCCGCGGAAGCCCAGGCTGGCGACGCGCTCCAGATCCTCGAGCTCGCGGATCTTGCTGGTGGCGTGCCGGCTCAGGGCCAGCGGCAGGTCGTCCTTCGCCACCCCGGCGCCGTTGTCCCGCACGGTCACGCGGCTCGCGCCGCCCCGGGCCACGCCGACCTCCACCCGGTCGGCGCCGGCGTCCAGGCTGTTCTCCAGCAGCTCCTTGACGACGGATGCCGGGCGCTCCACCACCTCCCCGGCGGCGATCTGGTTGGCCAGGCGCTGGCTCAGCAACTGGATGCGCGGCATGGCGGGCGGGCGGGGAACCGGAACGGCGGCCATTGTAGCACCGGACGCCTTCAGCCCGGGGGGATCCTCAGCACCTGGCCGGCCAGGATGCGGTCGCCGGACAGTCCGTTGGCCCGGCGCAGGCTGGACAAGCCGACCCGATGCCGCTCGGCGATCCCGGACAAGGTCTCGCCGCGGCGGACGGTGTGCTCGCGCGGCCCGGCGGCGCCGGGCAGGACCAGCACCTGGCCCGGCACGATGAGGTCCGATGCGCCCAGCGCGTTGGCCGAGCGCAGCCGGGCCAGCGGCACGCCGAAGCGCGCCGCGATCTCCGACAGGCTGTCCCCGCGCTCGACCGCGTAGCTGCCGGGCGCGCCGCCGCCGGCCTTCCACCAGGCCACCAGGCTGCCCTCCGGCGGCGCGTCGAGGAAGAAGTCCGCGATCCCCTGGGCGATGGCGCCGGCCAGCCGCTCCTGGAAGCGGGCGGAGCTCAGGAGGCGGGCCTCCTCGGGATTGGTCAGGTAGCCGGTCTCGATGAGGATCGAGGGGATGTCCGGCGAGTTCAGCACCTGCAGCGAGGCCTGCTGCACCTTGCCGCGCCGCACGCGGGTGACGGCGGCGAGGGACTCGATGACGCGGGTGCCGGCGGCCAGGCTCCGCCGCATGCTCCAGTCCATGTTGAGATCCACCAGGATCCTCGCCACGTCGTCTTCGTACGCGGCCAGCGCGGTGTCGCCGCCCACGCCGCCGAGCAGATCCGAGCTGTTCTCCTTCTCCTCGACCCGCCGCGCCTTCTCCCGGTCCGCCCGGTCGCCGGACAGGGCGTAGACCGTCGCCCCCCGGGCCAGCCGGTTGCGGTACCAGTCGGCGTGGACGGCGACGAACAGGTCGGCCCGATGCTCGCGGGCGATCCGCGGGCGCCGCCGCAGCGGCACGTAGTAGTCGCCGTCGCGGATCATCACCGCCCGGTAGCCGGGCATGCGCTCGAGCTGCGCGGCCAGCGCCCGGGAGATGGCCAGCGCGACGTCCTTCTCCCGGATCCGGCCGTCGCGGCCGATGGCGCCCGGATCCTCGCCGCCGTGCCCGGCCGAGACGGCCACCACGATGTCCCGCCGCGCGGACGGGGCGGGCGGAGCGGGACGGGACGGCGCCGCCGGCGCGGCGCGCTCGTGCAGGTCGATCACCAGCCGGTCGCCCCGCCCCCCGCCCGGCGCCAGCGCGAAGCTTCTGGGATCCACCGCGCGGCGCAGGTCCAGCACCACCCGCAGGCCGTCGTCCCGGGGCGCCGCGCGCAGGGCCCGCACGGGGCCGTCGCCGAAATCGAGCTCCGCCGCCGGCCCGGCGCCCGCCGCGCCGCGGATGTCGATGACGACCCGGTCCGGGTTTTCGAGGGCGAGCAGGCGGTGCTCCGCCGGCCCGCTGAGGTCGAACACCAGCCGCAGGCGGTCCGGGGCGCGCCACAGCCGCGCGTCCTCGACCTCGGCCGCCTGCGCCCGCGGGAGGGCCGCCGCCAGCACGGCGCACACGCACAGTCCGAACAGCGCGATTCCCCTCATGGCCGTCCGCCGATATCCCTCAGGTCCGCGAAATGGTTGTCGGCGCCGCGGGCGCGTTCTTTGGCGAGAGCGGCCGCCATCGCCCGCCCCCTGTCCGACTCGCCGCGGCACTCCAGCGTCCGGCCCCCGTCCGCCGCCGCCAGCCGGACGCGCAGGTCCGGGGACGGGAGCGCGTCCCCGCCCCGCTCCGGCCATTCCACCACGCACAGGTTCCCCGGCCCGAAGCACTCCTCGACGCCGAGGTACTCCACCTCCCGCGGGTCGGCCAGCCGGTACAGGTCGAAGTGGTAAATCCGCAGCCCGTCGGACTCGTAGGGCTCCAGCAACGTGTAGGTGGGGCTCTTGACCGGGCCTTCGTGGCCGTAGCCGCGCAGCAGGCCCCGCGCCAGGGTGGTCTTGCCGGCGCCCAGCTCCCCGTGCAGATAGATCATCCCGCCGGCGGTGGCCGGCGGGCCCTCCGCCGCCGGGGCGACGAAGGTCGCCCGGGCGAGCTGCCGGCCGAAGCGCAAGGTGGCCGCCTCGTCCGGCAACCGGGCGGCGAGGCGGGTCACGGCGCGGCCCCCCGGGCGGGATTGAGCAACGGGGGGATGCGGGCGAGCAGGTCGCCGGCCAGCAGGCCCCGCTGGCCGGCCTCCGCCGCGGCGAGGTCGGCGGCCTCGCCGTGCGCGCACGCGGCGCAGCGCAGCGCGGCGCCCGGCTCCAGATGCTGGGCCAGCAACCCGCCGGCCAGCCCCGCCAGCACGTCCCCCATGCCGCCCGAGGCCATGCCCGCGTTGCCCTCGGCGACGAGATGCACGGGGCCGCCGGGGCCCGCCGCCAGACTGCCGCTGCCCTTGAGCAGGCAGTGGCCGCCCCACCGCTCCGCCAACGCCTCGACGGCCGCGAAGCGGTCCCGCTGGACTTCGGCCGCGGACACGCCCAGCAGGGCGGCGGCCTCGCCGGGATGGGGGGTCAGCAGCCAGTCGTCCCGGCGCGCCGCGCCGGCCGCCAGCAGGGTCAGCCCGTCCGCGTCGACCACCAGCGGCCGGCGCGCCGCCAGCGCCAACTCCAGCAGCCGGCGCGACCACTCGCCCAGCCCCAGCCCCGGTCCGACCACGATGACGTCGGCCCGGTCCATGAGCTCCCGCTCCGCGCCGTCCTCGACGGCCGCCGCCATGATCTCCGGCCGCCGGGCCAGCGCCGCCGGGACGTGGGCCGCGCGGGTGAGCAGGCCGACCTGGCCCGCGCCGGCGCGCAACGCCGCCTCGGCCGCCAGCAACGCCGCCCCGCCCATGCTGCGGTCCCCGCCCACGACCAGCACGCGGCCGAAACAGCCCTTGTGGGCGGCCGGCCGGCGCGGCGGCAGGCGGGCGGCGACGTCGTTGATGTCGATGCGGACGGCGGCCGGGGCCGGGGAGCGGGGGCCGGTGAAGACCGCCTCCGGCACGTCCAGATCGCTGAACAGCAACTCGCCGACGTGGTCGGCGGCCTGTCCGGTCAGCAGCCCCCGCTTCACGCCGATGAAGGCGACCGTGACGTCGGCCCGAACCGCACGGCCGAGCGGGGTTCCGGTGTCGGCGCACAGGCCGGACGGCACGTCCAGCGCCAGCACCGGGCAACCGCTTTCGTTGATGCGGTCGATGGCGGCGGCCCATCCCCCCGTCGCCGCCCGATCCAGCCCCGTGCCGAGCAGCGCGTCCACCACCACGGCGGAGGACGGATCCGGCGCGCCGACCGGCTCCGCCGGAGGCGTCACCGTCACCTTCCGCTCAAGGCAGCGGGCGCGGGCGGCGGCGGCGTCCGCCGTCAAGCGCTCCGGGTCGCCCGCGGGCGTCACCTCGACCGCCAGGCCCTGCGCCGCGGCCAGTTCCGCCAACACCCAGCCGTCGCCGCCGTTGTTGCCGACGCCGGCGAACACCCGCACGCGGCGGGCCTGCGGCCACCGGGCCCGCAGCGCCTCGAAGGCCGCCGCCCCGGCGCGGCGCATCAGCTCGAAGCCTTCGATGCCGCACTCCTCGATGGCGATCCGGTCCAGCGTCCGGACCTGTTCGGCCCGGTACAGCTCGCGGGGCAGCCGGCCGCTAAGCCGCATCGCCGCCGCGCCCCGGACGCCGGTCAAGACGTCGGGCCAGACGCCCGATCAGCCGCAGGGCCGTCTCCAGCTCCTCGACCGAAACATCCTCGGTGTTCCTGATCGCCCAGGGGTCCTGCACCTCCCTCAGCATGCGGTAGGCCTCGCGGCCCCGGTCCGTGAGCGCCACCAGCCGGGAACGCCTGTGTCCCGGGTTGGGCAGGTAGGCCAGCAGGCCGTCCTCCGCCATCGCGTCCGCGATGCGCTGCACCGCCTGGCGCGACTGGCCCAGCGCGCGGGCGATGCCCGGCACGGTGAGCGCGGCGCTCGACAGGGCGATCGCGCCGATGATCTTCCAGCGGGCGTGAGTGAGGCCGAGGCCGCGGGTCATGGCGTCGCCTTCGGCGACCAAGGCGCCGTTCAGGCGGAAAACCGACAGCACCAGATCCAAAAACAGGACCCGCTTGGAGGAATGCATACGGCTCACCGAGGGACGCGGGGACGGCAATATGCTGTCACTTTCCGGCCGCCCGGTCAATCTTCGCTCTTGGTCTTCGCTCTTGGTCTTGCTCTTGGCATCTTCACTCTTGGCTTCAGCCCGTCCGCCATTTCAAAGGATCTTGGGGGACGTCCGGGAGCGGACATGCGCACCGAGGCGCGGCGTCGGCGCTCCGCTCCCTAACTTCCCGACGACCCCGCCGCTCGCGCTGTCCCGACGACCGGCCTTGCGCTAACATCGTCCGGCCCCGCGGCGACGCCAGCAGGGCGGCGGCGAGGGCGATGGCGGGCGGGAGCGGTCTGTTCATGGGGGAGCGGTCGCCGCGGGGCCGGACGATGTTAGCGCAAGGCCGGTCGTCGGGACAGCGCGA
>CAYSVD010000155.1:0-5478 GCA_964434395.1 uncultured Pseudohongiella sp.
CCCCCCGCCCTGCCCTGCGCCGGCGAGACGGCGCGGCTGTTCCAGCTCACCGACCCGCATCTGTTCGCCGACCCGCGCGGCGTCCTCAAGGGCGTGAACACCCGGGACGCCCTGAAGCGGGTGATCGGGGCCATGGGGCGCGAGCGCCCCGGCGCGGACCTGGTGGTCGCCACCGGCGACATCGCCCAGCGCGGCGAGGCGGGCGCCTACCGGGAGTTCATCCGCCTGGCCGGACGGCTGGGCGCGCCGTGGCGGTGGGTTCCGGGCAACCACGACGACCCCGCGGCCATGGCGGCGCTCGGCGGCGAGGCGGGCGGCAGGCTGGCGCGCCTGAACAACTGGCTGGTGATCCTGCTGGACAGCGTCGTCGCCGGCGAGGAGCACGGCGGGCTGGCGCGGACGGAGCTGGCCTTCCTCGAGTCGGCGCTGGAGGCGGCGGCCGCCGACCCGGCGGCGGAGCACTGCCTGGTCTGTCTGCATCACCATCCGGTCGAAAGCCACGCCCCCTGGATGAAGGGGACCGGACTGCGCAACGCCGACGAGATGTGGGACGTCCTGTCCCGCTTCCCGTCCGTCCGCGCCGTGCTGCACGGCCACGCGCACCGCGCGATCGACGCCGCGCATCGGGGTGTGCGTTGCCTGTGCGCGCCGGCCGCCTGCTTCCAGTTCGGGCCGTCCGCCGGGCCGAACCGGCCGGGCTGGCGCTCGCTCGAGCTGCGCCGCGACGGCGCCATCCGCGCGCGGGCGCGGCGGACGCCGGAGGACTGAGAGTCCCGGCCGGCGCCGGCGAGCCTGAACGCGGGCCGTTGCGCGGACCGTGTATGTTGTGTCGCGCATTTTTTATCCAGGGAACCGCTGATTTATCGTATAATCCTCCCAAGAATTCGCCGCGGCGCCCGACACGGCGGGAACGGGCGGCGAATTCCCGCCGCCCCCGCGCGGGGCCGGCCTCCCCGGCGCGAACATCGGACGAGACCATGCCCTACAACGCTGACGGCATCGACGTGCTGGCCGGCTTGGAGCCGGTGCGGCGGCGGCCGGGCATGTACACCGACACCACCCGGCCCAACCACCTGGTCCAGGAGGTCATCGACAACAGCGTGGACGAGGCGCTGGCGGGCCACGCCCGCTCCCTGACCCTGACCCTGCGCGGAGACGGCTGGGTGGAGGTGAGCGACGACGGACGCGGCATCCCGGTGGACGTCCACAAGGACGAGAAGATCACCGGCGTCGAGCTGATCCTCACCCGCCTGCACGCGGGCGCGAAGTTCTCCAACGACAACTACCGCTACGCCGGCGGCCTGCACGGCGTCGGCGTCTCCGTCGTCAACGCGCTGTCGAAGCGGCTGGAGGTCGCGGTCCGGCGCGGCGGCAAGGAATACCTCATGAAGTTCGCGGGCGGCGAGAAGACGAGCGAGCTGGCCGTGACGGGCTCGGTCGGCAAGCGCAACACCGGCACCACGATCCGGTTCCTGCCCGACGGCAAGTATTTCGACTCCGAGCGGATCTCGATCCGGCGGCTCAAGCACGTGCTGCGCGCCAAGGCCGTGCTGTGCCCCGGCCTCAAGGTGGCGTTCGTGGACGAGACCGTCCCGAAAAAAAAGGCGCAGAGCGAGCGGTGGCGCTACGAGGACGGCATGGTCGATTACCTGACCGAATCCACCGCCGCCCACGCGCCCCTGCCGGCCGAGCCCTTCACCGGCTCGGTCAAGGGCAACGACGAGGAGGTGGACTGGGCCGTCCAATGGCTGCCGGAAAGCGACGAGATCACCGGCGAGAGCTACGTCAACCTGATCCCCACCCCCCAGGGCGGCGCCCACGTCAACGGCCTGCGCACCGGGCTGCTGGCGGCCATGCGGGAGTTCTGCGAGTTCCGCAACCTGATGCCGCGGGGGCTGCGGCTCTCGGGCGACGACGTGTGGAGGCGCTGCTGCTACCTGCTGTCCTCCCGGCTGCAGGATCCGCAGTTCTCCGGACAGACCAAGGAGAAGCTCACCTCCCGGCAGTGCGCCGTGTTCGTCGCGGGCGTGGTCAAGGACGCCTTCAGCCTGTGGCTGAACCAGCACACCGAGGAGGCGGAGGCCATCGCGGCCGTCTGCATCGGCCTGGCCCAGTCCCGCCTGAAGGAAAGCCGCAAGGTGGCGCGGAAGAAGGTCGCGGCCGGCCCCGCCCTGCCGGGCAAGCTGGCCGACTGCGCCACCGAGGACGCGGCGGCCGGCGAGCTGTTCCTGGTGGAGGGGGATTCGGCCGGCGGCTCGGCCAAGCAGGCGCGGGACCGGGAGTTCCAGGCCGTGATGCCGTTGCGGGGCAAGATCCTCAACACCTGGGAGGTCGACTCCGGCGAGATCCTGGCCAACCAGGCGGTGCACGACATCGCCGTCGCGCTGGGGGTGGACCCGGGCTCCGGCGGCATCGAGGGCCTGCGCTACGGCAAGGTCTGCATCCTGGCGGACGCCGACTCCGACGGGCTGCACATCGCCACCCTGCTGTGCGCCCTGTTCTTCCGGCACTTCCGCCCCGTGGTGGCGGCCGGGCACGTCCACATCGCGATGCCGCCGCTGTTCCGCATCGACGTCGGCAAGCAGGTGCACTACGCGCTGGACGAGGAGGAGAAGAAGGGCATCCTCGACACCATCGCGGCGGAGAAGAAGGGCGGCAAGGTCAACGTGCAGCGCTTCAAGGGCCTGGGCGAGATGAACCCGATGCAGCTGCGCGAGACCACCATGGCGCCCGACACCCGCCGGCTGGTGCGGCTGACCCTGGAGGACGACCCGAAGGAGTCCGCGAAGACCGGCACCTTCCAGGCCATGGACCTGCTGCTGGCCAAGGGCCGGGCGCCGGACCGCAGGAGCTGGCTGGAGGCCAGCGGCGACCAAGCCGGCCTCGCCGGCTGACGGCGGCGGACGGGAGCGCGCAATGAACCCGAGCCCCGGCATCGCCGCCGACGGCGCCGACGGCGCCGAGCAGGTCCCCCTCAAGACCTATTCGCGGCAGGCCTATCTCAACTACGCGATGTACGTGATCAACGACCGCGCCCTGCCCGCCTTGGGCGACGGGCTCAAGCCGGTCCAGCGCCGCATCGTGTACGCCATGTCGGAGCTCGGCCTGAAGGCCGCGGCCAAGTTCAAGAAGTCCGCCCGCACCATCGGCGACGTCATCGGCAAATTCCATCCCCACGGCGACGCCGCCTGCTACGAGGCCATGGTGCTGATGGCGCAGCCCTTCAGCTTCCGCTATCCGCTGGTCGACGGCCAAGGCAACTGGGGCTCCCAGGACGACCCCCGGTCCTTCGCCGCCATGCGCTACACCGAGGCGCGGCTGACGGCCTTCTCCGACATCCTGCTGGGCGAGCTGGGACAGGGCACGGTCGACTGGAGGCCGAACTTCGACGGCACCCTGGAGGAGCCGGAGATGCTGCCGGCGCGCCTGCCCAACGTGCTGCTCAACGGCGGCAGCGGCATCGCGGTCGGCATGGCCACCGACATCCCGCCGCACAACCTGGGCGAGGTGGCGGCCGCCTGCGTCCTGCTGCTGGAGAAGCCGAAGGCCCCGCTCGAGGAGGTCTGCGGGCGCATCCTGGGACCGGACTTCCCGTCCGGCGGCGAGATCGTCACGCCGGCGAAGGAGTTGCTGGAGATCTACAAAACCGGGCGCGGGACCCTGAAGGCCCGCGCCGTCTGGACCGTCGAAAACGGCGAGATCGTCGTCACCGCCCTGCCGTACCAAGTGTCGGGCGCGAAGGTGCTGGAGCAGATCGCCGCCCAGATGCAGAGGAAGAAGCTGCCCATGATCGTCGATCTCCGGGACGAGTCGGACCACGAGAACCCGAACCGCATCGTGCTGTCCCCCCGGTCGAACCGGGTGGACCGGGAGGGCGTCATGTCCCACCTCTTCTCCACCACCGACCTCGAGCGGAGCTACCGGGTCAATTTCAACATGATCGGCAACGACCGGCGCCCGCGGGTGAAGGGCATCGTGGAGCTGCTGAAGGAATGGCTGGCGTTCCGGACCGCCACCGTCCGTCGCCGGCTCGAGTTCCGCCTCGCCAAAATCGAGGAGCGCCTGCACATCCTCGACGGGCTGCTGATCGCCTTCCTCAACATCGACGAGGTCATCCGCATCATCCGCAACGAGGACGCGCCCAAGCCCGCGCTGATGAAGGCCTTCAAGCTGAGCGACCGGCAGGCGGAGGCCATCCTGGAGTTGCGGCTGCGGCAGCTGGCCAAGCTGGAGGAGGTCAAGATCCGCGCCGAGCAGAAGGAGGCGAGCGGCGAGCGCAAGGCGCTGAAGCTGTTGCTGGGCTCGGCCGCGCGCCTCAAGACCCAGATCAAAAAGGAGATCCTGGCCGACGCGGAGGCCTTCGGGGACGAGCGGCGCACCGCGCTGGTGGAGCGGGAGGAGGCGAAAGCGTTCAGCGAGGCCGAGCTGCTCCCCACCGACCCGGTCACCGTCGTCCTGTCCGAGCACGGCTGGGCGCGCGCCGCGAAGGGGCACGAGGTGGATCCCGAGACCCTGCAGTACCGCTCCGGCGACGGCCTCAAGCGGCACGCCCGCGGCAAGAGCAACCAGAACGCGGTGTTCATGGACTCCACCGGCCGCGTCTACGCGCTGGCGGCCCACACCCTGCCGTCGGCCCGCGGCCAGGGCGAGCCCCTGTCCGGCAGGCTCAGCCCGCCGTCCGGAGCGGGCTTCGAGGACGTGGCCATCGGCGAAGAGGACGACGAGTACTTGGTGGCGAGCAGCGCCGGCTACGGCTTCGTCGCCCGGCTGGGCGACATGGTCGCCAAGAACAAGAAGGGCAAGAGCCTGTTGCGCCCGTCGAAAGGCGCCAAGGCCCTGGCCCTCGAGCCGGTGAAGGACTACGACAACGATCTAGCGGTGGCGGTCACCAGCGAGGGGCGGATGCTGGCCTTTCCGGTGCGGGAGTTGCCGCGGCGGAGCGCCGGCAAGGGCATCAAGATCATCGGCATCCCGGCCGCCCGGATCGCATCGGGCGCCGAATACGTCGCGGCGGTCGCGGCGCTGGGCGCGGAGGAGCGGCTGACCGTGCTGGCCGGCCAGCGCCGCCACAACCTGAAGGCGGCCGATCTCGAGCGGTATCTGGGCGAGCGGGGCCGGCGCGGCGCGTTGCTGCCCCGGGGCTTTCGGCAAACGAAAGGGCTGATGGCCGGCCCCCGCTGAGGCGTCCCGCTCATTCGGCGTCGTACAGCGCCGCCAGTTGCGCGGCCTGCCGGTCCAGCAACGGCGCGTAGTCGGACAGGGGCTCCCCGGCCAGATGCATCGCCAGCGGGCGCGGCGCCTCCCCCGTCTCGCCGAAGGGCGCGGCGGCCGCCCGGTCCCCGACGAGCCGGAGGGCGGTCTCGCTGATCAGCGCGGCGCCGTCCGGACAGGCCTCGCGCATCAGGAGGACCTCGTCCAGCGTCCTGCCGGCCAGACCGCTGTCCGTCCGCGCCGCGGGGGAGTACAGCGCGTGCAGCC
>CAYSVD010000156.1:0-3361 GCA_964434395.1 uncultured Pseudohongiella sp.
GTCGATGAACACGATGCACGGCGCCTGCTTCTTGGCCTGGTCGAACATGTCCCGGACCCGGGACGCGCCCACGCCCACGAACATCTCCACGAAATCCGAGCCGGAGATGGTGAAGAAGGGAGCCTCGGCCTCGCCGGCGATCGCCTTCGCCAGCAGGGTCTTGCCGGTGCCGGGCCGGCCGACCATCAGGATGCCCCGGGGGATGCGCCCGCCCAGGCGCTGGAACTTGTCCGGCTCGCGCAGGAACTCCACCAGCTCCTGCACGTCCTCCTTGGCCTCGTCGACGCCGGCCACGTCGGCGAAGGTGACCTTGATCTGGTCCTCCCCCAGCAGCTTCGCCTTGCTCTTGCCGAAGGAGAGGGGGCCGCCCCGCCCGCCGGCGCCGCCCTGCATCTGCCGCATGAAAAGGAAGAACACGCCGATGATGATCAGGATGGGCAGGCTGCTCAGCAGCAGCTGGGTCCAGATGCTCTGCTGCCGGGGCTCCTCGGCGACGATCTCCACCCCGTGCTCGAACAGGTCGTCCATCAGCTGGTCGTCGCCGATCAGCGGCATGACGGTGCTGAACCGCGAGTTGTCCGTGCGCACCCCCGTGATGTTGATGCCCGACAGCTCGACCGAGGACACCCGGCCGGAGCGCACCTCCCGGACGAATTGGGAGTAGTTGACGGCGTCCTCGGCGGAGTCCCGGTTGATGTTGTTGAAGACCGTCAGCAGGATCGCGCCGATGATCATCCACAGGATCACGTTTTTCGCCATGTCGTTCAACGGCTTGCCTCCGTGTCGGGGCGCGGGTCCGGCTTCCCCTCCACCCCATTTTAGCGCGTTTCGCGCCCGGTTTCCCGCCGTCCGGCGAAGCCCGCCGCCAGCAGGTACAGCTCCCGCGACCGGCCCCGGGAGGCGGCGGGTTTCCGGGGCTTCACGGAGCGGAAGGCGGCATCCAGCGCCCGCCGGTAGCCGTCGAGCCCCTCCCCCTGGAACGCCTTCACCAGCAGGGCGCCGCCCGGGGCCAGGACGGCCCGGGCCACGGCCAGCGCCAGTTCCGCCAGGCGCATGGCCCGGGGCTGGTCGACGGCCCGCACACCGCTGATGTTGGGGGCCATGTCGGACATTACAAGCCGGGCGCCGCCCGGCCCGGCCAGCGCCAGCAACCGCTCCCGGACGCCCTCCTCGGCGAGGTCGCCCCGCAGGAACTCGACGCCGGGGACGCCCTCCATGGGCAACAGGTCGCAGGCGACGACCCGCCCTCCGGGGGCCACCCGCTCCGCCGCCACCTGCGACCAGCCGCCGGGGGCCGCCCCCAGGTCCAGCACGGTCATGCCGGGCCGGAACAGGCGGTCGCGGCGGTGCATCTCCAGCAGCTTGATGCTGGCCCGGGACCGGTAGCCGGCCTCCCGGCTCCGCCGGGCGTGGCCGTCCCGGCGCCGCTCGGCGAGCCACCTTCCGCCGCCCGCGGACCGCGCCATCGCCGCGCCTCCCCCGGAAACCGGCCGGCCCGTCACAGGTGCCGGATCGACTCGATCTCGTAGCGGATGTCGCCGGCCGGCGCCTTCACCACGATCTCGTCCCCCTCGCTCCGGCCCATGGCGGCGCGGGCGATGGGGGAGGTCACCGATATCCTGCCGGCCGCGACGTCGGCCTCGTCCTCCCCGACGATCTGGTAGGCGGCCGGCTCGCCGCCGTCGAGGTTGCGCAGGGCGACGGTGGCGCCGAACATCACCCGGCCGTTGGGCGCGATGCGGGCGATGTCGATCACCTGGGCGTTGCCGAGCTTGGCCTCGATCTCCCGGACCCTGGCCTCGCAGAGGCCCTGCTGCTCCTTGGCGGCGTGGTATTCGGCGTTCTCGCGCAGGTCGCCGTGCTCGCGCGCCGAGCCGATCGCGGCCGATATCCTCGGGCGCTCGACGGTCTTCAGCCGGGCGAGCTCCTCGCGCAGGCGCCGCTCGCCCGCCACCGTCATCGGCACTTTGCTCATGGCTCCCCGCGCGCCGCGGCGCGCCGTTCCGTCCGCTCCTCCGGCGCCGCCGCCCGCCGGTCCAGGCGCTCGTGGAGCTCCTGGATGGTGTAGACCGACAGCTTGTCGCCGAACTCCAGGGCGTCGCAGACGGCCAGCGCCCCGGCGATCGTGGTCGTGCAGAAGACGTCGTGCCGCAGCGCGGTCCGCCGGATCGTGGAGGAGTCCGCGATCGCCTGCTTGCCTTCGGTCGTGTTGAACACCACCTGCACCTCGCCGTTTTTTAGCATATCGACGATGTGGGGTCTACCCTCGGCCACCTTGTTGACCCCCCGCACCGGCAGGCCCGCGTCCCGGATCACCTTGGCGGTGCCGTGGGTCGCGAGCAGCGCGTAGCCCAGCGCCAGCAGGCGCCGGGCCACCTCCGCGGCGCGGGGCTTGTCGGGATCGCGCACGCTGATGAAGGCGGTGCCGCTGGTCTCGATGGTCTCGCCCGCGCCCAGCTGGGCCTTGGCGTAGGCCTCGGCGAAGGTCGCGCCCACGCCCATCACCTCGCCGGTGGACTTCATCTCGGGCCCCAGGATCGGGTCCACGCCGGGGAAGCGGCCGAACGGGAACACCGCCTCCTTGACCGCGAAGGCCGGGGGGACGACCTCCTCGACGAAGCCCTGCTCCGCCAGCGTCCCGCCGACCATGCAGCGCGCCGCGGCCTTGGCCAGCGAGCGGCCGATGCACTTGGAGACGAAGGGCACGGTCCTCGACGCCCGCGGGTTGACCTCGATGATGTAGAGCTCGCCGTCCTGGAGGGCCAGCTGGGCGTTCATCAGGCCCACCACCCCGAGCTCCAGCGCCAGCCGGGAGACCTGGTCGCGGATCCGGTCCTGGACCTCCCGCGGCAGGTTGTAGGGCGGCAGCGAGCAGGCGGAGTCGCCCGAGTGGATGCCCGCCTGCTCGATGTGCTGCATGATGGCGCCCACCACCACCCGCTCGCCGTCGCTGACCAGGTCCACGTCGATCTCGATGGCGGCGGCGAGGAAGTGGTCCAGCAGCACCGGGCTTTCGTTGGAGACCATGACCGCCTCGCGCATGTAGCGCTTGAGCTCCTCCTCGTTGTACACGACCTCCATGGCCCGCCCCCCCAGCACCCAGGACGGGCGCACCACCAGCGGGTAGGCGATCCGCTCCGCGCCGGCGACGCCTTCGGCGACGCTGCGCGCGGTGCAGTTGGGCGGCTGCTTCAATCCCAGCTTGCGGATCAGCCGCTGGAACCGCTCCCGGTCCTCGGCGCGGTCGATGGCGTCCGGCGGCGTGCCGATGACCGGCGCCCCGGCCGCCTCCAGCCTTTTCACCAGGTTCAGCGGGGTCTGGCCGCCGAACTGGACGATGACGCCCTCCGGCTTCTCCAGC
>CAYSVD010000157.1:0-9469 GCA_964434395.1 uncultured Pseudohongiella sp.
TCCCGCATGTGGGTGAGCAGCATGCCGAACTGGGTGCCCCAGTCGCCGACGTGGTTCTGCCGGATCACGCGGTGTCCCTGCCGCTCCAGTACCCGGACCAAGCAGTCGCCGATGATGGTGCCGCGCAGATGTCCCACGTGCATCTCTTTGGCCAGGTTGGGCGAGGAGTAGTCCACCGCCACGGTCTGCGGCTCGCCGGTCTTCGGGATCAGCCGCTCCGGCTCGGCCAACGTCGTGTTCGCCCGTTCCAGCAGGGCGGCGTCCGCCAGGCGGATGTTGACGAATCCGGGGCCGGCCGCCTCGACCCGGCCGATCAGGCCGTCCTTTCGCCCGTCCAGACGCTCGACGAGTCGCCGCGCCAGCTCCCGCGGGTCGCGGCCCGCTCGGCGGGCGGCCGCCATCGCCCCGTTGGCCTGGTAGTCGCCGAATTCCGGGCGGGAGGCGGGGACGAGGTGCGGGTCGGCGTCCGCATCCCCGCACAGGGCGGAGAGCTCCGCGCCGACGGCGGCGCTCAGCTGTTGCCGCAGGGGGGTCATCGCTCGTTGCCGGGCCGCGTCGGGGGGGCTGATTGTACAACAACGGACCGCGGCCATTGGGGTAGAATGGGCGTTCGGAGTGCGCCGTTCGGCCGGATGCGGCCCAAGAGCATGGATCCCATCACCGCCAGCGGGCGGGTGCAGTTCGTCGACGTGCCGGCGGAGCATCACGGCCGGCGCCTGGACAACTTCCTCGCCCGCCTGCTCAAGGGCGTGCCCCGCTCGCGGCTCTACCGGCTGATCCGGCGGGGGGAGGTCAGGGTCAACCGGAAGCGGTGCCGCCCGGAGCGCCGGCTGGAGCGGGACGACCGGGTCAGGATCCCGCCCTTCGCGCGGACCGAGGGCCGCCCGCCGCCCGCGCCCGGCGGCTGGCTGGCCGAGACCCTGGCCAGCGCGGTGCTGCTCGAGAACGAGCGGTTGCTGGTCATCGACAAGCCGGCGGGGGTGGCGGTCCACGGCGGTTCCGGCGTCCGGCTGGGACTCGTCGAGGCCATGCGGCAGCTAAGACCCGAGTGGGCCCGTCTGGAGCTGGCGCACCGCCTGGACCGCGACACCTCCGGTTGTCTGGTGCTGGCGAAGGACATGGCTTTCTTGAAGGCCCTGCAGCGGCAGCTCAAGGAGCGTTCCGTGGAGAAGCGCTACCTGGCGCTAGTGACTGGGCGGTGGCCGGAGTCGCTGCGCCTGGTCGACGCGCCGCTGGCGAAAAACCGCCTGAGTTCCGGCGAGCGGGTGGTCCGGGTGGAGCCGGCCGGCAAGCCCGCCCGGACCCGGTTCCGGCCTCTCCGGCGGCTGGTTGAAACCACGCTGATCGAGGCCATGCCGCTGACCGGACGGACGCACCAGATCCGGGTGCATTGCCTACACGCCGGGCACCCCATCGTGGGCGACGACAAGTACCGGGGCGGCCGCGGCGGGGCTGGCGGCGGCCGGATGCGCCTGCACGCGGCATCCATCGCTTTTGCGGAATCTCCCGGCCGCGGCGCTGTCCAAGTGGAGGCGCCGGCGCCGGGCTGGGCCTTGGAAATGCTGTAAAAAACAAGTAAGCTCAATAATTTGAAGGGTTTTTATTATGTCGGACGCGAAAAGCGCCGTTGACAGGCGTCCCGCGCCCCTCTATGATCGGACATCCGCGTCGGAGAGGCGGATCCCGGCCTGCGTGGACGTACGGAAGGTGTTCGCGGGGCGGGCCGAGGTCGAGGGATCGGTCGGCATCGACAGGCTGGCCGTGTTCAGGCGGTGCCTGGCGACGGAGAAGGGCGGCGTGCGGGTCCGCCTGCGCTTCGAGACGGACGACTTCCGGCGGCAATTGGTCTTGGGCTCGCTCGAAGCCGAGGTCGAGGTGGCCTGCCAGCGTTGCCTGGAGCCGATGGCCATCAGCCTGCGGGACGAGTTCCGGCTGGCCTTGGTCAAGGACGATGCGCAGGCGGCGCGGCTGGACCCGGAGCTGGAGCCGTGGGTCTGCCCCGACGCCCGGCTCGCCCTGACGGACCTGGTGGAGGAGCAGTTGTTGCTGTGCGCACCCATCGCCAGCTACCACGAGGAGGGGCGCTGCGGACGGGAGATCCGCTACGAGTACGGCCCCTTGGTGGACGGGGAGGAGGACCCGGCCGGAGAGGGTCCGTTTGCGGCGCTGGCCGCGCTGAAGACGGGCGGCTAGCGAGGCCGCCGCGATCATCGACAATCACGCCATTCGGGAGAAAGCCATGGCCGTTCAGCAAAACAAAGTGACCCGTTCGAAGCGGGACAAGCGCCGCACCCACGACGCGTTGCCGAAGCCGACCCTGTCGGTCGACCAGACCAGCGGCGAGACCCACCGCCGCCATCACGTCACGGCCGACGGGTTCTACAAGGGGAGGAAGGTCCTGAACCGCGGCGAAGACGGCGACGAGTAGCGGTCGGCCTTGAATCCGGAAAAGCGCATAGCCGTCGACGCCATGGGGGGCGACGGAGGCGCGGAGTTGACGGTCCCGGCCTCGCTCGGGGCGTTGCGGCGCTTCCCCGGATTCGCGCTCACCTTGGTGGGCGACGAGTCCCGCATCCGGCCGTTGCTGGCCGGCGCGGAGCCGGCCCTGCTGCCGCGTTGCGAGGTGTTGCATGCGGAGCAGGCGATCGCGGACCGGGACCGTCCGGCCGACGCGTTGCGCTCCGGCCGGGAGTCCTCGATGTACCGGGCGGTCGAGCTGGTGCGGACCGGCGGGGCGGACGCCATGGTGAGCGCCGGCAACACCGGGGCCCTGCTGATGATCGGCCGGCACCTGCTGAAGACCATCGACGGCATCCAGAAGCCGGCGATCGTGGCGGCCATCCCCGGCCCGGCCCGGCGGTGCTACCTGCTGGACGTGGGCGCCAATCCGGACTGCGACGCCCGGCAGCTGTTCGAGTTCGCGGTGATGGGCTCCGTGCTGGCCGGATCCCTGACGGGCGCCCCCGCCCGGGTGGGCCTGCTCAACATCGGCGCGGAGGAGCACAAGGGCACGGAGGAGGTGCGGCGGGCCGCGCGGCTGCTGGAGGCCTGCCGCGAGTTGGACTACGTCGGCTTCATCGAGGCGGACGAGTTGTTCGCCGGCGCGGCCGACGTGGTGGTCTGCGACGGCTACGTCGGCAACGTGACGATCAAGGCCGGCGCCGGCGCGGCCAGCGTGGTCAGACGGGCGCTGGCGGAGCGCCCCGGCGGAAGCCTCGCGGCGCGGCTGTCGGACATGCTGTCCGCATTCGCCCTCAGGCGGCTGAGCACCCGGATCAACCCGCAGCGTTTCAACGGAGCGAGCCTGCTGGGGCTGCAGGGCAGCGTGGTCAAAAGCCACGGCAACGCGACCGCCGAAGGCTTCGTTTGCGCGATCCGGCAGGCGGTCCGGGAGGCGGAGAACGCGGTGCCCCGGCTGATCGCGAACAAGGTCGCGGCCATCATGGCGGCCCATTAGACGCCGGAGGGTGCGATGCCGGAGTTCGCGTTCGTGTTTCCAGGCCAGGGCTCCCAAAAGCTGGGAATGCTGTCGGAGCTGGCCTCGGCCCATCCGCTGATCGAGCGGACCTTCGAAGAGGCCTCCGGCCTGATGGGCGAGGATCTGTGGGAGATCGCCCAGCGCGACGGCGGCAACACCCTGGACCAGACCCGGATCACCCAGCCGGTCCTGCTGACCGCCTCCGTGGCCGTCATGCGGCTGTGGGAGGCGCTGGGCGGCGCCGGGCCGTCGGTGGCGGCCGGGCACAGCGTGGGGGAGTACGCCGCGCTGGTGTGCGCCGGCGTGCTGGACTTCGCCGACGCCGTGCGCGTGGTGCACCGGCGCGGGCACCTCATGCAGGAGGCCGCGCCCGAAGGGACCGGCCGGATGGCGGCGATCGTGGGCCTCGACGACGGCCGGGTGCGGGCCATCTGCGAGCGGGCCGGACAGGGCCAGGTGGTCTCGCCGGCCAACCTCAACTCGCCGGGCCAGACGGTGATCGCGGGACACGCGGAGGCCGTGGATCGGGCCGCCGCCCTGTGCCGGGAGGCGGGCGCCAAGCGGGCGTTGCCGCTGAAGGTGAGTGTGCCGTCCCACTGCGCCCTCATGCGCCCGGCGGCCGAAAAGTTGGCGGCGGCGCTGGCGGATGTCCCCTTCAGCGCCCCCCGGATCGACGTCGTGCAGAACGTCGACGGCGCGGTCTGCCGCGATCCCGACCGGATCAGGCGGCATATGACGGAACAGCTGCACCGGCCCGTCCTGTGGATGGACTGCGTCCGGACGATCGCGCGGACCGGCGCGCGCGCCGTGGTGGAGATCGGCCCCGGCAAGGTGCTGTGCGGCCTGGTCCGGCGCATCGACCCGGAGCTGCCCTGCTACGGCAGCGAGGACCAGGCCGGACTGGACGCCGCCATGGCCGCCGCGGCCGCGTGAGCGGGCGGCTCGACGAGGATGCGAGGATGAGCGGGAACGGAGACGCGGCGCTGGTGACCGGCGCCGGCCGCGGCATCGGCCGGGCCATCGCCCTGCGCCTGGGCGCCGCCGGCATGACGGTGTTCGGCACCGCCACCACCCCGGCCGGGGCGGAGGCGATCAGGGCCGCGCTCGAGGCCCGCTCGATCCGGGGCCGGGGCCTGGTCGCGGACGTGGGCGACGACGGGTCGGCGGCGGAGCTGATCGCCGCGGTCGAGGCGGAGCACGGCGCGCCCTTCGTGCTGGTGAACAACGCCGGAGTGACCCGCGACAACCTGCTGCTGCGGATGAGGCCGGAGGAGTGGGAGACGGTGCTGAACGTCAACCTGGGCTCCATGTACCGGCTGTGCCGAGCCTGCCTCAGGGGCATGGCTCGGGCCCGCCGCGGCCGCATCGTCAACATCAGCTCCGTGGTCGGCGCCAGCGGCAACCCCGGCCAGACCAACTACGCCGCATCCAAGGCCGGCATCGAGGGCTTCACCCGCTCCTTGGCCCGGGAGATCGGCTCCCGGGGCGTCACGGTCAACGCGGTGGCGCCGGGCTTCATCGACACCGACATGACCCGGGCCCTGTCCGGTCCGCAACGCGAGGCCCTGCTGGCGCAAATCCCCTTGGGCCGCCTGGGGCGGCCGGAGGAGGTCGCGGAGGTGGTCGCCTTCCTGGCCTCCGAGGCCGGGGGCTACATCACCGGCGAGACGGTCCACGTCAACGGGGGCATGTACATGCGCTAGCGGCGGAGCCGCCGGGGCGGTTTCCCGCGGCCCGGCGCCCCGCCCGGCCCCGGGTGTTGCGGCGTCCGCAAATGGGGTAGAATCGCCCTCCACGCCGGAGGCCGGGGCGGAGGGTCGCGGCCGCGGTGAACGGGCTTGATGAGAGCCCCACATAACAACATGCTAGGAGTTCGATACCGTCATGAGCAGCATTGAAGAGATTGAAGGGCGCGTCAGGAAGATCGTCAGCGAGCAGCTTGGCGTCAAGGAGGAGGAGGTCAAGCCCTCCGCGTCGTTCGTGGAGGACCTGGGAGCGGACTCCCTGGACACGGTCGAGTTGGTGATGGCTCTGGAGGAGGAGTTCGACACCGAGATTCCCGACGAGGAGGCGGAGAAGATCACCACCGTCCAGCTCGCCTGCGACTACATCAAAGAGCACCTGTAATCCCCGGCGGGCGGGGAACGGCGGGTCCGCCCCGGGACGGTCCGGCGCGGCCTCCCGCCGTCGCCGTCCGAAGCCCCGGAAGCGGACCGGCGGAGGCGACGCATTGAACGGCAGACGGGTCGTTGTGACGGGCATGGGCCTGATCACGCCGGTCGGCAACGACGTCGCCGCCGCGTGGGACGCCCTCAAGGCCGGCGAAAGCGGCGTCCGGCCCATCACCGGGTTCGACGCCGGCGGGTTCGGCACCCGCTTCTCCGGCTCCATCCGGGACTTCGACCCCGGCCTCTACATGGACCCGAAGGAGGCCCGGCGGCTGGACGTGTTCATCCAGTACGGCGTCGCCGCCGGCGTCCAGGCCTTCAGGGCCTCCGGGCTGGACGACGCCGGCTTCGACCGGGACCGTTGCGGCGTGGCCATCGGCTCCGGCATCGGCGGCCTGACGGCGATCGAGGAGACCACCCTGCGGATACGCGACGCCGGCCCCCGCAAGGTCTCGCCCTTTTTCGTGCCCGGCTCGATCGTCAACATGATCGGCGGCGTGCTCTCCATCCGCTTCGGGCTGCGCGGCCCCAACATCGCGGTGACCACCGCCTGCACCACCGGCACCCACAACATCGGGCTGGCGGCCGGCATGATCCGCGGCGGCCAGGCGGACCTGATGCTGGCAGGCGGCGCCGAAATGGCCACCTCGCCGGTGGGGCTGGGCGGCTTCTGCGCCGCCCGGGCCCTGTCCACCCGCAACGAGGAGCCGGAACGGGCCAGCCGGCCCTGGGACCGCGACCGCGACGGCTTCGTGCTCAGCGACGGCGCCGGCATCATGGTGCTGGAGGAGCTTGAGCACGCGAAACGGCGCGGCGCCGCGATCCACGCCGAGCTGTCCGGTTTCGGCATGAGCGGGGACGCGCACCACATGACTTCGCCGCCCGAGAACGGAGCGGGGGCGGCGCTGTGCATGCGCAACGCCTTGGCCGACGCCGGAGTGGACGGCGGCGACGTGGACTACATCAACGCCCACGGCACCTCCACCCAGGCCGGCGACCTCGCCGAGACCAAGGCCATCAAGGCCGTATTCGGCGGGCATTCCCGCAGGCTCTGCGTCAGTTCGAACAAGTCCATGATCGGCCACCTACTCGGCGCGGCCGGAGCCGCGGAGGCCATTTTCACCGTGCTGTCGTTGCGGGACCAGGTGGTTCCGCCCACCATCAACCTGGACGCGCCGGACGACGGGTGCGATCTGGACTACGTCCCCCGCGCCGCCCGGGATCTGAAGCTCGACACCGCCCTGAGCAACTCCTTCGGCTTCGGCGGCACCAACGGCACCCTGATCTTCTCCCGGTTCCCGTGAGGAGCCGCCGATCGGGGCCGGCGCGGCGATGACGACGGCCGGAAACCGCCGCCGGACGGCGCCCGGCGCGGCGTTGCGGAAAGCGCTCCGAAGGCTGCGCTGGCCGCCGCCGGGCCTCGCGCGGCTTGTCCGGCGCCTTCGCCCCGGGCCGCTCCTGGCCGGCGGCGCGCTGGCGGCGGCGGCCCTCGCCGGCGCCTTGGCGGCGGCCGCGCTCGCGCTGCGCGCCCCGATCGACGCCATCGCGGAGCCGACGCTCTTCGAGGTCCGGGCGGGCAGCTCGCTGGACGCGGTGGCGGACGAACTGACCCGGGCGGACCGGTTGCCCCATCCGCGGCTGTTCTCCCTGCTGGCCCGGTGGCGCGGCGCGGCCGCATCGATCCGCGCGGGCGAATACGAGCTGCGCCCCGGCATCAGCCCGGCCGGCATCCTGGATCTCCTGGTCGCTGGCGAGACGGTGCGGTATCGGCTGACGCTGGTGGAGGGCTGGACATTCCGGGAGGCCTTGGCGCGCATCCAGCGGGCGGAGAAGGTGGACGCGCGGCTGGCCGGACGCCCGCCGTCCGAGATCGCCGGGTTGCTCGGGCTGGAGCGGGACAGCCCGGAGGGCATGCTGTTCCCCGACACCTACTTCTACGCCAAGGGCGCGACGGACCTGGAACTGCTGCGGCGGGCGCGGGCGCGGCTCGACGAGGTGCTGGCCCGGGCCTGGGAGGCCCGGCGGGCGGGGCTCCCCTACGACACCCCCTACGAGGCGCTGATCATGGCCTCCATCATCGAGAAGGAGACGGCGCTGGACGGCGAGCGCGGCCACGTCGCCGGAGTGTTCGTCCGGCGCCTCGAGCGGGGCATGCGGCTGCAGTCGGACCCCACGGTGATCTACGGCATGGGGGACGCCTACGCCGGGGTCCTCGGCCGCGGCGACCTGGCCGCCGTCACGCCCTACAACACCTACCGCATCGACGGCCTGCCGCCGACGCCGATCGCGCTGGCCGGCGAGGCCTCCATCCGCGCCAGCATGGATCCGTTGCCTTCGGACTACCTGTACTTCGTGGCGACCGGGGACGGCGGGCATCACTTCTCCGCCTCGCTGGAGGAGCACAACGCCGCGGTCGCGCGCTACCGGCGCCGAAGCGGCCCGGACGCGAGGTGAGAGGCGCCATGGACAGGGGACGGCTGATCACGGTCGAGGGGGTCGAGGGGGCGGGCAAGAGCACCCAGGCCAGGACGGCGAAGGCCCGCCTGGATGCGGCCGGGATCGACTGCCTGCTGACCCGGGAGCCGGGCGGCACCGCGCTGGCCGAGAAGATCCGCTCCCTGCTGCTGGGGGTGGGGGAGGAGCGGCCCGATGCGCTGTGCGAGCTGCTGCTGGTGTTCGCCGCCCGGGCCCAGCATCTGGCCCGGCTCGTCGGGCCGGCGCTGGAGGCGGGGAAATGGGTGCTGTGCGACCGCTTCGCCGATGCGACTTACGCCTACCAAGGCGCGGGACGGGGCATCGAGCAGGAGACCATCACCGGGCTGGAGACGCTGGTCCAAGGGGCGTTGCGGCCGGACCTGACCTTCATCCTGGACGTGGACCCGCGGACCGGTCTGGAACGGACGCGCCGCCGCGGCGGGGCGCCGGACCGCTTCGAACAGGAGGAGGAGCGCTTCTTCGCCGACGTCAGGAACGGCTACCTGGAGATCGCCGCGCGGGAGCCGGAGCGTTGCGTGCTCATCGATGCCGGCCGGGACGCGGAGCGGGTCGGGGAGAGCCTGGCCGCGGAACTGGACGCGAGGATCCGGGAATGGACGGCGTGAGCGGACCGCGGGACGAGGCGCCCTATCCGTGGCAACGGGAGCGTTGGCGGCGGCTGGCGCGGACCTTGGAGCAGGGGCGGCTGGCGCACGGGTATCTGGCGACCGGCCCGGCGGGCATCGGCAAGGGGGACTTCGTCGCCCGCTTCGCCCGCCTGATGCTGTGCGAGTCGCCGCGGGACGCGCTGCCCTGCGGGGAGTGCGTCCAGTGCGCGCTGGGCCGGAACCATCCTCACCCGGACATGCAGCCGGTCCGCCGGAAGCTGAACGCCCAGGGCAAGCCGGCCCGGGACATCGCCGTCGACCAGATCCGCGCCGTCGCGGAATTCGTCGCCCGCACCAGCCACGGGGGGCGGGCGAAGATCGTCGTCATCGACGGCGCCCACCGCATGAACGTCAACGCCTCGAACGCCCTGCTGAAAACGCTGGAGGAGCCGACCGACCGCACGCATCTGTTCCTGATCACCGACTCGCCGGGCTCCCTGCCGGCGACCGTCGCCAGCCGTTGCCAGCGGCTGGCGTTCGGGACGCCGGACCCCGGGGAGGGAGCGGAGTGGCTGGCTGGGCGCCTCGAGGGCGGCGAGGACGCGGCCGCGCTGCTGGCCGCGGCGGACGGTTGCCCGCTGCGCGCGCTGGACATGGCGCGGGACGGAAGCGCCGGACTGCGCCGGGAGTTCGTCGAGGGGCTGGCCGGGATCCTGGGGGGAGGCGGGGCCGGCGCGCGC
>CAYSVD010000158.1:0-8829 GCA_964434395.1 uncultured Pseudohongiella sp.
CTCCTCCGCGCTCAGCAACCGCTGCAGCTCCAGCAGCACCGCGGCCTGGCCGTCCCCGGCATCCAGCCGGGCGACCACCATGTCCCGC
The DNA here is from genome assembly GCA_964434395.1 of uncultured Pseudohongiella sp. Taxonomy (GTDB): domain Bacteria; phylum Pseudomonadota; class Gammaproteobacteria; order Pseudomonadales; family Pseudohongiellaceae; genus UBA9145. Next base: position 89 of record CAYSVD010000158.1, read on the forward strand.
CGGGCCTCCAGCGCCGCCGCGTCCAGCCCGGACAGCAACGTCCCCAGCCAGGCGTCCGCGAACTCCACCGCGGTCTGCGTAGCCGGATACGACTCCGCCCAGCGCTCGCCCCCGGTCAGGGCCTCCGCCGCCTGGAGCAGGGTTCCCCCGCCGTCGGCGATCGCCTCCAGCTCCGCCATCAGGGCGGGATCCGGCGCGGCGCCGTGCGCCGCCACCACCAGCTGGATGATGTCCTCCCGGGTCTCGATCCGGGCCGCGGCCGCGGCCAGCGCCTCCGCCGCATCCTCGCCCCGGCCGCGGAAATCCCCGGCGAAGCGGGCGAAATCCGTCGGCACGGCGAGGCCGTTCAGGAACTCCCGCGCCAGCAACACCAGGCCGGCGTGGGAGCCGCCGCCGTCGAGATAGGGCACCACGATGTCCCGGCCGACCGTCAGCAGGGCCGAGGACGCCCCGGGCAACAGGGCCCCCAGCCAGGCGTCCGAGAACTCGGCCGCGGTCTGGGAGTCCGGGTACTGCTCCGCCCAGCGCGCCCCCCCGGTCAGGGCCTCCGCCACATCCTCCAGATCGCCCCCGCCGTCGACGACCGCCTCCAGCTCCGCCATCAGCGCGAGGTCCGGCCCGGCGCCGTGCGCCGCCACCGCCAGTTGGATGATGCCCTCCCGGGTCTCGGCCGCGGCCAGCTCCTCCATCGCCGCCCCGCTCCGCTCCAGGAAGGCGCCGGCGAAGTCCGCGAACTCCGCCGGAACTTCGGGATTGCTCAGAAAATCCTGCGCCGCCAGCACCAGGCCGGCGACGTCCTCGCCGGCATCGAGGTAGGGGACCACGATGCCCCGGCCGAACTCCAGCAGGTCCGCGTCCACTCCGGGCAGCAGGGTTCCCAGCCAAGCGTCCGAGAACTCGGCCGGGGCCTGGGACGAGGGATACAGCCCGCTCCAGCGCAGGCCCCCGGTCAGGGCCTGGGCCACGTCGAGCAGGGTGCCTCCCTGCGCGTCGATGATCGCCTCCAGCTCCCGCATCAGGGCGATGTCGGGGCCGGCATCGTACGCCGCCACAACCAGTTGGACGATGACCTCTCTAACTTCGCTATCAGCCATCTATGAAGCCTTCCATCTGCGCCCGACGAGGAGTCATCTTGCCGTCCCCGCCCTAAGATCCCTCTCTGGGCGAACGGCCCAGATCGTCACGCGGGCGCAGACTGGACTGGTCGCCGCTCCGTCCGTGTGCGGAATGTTCCCCATCAACGAGACGTCGACAGGGACGCGCCTGATGGCGTCGACAACAGCGCCGGCGACGATGTCGCCGCAGACTCTGGCGGGAGAACCGGTGCCGGCCCCTTCTGTTCCGCCGCTCATAGCATTCGCATCCTGTGCGTTTCTTAGCGTTTTCCGGCCGATGGCGGCCCAGTTGCTGAAACAGCCCGTCTTGCCGGTCCCAGCCGGCGAACGATCCGGCAACCCTAACAGCCCCATTCTACATCAGGCCTGCTCCCGCCTGCCGTCCCGCGCATCCAGCGCATCCAGCTCAGGGTCGTCCGCCCGTCTCGACACCGCCTGTTCCGGGTGCGCGCCGGGGACGGTGTACACCCGGCGTCATGACGGTACCCCCCCCTCTGGCCGCGCCGTCAGGTCGGTGCTCACGGTCAGCCAATTCAACCAGGCCGCCCGCAGGCTACTGGAGGAGAACCTGCCGCTGGTGACCGTGGAGGCCGAGATCTCCAATTTCGTCACCCCCGCTTCCGGGCACTGGTGCATGGTGCTCAAGACAGCGCCGGTCAGCTCCGTTGCGCCATGTTCTCAAGCGCCAACCGCAGGGCGCGCTTCAGGCTACGCAACGGCGGCAAGGTGACCGTACACGGCCGCGTCACCATCTACTCGCCCCGCCGCGATTACCAGTTGATCGCCGATTCCATGGAGGAGGCCGGGGCTGGCGGCATCTCGAACTGCTGGCCCGACCCCTGAAGCGGGCCAACCACCGCCTGCTGGCACTCCCAGTCCCTGGACCGTATGGAGGTCCGGATGCGGCGCGCATTGCGCAATGGCCTGCAGACGAGGCGCGAGCGGAGCCGGCGACTACGGCGGGCGCTGGAGATGGCCTCGCCGCAGAACAGGATCCGGCACAATCTGGAGCGCTCGAACGCCAGCGGCGCCCGGCTCCGGCGGGCCACGGCGAACCAACAGGCGGACCACAGGCGGACCACAGGTGGACCACAGGCGGACCACAGGCGGACCACTGAAATTTGCCCTGCCGGATTCTGGGCGATATAATCGCCCTCGCCGATGATGGAGGAGGTTTAAAACGGTCACGCGATTGCCGCGGTTTGAAAACGCGGCCTGAGTCGCGTTGGCGACCCCATATTTCATTATCGATAACCGGGAGGCGTCACGATGAGCGAGAGGGGAGGCATCCACGTAGTGCCGCATAAAGGCAGGTGGGCGATGACGAGAGAAGATGCGGCCCGCGCCGCCGACCGCACCTTCCCCACCCAGGAAGAAGCCATCAAGAGGGGAAGGTTGCTGGCGCAACGGGAGTGCGTCGAATTTTTCATCCATGGAATGGATGGGGAAATCCGCAGCAAGGACAGCTATGAAAGTGATCCGCACCCTCCCAAGAGAGCCGGCGGCCGAGCGACGCAGACCGGCATGGATTTCCAGGCTTTCGTTACCGCTTGGTTCGCCGTGCGAATGTTGTCGGAGTCGCCGGTCGACAAGGAATTTCGTTTAGCTCGGGGCTCCAGGGTCACAAAGCTGCAATGCGAAACCGGCGATGCTTTCGACGATGTGATCGCGCACCTGGCGGGGGGCGGGACAATCCACACGCAATGCAAAACATCACTCGATCTTGAGAGCGGAGAAAGTTCGACGATCGGCGTGGTGCTTGGGCAGTTGGTCAGACTCTATCTGCAGGAGGGTCCGACCGATAAGGATGCCGGACCCAACGTGGCCCTGCTGGCGATATCGCAAAGAGCCAGCCGTTCCATGGACGACTTGGGCGATGCTTGCAGGAAATTCGATTCTGCGGAATCCTGGAGCGATGTTTATGAGAACGTTTCACGCAAGCAACGACACGCGCTCGACATCTTCAAGCAACATGTATCAAGAGCGGCATCGTGCAACAAGAGGAGGCCGCTCACCGAGGACGATCTCGTGGCGATGGCCAAGTTGTTTCGCATTTATCGTTTTCCCGAAAAAGATGGGGATCCCCTCTGGCGCGCCACATCCCATCTGTTGGGAAGGTGCCTGTATGGCGGCGATCATGCCGGCGACGCCCCCATGGGAACTCTGCTGGAATTCAGCAGGAAATTGATTAAGGACGGAGTGCCCGTGAAACGATGGGGCTTGCTGGAGGCCTTGCGCAAAGAAGGACACAGAGACATCGCATCCCCCGGCTATGACGAAGACATAAAAGCGCTGAAGGCGTACTCTGAGCGTGAACAAAACCGTTTCCGCAAGCACATGCGCTTGCTTGCTGATGGCGAAATGAAGATCCATCGGGAATGCTTGGATCCCTTGCGGAAAGAGGTTGAGAAAGGCGGTCTGCTGGTCACTGGCGAGCCGGGGGTCGGGAAGACCGGAGTGCTACTGGCCTTGGCGGAGCGCATGGCGAACGATTCCAAGCCGCTGCTGTTCCTGTGCGTGGAGAGTTTTCCTGGGGTTGCGAACCAAGCCGATTTCCGCTCGGAGCTTAAGATTGAACACGATCTTGCGGATATTCTTGCCGCCTGGCCCGGCATCGAGCCGGGCGTGTTGATCGTAGACGCCATCGACGCTTCACGGGGAGGGGCGGCCGAGTCCGTGATGGCGGACACCTTGAAGGATGTGATGGAAGCGGCCGGAGGCCGATGGTCCGTCGTAGCGTCCATACGCAGTTTCAACCTGCGGAACAGCGCCAAGATCAAAAGCATCATGCCCGGCTCCCCGGCCCATCAGGACTTCGCCGAAAAGGACTTGGATGGCGTGCGGCATTTCCGGGTGCCTGGACTGTCTTCCAGCGAAATCGATGACTTGTCGAGACGGTCATGCGAAATCGGGAAGTTGGTGAAAATATCGCCTCCGAAGCTGAACGATCTCTTGCGCAATATATTCAACCTTTCCCTGGCCGCAGAGCTTTTGGAATCCGGCATCGAAGCTCAATCGATCAAAGCGATCGCGACGCAATCAGGATTAATTGAGAAGTACGAAAATCATCGGCTCGCTTCCCATCCGATGAAGCGGGCCGTGAAGGCCGCGGCGAGCAGCATGGTGAGGCGATGTCGATTGGCGGTCAGAGCGGTGGATATTGACAGCGACCATGTGGACAAGGTTTGCCAAGCGGGGGTTTTCATAAAACACCGCGACCGCGTTGCTTTCGCTCACCATATCTTGTTCGATCACGCCGTCGGACGCTTTTATCTCCAATGGGATGACATCGAAGCCCTGAAAAAGCAGTTGTCGGGCGATATCGAGACGACCTTCATACTGGGGCCGGCGTTGCGGTTCGCTCTCGAACGCGTCTGGCGAGACACGGAAAACCACGAAACGGCATGGCGATTTCTAGCGGATGTGGACGCGATGCCCGAAATCAGCCCGGTCGTGGTGGACACAGTATTACGCGGCATAGCCGAACTGGTTGAAAAACCGGCAGATGTCGCCGTCCTGCTTGATATGATCGACAAGGACGCCGGCGATCAGGGAGTCGTTCGATTGTTGCCACGGCTGGCCCGGCATGCGAACGCGGCCGCCGCGGATCGGCGCGGCATGCCTGTCGGGACGGCGCTGGCCTGGGCCTCCGTGGCGAAGCGGTCGGCGACGGCCGGCGCCGCCGACCCCGACCTTGCGGAGACGGCGCGTCTCCTGCTTATGGTCCTGCAGGACAAAGCCGATATGGCCGATGCCGAAGTTCCAAGGCTGTGCGGCGAAGCCGCCCGCGCCCTTCTCGATGCCGCTTGGTCCCCGGATTCCGAAAACCCGCTTTTGGTGAACCACGGAATCCGTTTCGTCGCCAGGTTCTACGCGTCCGATCCGGATGCGTCCCGTCGCCTGCTTGGGCGAATTTTTCAGGAACGTTTCAGCGAACACGCCTGGCTGGAGGCGTCCCCGCTTGCCGCGAGCGTTCAGCACATCTTCCCTTGCGACGGTGATTTCATCGCTCGGGTGTATGAAACGATTTTCTCCCATGATGTGACGGCTGATGACGAAACCTGGCTTGGGGGGCATCCCAGCGGCGTTCTTCCCCTGAAATCCACGCGCCGGCAGGACTACCAGCGCGCGCGCCAGTTGCTGATCGATGCGCTGGCAGACTTCCTCAAGGAGGATCCCGCCGCCGGCGCGGGCGTCGTCATCAGCGCGGTGCGGGGGCTAGGCGCGCCGCGGGACGACAAGGAAGAGCATCAAGAGTCCGTGGCCTTCAACATCTCCGGTTCGTCGGTGGGGGTGCTGGATGACTTCTTCTCTCTTGAGGAATGGCGCGGAACAGATGACCGCGAGGAGTCGCCTCTGACCGTATTCGAGGATTTTTTGCGGACATGCGGCCGCGAGGCGTTCCGGGACGTGGTGAAGACGGCCCTCTCCCAACAGACAAACGCGTCCGTCTGGGCCCGGATACTCGGCATCGCGGCCGAAGACCGCCCCAGCCGCTCCGATCTTGCTGACGACCTGCTTTGGCCGCTGGTGAACAATCCGCGTTTTGTGATGCTCCTGAGCGTTGTACGGGACGCTGTTGTTTTCATAACAGCGGCATATGAAACACAGCCGCTTGAGAGCCGTGCGACTTTCGAGAAGTCGATGCTCGAAGAAGGCGTTTTTTTCGATGCGCCGAAAAGAAAGCGATGGAGATTGGCTCTTGCGAGATTCCTTTTCGAGGTCGACCCGGAGTCGTTGGCCACGCCGGAGATGAAAAACCTTCGCGCGGAGATGGAAGCAGAAGGAGAATTGGTCGGCAACATGCCGATCATCGGCGTGTCCGCCGGTTGGAGCTCCGACAAGAATATGTCTGATGTTCTGCTGCGGGGCGACGGCGCGGACATTGAGCATGGGCCCAATCTCGATATCCGCACGGCCAGCCGCAAGATCGAAGAACGTGTGCGGTCGGCCTCGGACAACGAAGATGCGGTGGATTTGGGAGCGCTGTGGGGCGAAATCGCCGAGCTGGTCGAGGTTCTCGACTCCGGGACGATGGCCGACTCCGACCCAAAAACGGTGCGGGCCGGCTGGGGCGCCGTCGGCGACGGGGTCGAGCGCATAGCAAAAAGCGATTCCTACGATCCCGAAGATCCGGGTCAGCCCGACGTTGGCGATCTGCTGGACCTGATAGATCGATTGTCCGAAAGCCCGTTTCCAGAGCCGACGGATGCCTCGCGGCCGCCGTTCCCTGTGTTCTGGGGAGGGTGGGACGTGCGGGTGTACGCCGCTTCAAGCCTGATCGCGCTGGCTCCTCGGTTTGGCGAAGAATCGGAGGAAATGGTTTCCCGCATGCGCGAATTTCTCTCCGATCCTGTCGCGAGCGTTCGGTTGAAAGTGGCCGGGACGTTGCACACAGCAGGCATGAGTCCAGATCAGATGCTGTCGCTGATGGAATATGTAGCGACTGCCGAAAAACACGAGGGGGTGCTGTATTTCTTCATCTCCGCGCCGTTGCAGTGGCTCTCAAGAAAGCGCCCCGAGGCTTGCGCCGACCTGCTTTCAAAAATCATTGAAAGAAAGTGGTCCGCGTCCGACGACGGGCATCGCCAAGATAGGGACCGTGCGGTAGAGGCCGCCGGACAGCTGACAAGCTATCTTTCTCTGGCGAAAGATCAGCAAAAAGCATGGGCGTGGGTGGAGCGATGGGCCAACGAGCCAAAGCGGGGTGAAAATTACCTCGTCCACACGTTGCCGAACCTTCGACACGCCCTATTCCTTCCATATGGCGACGAGCCGACGCATCAAGATCTGGATGTGGCATCCCGGGGAAGGAGGTTGCTCGAAATCACCCTGGACGCGGCCTCCCTGCTCCACTCCCAGGATTCGGATGCCGGCGACGAAGCCGCCGCCGCGGAGCGGTTGCCGCAGAATGATCCCGCAGGTCGCATGATAAGCGCGATCTGCAACGAGTTGTACATCGGGTCGGGAGCATCCAAAAATCCAAGGCACAGCGGTAGAAAGGCGGGGCTGAAAGATACTGACGGCAAACAAAAGTTCATCGCCGATTACGCGGAGGCGCTGGTTGGCATCGGCAAACGCGCTCAGCCTCGAACGGTTTACCGTTTGATCGGCATCCTTGAATATCTCGCCGACAGCAACCCGGGGGATGTTTTTGACTTGACAGCCGAAATTTTCTTGGAGTCCGCGACGCATGACGGCTTCCGACTCGACCCCATAGGCCAAGAGAAGGCAATGAGCATGGTCCGTCGTTATATCGACAACCATCGAAAAGTCTTCGACGGTCCTGTTCGCAAACAAAAACTCGTCGATATGTTGAATCTGTTCGCTTCGGCGGGCTGGTCTGATGCGGCCGAACTGCTGTCCAAACTTCCGAGCATTTTACGGTGAGCGAAGAAGACGATGTCAAAAATTTTGAATCAGCGTTGCGCGATGTATTTCAGCGGTTCAAGGCGGATGAAGATGCCATACGAGCCGACCATGCCAGAGCGGTGACCGCAGGAGAGCTTCCGGAAGGAGCCGGCATTGAACGCCGCCCGCTCAGCGAGAAGGCCACGCGACGATTTCTTGTTGACCCGATGCTTCGCGCGCTGGGATGGGATCCTGAAGATTCGTATGCCGTTACCGAGGAGGCTCGGCTGGGCGGGACAGAAGGCGGCGGGCGATTTCGTCCCGACTATCTGATGGACGACCAAGATAAGCTTCCCGTTATGCTTGTCGAAGCCAAGGGGGCGGATGCCAAAGGCGTTCGCTTCCCGCGGGGACCAGAGGCCGTCGGTCAAGCCGGAGCAAACCTCATCAGCGAAGCGCTCTTACATGCGTCTGTAAATGGCGCCGAAGAACAGGGGCATAAAATCGTCGCGCAATGGCGGGGGTGGCTTGAAACTTTGCGGAACTACACTTCGGCGCTTGATTCATCCGAGTTCAGAACGCTTCAGCGCGTGGTGATCACATCGGGACAATGGATGGCTATTTTCACCAACCCAACCGCCGCCTTCATTGACGGCGCAGGACCGACCGCCGATGAAGTCAAGTACTACGCATCCCCGGAGGAAATGGTCGAATATCACGATGAAATCTACGGGCTTCTCGCAAGACAGCGTCTCACCGGCGAAGACCTCTCTCCGTTTGAATAGGGATTCCTGCGCTGTTGGCGCCTGGTTGTTGGAAACGGCCCGTCTTGCCGGTCCCGGCCGGCACCGTCGGCGGACGGTCCGGCGACCCTGACAGCCCCATTCTACATCAGGCCAACTCCGGCCCGCCGTCCCGCGCATCCGGCGCATCCGGCTCAGGGTCGTCCGCCCGTCTCGACACCTCCTGTCGCGAATTTCCCGCCGCGCCGGATGGTGGTGTACACTCGGGGCCATGACGGCATCCCCACACACAGGCCGCGCCGCCGGGTCGGTGCTCACGGTCAGCCAGCTCAACCAGGCCGCCCGCAGGCTGCTGGAGAACGGCCTGCCGCGGGTGACCGTGGAGGGCGAAATCTCCAATTTCGTCACCCCCGCCTCCGGGCACTGGTACATGGTGCTCAAGGACAGCGCCGGACAGCTCCGCTGCGCCATGTTCTCAAGCGCCAACCGCAGAGCGCGCTTCAGGCCGCGCAACGGCGACAAGGTGACCGTG
>CAYSVD010000159.1:0-8036 GCA_964434395.1 uncultured Pseudohongiella sp.
CCGCCGTCACGCCGCCGCCTGCTCGCGGCGGCGCAGCACCTCGCCGGCGAGGGCGAGGTAGGCCACCGCCCCGCGGGAGTGGCGGTCGTGGCGGATCGCCGGCCGGCCGTGGCTCGGCGCCTCGGCCAGCCGCACGTTGCGCGGAATCACCGTCCGGTACACCGCCCCGTCGAACCAGTCGAACAGCTGGCCGTTGACCTCCGCGGTCAGGCGGTTGCGCGGGTCGTACATGGTGCGCACGATGCCCTCGATGCCGAGCCGCGGGTTGACGCGGTCGCGGATCCCGCGGATGGTCTCCACCAGCGCCGACAGCCCCTCCAGCGCGTAATACTCGCACTGCATGGGGATCAGCACGCCGTCCGCCGCCACCAGCGCGTTGACCGTGAGCATGGTCAGCGACGGCGGGCAGTCGACGATGACGAAGTCGTAGCGCTCGCGCGCAGGGCCCAGCGCCGCGGCCAGGCGCGTCTCTCGGCCGTCCCTCCCCATCAACTCCACCTCCGCGGCCACCAGATCGCCGTTGGCGGGCAGCAGATCGAAGCCCGCCGCCTCCGCCCGCATCACCGTCCGCGCGAAGTCCTCCTTTCCGGTCAGCAACTCGTACACGGACCGCTCGAGCGCCGCCTTGTCCACCCCCGAGCCCATGGTGGCGTTGCCCTGGGGGTCCATGTCGACGAGCAGCGTCCGGGCGCCGGTCTCGGCCAACGAGGCGGCGAGGTTGACGGCCGTCGTCGTCTTGCCGACCCCGCCTTTCTGGTTGGCCACGGCCAGGATCTTCCTCAACTTCCCCTCTCCCGCGGCCGCGCCGCCGTCACCTCCACCAGATGCCGCGGGGCGCCGAGCCCGGGCACATCGAGCGGCAGGCATCTCCGCACCCGCCAGCGCGGATCCAGCGCGGCGATCTCGCGGCGCGGCGGGCGGCCCTTCATCGCCAGCAGGCGGCAGCCGGGATCCATCAGGCGCTCCGTCATGCCCAGCACCTCGTCCAGCGGGCCCAGCGCGCGGCAGGTGACAATATCAATACGCATCCTTTTTTTGTAGTGCTCGGCCCGGCCCCGCTCGACGAGCACGTTGTCCAGCCCCGTCTCAAGTTTCGCCTGAAACAGGAAGCGGCACTTCCTCTCGCTTCCGTCCAGCAGCACGAAGGCGTTGTCCGGACAAGCCAGAGCCAGCGGGATGCCGGGCAGGCCGGCGCCGGTGCCGACGTCCAGCACCCGGCCCGGCGGCAGATGCGGCGCCACCGCCAGGCAGTCCAGCAGGTGGCGCGTCACCATCGCGTCCGGATCGCAGCGGCCCACCAGGTTGAAGGCGCGGTTCCACCGCCGCAACAACTCCAGGTAGCGCAACAAGGCATCGACCCGCCGCGCCGGCAACGGCAGGGCCAGCCGTTCCAGTCCCCGGCGGAGCCGGTCGCGGGGCGCGGAGGCCAACAGCCGCTCAGCCGGCCTCGCGCAGGATGCCCTGATGCTTCTTCAGGTGGACCAGCAACAGGGAGACGGCCGCCGGCGTCATGCCGGGGATCCGCGCGGCACGGCCGACGTTCTCCGGACACCGCGCCGCCAGCTTCTCGCGCAGCTCGCCGGACAGGCCCGCCATGGCGCCGTAGTCCAGATCCGGCGGCAACGCCGTGTCCTCCCGCGACCGCAGCCGCGCCACCTCCGCCGACTGGCGGTCGATGTAGCCTTGGTACTTGATCTCGATCTCCACCTGCTCCAGGGCCTGGCGGCGGGCCCGGGTGCCTGGAGCCTCCTCCCCGTCGGCGACGGCCGCCAGCAATTCGGGATAGCGCACGCGCGGGCGCGCAAGCAGCTCCGCCAGCGTGTGCTCTCGTCCCATGGGCCGCTCCAGCAGGGCGTTGATCCGCTCCGCCGCCTCGCCGTCCGGGCGCACCCGGCAGCCGCGGAGCCGGGCCAGCTCCCGTTCGAAGCACTCGCTTTTCTCGCAGAAGAAGCGCCAGCGCGCCTCGTCCACCAGTCCCAGCCGGCGGCCGGTCTCCGTCAGCCGCCGGTCGGCGTTGTCCTCGCGCAGGGTCAGCCGGTACTCGGCGCGGCTGGTGAACATGCGGTAAGGCTCGCGGGTGCCCAGCGCGACCAAGTCGTCCACCAGCACTCCGATGTAGGCCTCGTCGCGGCGCGGCGTCCAGGGCTCCAAGCCCCGCGCCGCCAGCCCCGCGTTCGTCCCCGCCAGCAGGCCCTGGGCCGCGGCCTCCTCGTAGCCGGTGGTGCCGTTGATCTGGCCGGCGAAGTAAAGGCCCGCGACCGACCGGGTCTCCAGCGTGTGCTTGAGATCCCGTGGGTCGAAAAAGTCGTACTCGATCGCGTAGCCGGGCCGGGTGATGCGGGCCCGCTCGAAGCCCCGGATGCTGCGCACCATGGCCTCCTGCGCGTCGAAAGGCAGGCTGGTGGAGATGCCGTTGGGATACAGCTCGGCGCTGTCGAGGCCCTCCGGCTCGACGAAGATCCGGTGGGCGTCACGGTCGGCGAAGCGGACCACCTTGTCCTCGATGGACGGGCAGTAGCGGGGGCCGGGTCCATCGATCGAGCCGGCGTGGATGGGCGAGCGGTCCAAGGCGCCGCGGATGATCTCGTTACATCGCGGATTGGTCTCGGTGATGTGGCAGTCCAGTTGCCGCGGATGGTCCTCCGGGCCGCCCAGGAAAGACATCGACGGCGTCGGGCGGTCGCCCGGCTGCGCCGCCATGACGGAGAAGTCCACCGTGCGGGCGTCGATCCGCGGCGGGGTGCCGGTCTTCAGGCGCCCGACGCGGAACGGCAGCTCCCGCAACCGCGCCGCCAGCGCGTTGGACGGGGCGTCGCCGGCGCGCCCGCCGCGGCCGCTTTCGAGGCCGATGTGGATCTTCCCGCCCAGGAAGGTGCCGGCGGTGAGCACGACCCGCCGCGCCAGCAGGTCCAGGCCCATGGCGGTGCGCACGCCGCGCACGGCGCCGCCCTCGACGATCAGGTCGTCCACCGCCTGCTGAAACAGGGACAGGTTCGCCTCGGCCTCCAGCAACCGGCGCGCGGCGGCCCGGTACAGCGCCCGGTCCGCCTGGGCCCGGGTGGCCCGCACGGCCGGGCCCTTGCTGGCGTTCAACACCCGGAAGTGGATGCCCGCCCGGTCCGCGGCGAGCGCCATGGCCCCGCCGAGGGCGTCGATCTCCCGCACCAGGTGGCTCTTGCCGATGCCGCCGATGGCCGGGTTGCAGGACATCTGCCCCAAGGTCTCGATGCTGTGGGTGACCAGCAGGGTGGGCACCCCCTGCCGGGCGGCCGCCAGGGCGGCCTCGGCCCCGGCGTGGCCGCCGCCGACGACGATCACGCCGTATTCCCTGCCGTGCGCCATGGCCGCGGACCCGCCGCTGTCGAAAGTTCGAGCGCGGCGATTATACCGCCTCGCCGCTGCAACAATAAACGCAAGCATGCTCCTCCCCAAGAGGATGATGTATCGCTTGGTGGTTATTGTAGGGACGCCGCCTCGCTGTTGAAAACCCGCCGCGGGCTTCGGACGGCGCGTCTTCCGCGCCCGCGCGGATTCCCGCCAAGCGGTGGCGAACCTGGGGACGGCCGCGGGCGGACGGTCCCATTCGTCCCGGACCGCCGTTTCCGCGGCGGACCGTCCCCACCTTGTCCCGCCTTGTTCCCCCTCTTCGCGCCGGAAAGCCGGCGCGGCGAGCGTTTCTGTCATTTCCCTATGCAAAAGCTGGAGAAAATCTCGCCGAGCAGGTCGTCGCTGGTGACCTCGCCGGTGATGGCGCCCAGCTCGCGTTGCGCGACGCGAAGATCCTCGGCCGCCAGTTCGGCGCGGGCTTCGCCGGCGAGCTCGCTCCGGGCCCTCGTCATGGCTTCCCCGGCCGCGGCCAGGGCGGCCAGTTGCCGCCCATGGGCCATGAACGCGCCGCTCCCCTCTCCGCGCCAGCCGGCGCAGGCCTTGAGGTGCTCGCGCAAGGACTCCAGTCCGTCGCCCCGGAGCGCCGAGATGCGGACGGCGTCGAAGGTCCGTCCCCGGCAGACGACGCGCTCCGCGCCCGCCCGCGCGTCCGGAAGCCGGTCGATCTTGTTGAACACCAGGGTGGTCCGCTCGGCGGACGTCCCCTCCTCGCCGAGCGCCTCCGCCAGCGGCGCCAGCAGATCCCCGTCCGGCGGCGGATCCGCCGCGTCGATGACCAGCAGCACCCGGTCGGCCTCGCCGGCGGCTTTTCCGGCCCGCCGGACCCCCTCGGCCTCCACCGCATCGCCGCTCGGGCGCAGGCCGGCCGTGTCGGTCACATGCACGGGCAACCCGTCCAGCGCGAGCTCCTCGCGCAGCAGATCCCGGGTGGTGCCCGGGACGTCGGCGACGATGGCCGCGTCCGCCCCGGCCAGCGCGTTGAGCAGGCTGGACTTGCCGGCGTTGGGCCGTCCGGCGATGACCACGTCCAGCCCCTCCTTCAGGACCGCTCCCTGCCGCGCCCGCCGGACGATCCCGCCCAGAAGCTCCTCCGCGGCCGCCAGCGCCGCCAGCGTCTCCTCCGGGCCGGCCGGGTCGATGTCCTCCTCGCCGAAATCGATCGACGCCTCCAGGCCGACCCGCATGGCGGTGAGCCGCCGGGCCAGCCCGCGCACTTGACGGGAGAACTCCCCCTTGAGGGTGCGCATCGCGCACCGCGCCGCCTCGCGCGAGCCGGCGTCGATGAGATCCGCCACCGCCTCGGCCTGCGCCAGGTCGAGGCGGCCGTTGAGGAAGGCGCGCTCGCTGAACTCCCCCGGCCGGGCCGGCCGGGCGCCGAGGGCGCGGACCCGGTCCAGCAGGGCCCCGGTCACCTGCGCGCCGCCGTGGCCCTGAAGCTCCAAGGTGTCCTCGCCGGTGTAGGAGCGCGGACCCTCGAAGAACAGCGCGATCCCCGCATCGATGGCCTCCCCGCCCTCCGCGAGGAAGTCGCAGTGGCGGGCCCGCCGGGGCGTCAGCGCGCGGCCGGTGACGGCCCGGCCGAGCTCCCGCGCCCGGGGGCCGGAGACGCGGACGATGCCGATGCCGCCGCGGCCCGGCGGCGTGGCGACGGCGCAGATGGTGTCGGCGTCCGCCCGCGGCATTCCGGCCGGTCAGGCGGCGCCCTTCGCCGCGTGGGCCGCCTCGATCTTGCGGGTGACGTACCACTGCTGCGCGATGCTCAGCGCCGCGTTGGTGAGCCAGTACAGCACCAGTCCGGCCGGAAACCACAGGAAGACGACGGTCATTCCCACCGGCATCAGCTTCACCACCCGGGCCTGGATCGGGTCGACCGGGGCGGGGCTCAGGGAGGTCTGCAGGTACATGGTCGCGCCCATCAGCAACGGCAGCACGAAGAACGGATCCCGCACCGACAGGTCGTCGATCCAAAGCATGAACGGCGCGTGCCGCAGCTCGACGCTCTCCATCAGCACCCAGTACAGGGCGATGAACACCGGCATCTGCACCAGCAGCGGCAGGCATCCCCCCAAGGGGTTCGCCTTCTCCTTGCGGTACAGCGCCATGGTGGCCTCCTGCAGCTTGACCCGGTCGTCGCCGTAGTTGTCCTTGAGCCGCTGGATCTTCGGCATCATCCGGCGCATGTCCGCCATCGAGCGGTACTGGGTCTCGGACAGCTTGTAGAACAGGGCCTTGACCACCACGGTCAGCAGGATGATGGAGACGCCGTAGTTGCCCACGAAGCCGTCGATGCGGGAGAGCACCCAGTAGATGGGCGCCGCGAGGAACCACAGGAAGCCGTAGTCGATGACGAGGTTCAGGTCGGGCGCGATCTCGCCCAGCGCGTACTGGTCCTTCGGTCCCGCGTAAAAGCGCATGGCCGCGCCGCCGGTCCGGCCGGCCGGCACGGCGAAGGCCTCGCCGGTGAACCCGCCGAAGTACTGGCCGGCGGCGCCGCGGCGGGTGAAGAGGCGGTTGGCCGCGTCCGGGTCGGGGATCCAGACGGAGACGAAGTAGTGCTGGCTGAAGCCGATCCAGCCGCCGGTCATGTCGATGGATTCGGCGCCGTCGTCCACGTCGTCCAGATCCCGCTTGACGTAGGGGTCGTCCGGCGCGGTGGTGACGAAGCCCAGGAAGGTGCGGCCGAAACCGCCGGAGCTGCTGGGGTCGTCGAAGCCGTCGCGCTTGACCTGGCCGAAGACGCTGGCCTGGAAGTCCCGCTCCGAGCGGTTGTCCACCTCGAACTCGATGTCGATCAGGTAGCTGCCGCGGGCGAAACGGAAGCGCTTGACGACGCGCGCGCCGTCGCCGGCGTCGGCGACGAGCTCCACCGTCAGGGAGTCCTCTCCGTCCGCCAGAACGTGCCGCCGCGCCGCGGCGCGGTAGACGGCGCGCCCGTCGGCGTCGATGCCGTCCCGGCCGATCAGGCCGGACTGGGCCGCGTACTCGCGCCCGGCGCCGGACTCCAGGATGACGAAGGGGTCGTCCGGCTCGTCCAGCCGCTTGAGATGCCGCGGCAACGCCAACTCGACGATGTCGCCGCCCACCGGATCGATGGCCAGCGCGAGGGTGTCGGTGCGGACCCGCACCAGATCCCGCGGCGGCGCGGGCGGCTCGGCGCCGGCCGGGGCCTCCGCGGCCGGGACATCGGAGGCGTCGGTCCGCGGCGCCGGCGCGTCGGAGGGAATGTCGGTCCGCGGCGCGGCCGGGGCGTCCGTCGCCGGCGCGGCTCCTTCCGGGCCGCTGTCGACCGTCGGCGGATAGTCCTCCTGCCACGCCAGCAGCAGCAGGTAGGTGATGACCGCCAGCGCGGTGTACAGGGCGAAGCGGGTCCAGTCCATGGCGTTACGCATCCGCCTCGCCCGGGGCGGCGGGCACGGGGTCGTTCCCCCCCGCATGCCAGGGATGGCACCGGGCGAGCCGGGCGAGACCCAGCGCGGCGCCGCGCAGCGCGCCGTGGCGGCGCAGGGCCTCCTTCGCGTACTCGGAGCAGGTGGGGTGGAAGCGGCACCGGGGGCCGGTCAGCGCCCCCAGGCTCAGCTGGTACAGGGCGATCAGCGCGATCAGCGGCTTGCTCGACATCATGGGCGGGGCTTTCGGGACTCGGATGGGGCGGACCGCTTCGCGTGGCGCCTGCCGAGGTCGGCGAACAGGGACTCCAGCCGCATCATTATATCGCGGTTCGCAAGCTCCCCGGCGCCCGCCCGCGCCTGCACCACCAAGTCCAGGCTCGGCAACCGCTCCCGCCGCCGCCGGAAGCCCTCGCGCGCCAGCCGCTTGATCCGGTTGCGGCCGGCGGCGGCGGCGATGTGGCGCTTGGCGACGGCCAGGCCCAGCCGCGCTCCCTTTCCCTCGTTGGCGGCGGCGAGCATCAGGAAGTGGCGGCAGGACACGGAAAACAGGGGGCGGGCGAAGACCCGGCGGAAATCGCCGGCGCTCAGCAACCGGGCCGAGCGGGGAAGGCCTTGGTCCGCCATGGCCGGGGGCCTCCACGCACGCCGCGGCGCGGGCCGGCGGTCAGGAGGACAGCCGCGAACGGCCCTTGGCGCGGCGCCGCTTCAGAACCTTGCGGCCGCCCCGGGTGGCCATGCGGGCTCGGAAGCCGTGGTCGCGGGCGCGCTTCAACACGCTGGGCTGGTAGGTGCGCTTCATGGCGGCGGAACCGATGCTCTCGACACGCCCGGGCCATCCGGCCCGGACAAGGAGGCGGATGGTAGACGATCGCGCGCCTCCGTGCAATCAGTCGAGGCGTCGAGTCGAGGCGTCGAGGCGTCGAGCGAGGAGTCTTGGCCCGGCGCGACCGGGAGGCTGTCACAGGGAGACGGCCGGGAGACCGCCTATCTCAGAGACCGTCCAAGACCGGCCACGAAGACTATCCAGACTATCCAGACTATCCACCCTGACTCCCGGTTAAGAGGCGGTTTTTTGAGGAAAAACCGATCAAAAGCTAAAGTTTTTCAGAATCTTACCGAAAAACCATGCATCTCAGTCATTTTCACCTGTGAGGTGCACCATGAAAAGAAGGAAATTCCCCCCCGCAACGCGGGTCGAACTCGATTTCACCGATCTCCCAGTGACCGGTTGCGCCGGCACGGCTTTTCTCGGCGAGGAGT
>CAYSVD010000160.1:0-10891 GCA_964434395.1 uncultured Pseudohongiella sp.
GTGGAAGAGAATGGCGTCGAGGAAGTTGTCCTTGTTCCTGAACCCCCTCGCCTTGACCTTCACCATCTTGATCCGGCTGTTCACGCTTTCCGCCATGCTGTTGTTGGCGCGCAGGATGATGGCGTTGATGATGCCCCACAGGTGCTTCTTCAGGGTCTTGGCCACCGCCTTCATGGGTTCGAGGCGGCTGAGGGCCATCCACCGAATCAGCCGTTTCCAGGCCTTGGCGGCCCAGGTGCGGTGCACGTAGCCCCACAGGTGGCCGGCCATGTTTTTCATGGCCCACGCCCGCGCCGTTCGCAGGTCGGACTTTCTGAGCGCCGAGAACTCGAGCTGCTGGCGCCGGTTCATGTTGGCTGGATCGCGCAGCCAACTGAACCGGGTGCCGACCATGATGTTGTTGCCCTGCCGCACCAGTTCGCGGTTCTCATCGCGCTGCACCCGGTTCACGGCCTTGCCCATCATCTGCGCGACGTGAAAGCGGTCGAAGGCGATCTTCTCGTCCGCATCCGGGACATGCTCCCTGGTCGACTTGATGTACGGAGCCCACATGTCCATGCTCACGCACTCGATGCCGGCGCGCTGCTCCGGAGTCAGCTCCTGGTAGAAGCCGTCGAGGCTCTCGGTCCTGCGATCCTCGCCAACGTACACGACATGGCCGGTGTCCTGGTCCGTCACCACCGTCACATAGTTGTGCCTCTTGCGGAACGCGGTCTCGTCAACGCAGATCCGCCGCAGATCCAGCTTCTTCCGGCGTGACTTTCCCCGCGCCACCCCCCGCTTCATGATGTTGCCCGCCGCTGTCCAGCTGATCCCCATCCGCCTCGCCACGGCGTTGACGCTGGCTTCCTGCAGCCAAGTGAGCACCACCGCCTCGAACAGCGCCGTGAACTGGCAGCCGGCCTCCGCCCACGGCACGGGCAGCTGGGTGACCCCGTGCTCGGCGCACTTCACCCGCGGCACTTCCGCCGCCAGAATGGTCTTGAACCCGAACAGGTCGAGATGCCGCCATTCCCGCTGACGCTTGTCGTGACGCGAGCACTGGCGCTTGCATGTCGGGCACTTCAGCTTCGCCCTCGCTTTCATCCCAAGCCGTATCACCACCGTTCTTTCTGAAACGGACGTCTCCACGTCCGTCACCTTCCAGGACTTGCCGATGCCGAGAACCAAGGCGAGAAATCGGTTGACGCGCATGAATGTGACTCCTTCTAGTCTGCTGTGATGAATGTTTCCCCGCCTCGGGATCACCTGCCCAAGGCGGGGCGACGCTTTTTGACGCGGACGGGTCGCGCGGCGATCCCGTACGGATCCTGCCGCCGCGCAACGGAAAACCGGAGAGCCTCGGCAGGAACGGGTTTCCCGTCCCCGCTTTCGGCCCCCCCCTTCGGGCGAGGGGGGCCGAAAGCGGGGACGGGAAAGAGGGAAGACTGAAAGTGGACAAGCTTCGATTCAGTAGCCGACGCCGGGGGCCGGCAATGCCGACACCATCGACGCATAGCGGATCTTCGTCCATGGCTGGTTCTCCCTCGCCGCGCCCCGGACTGGGCGCTCCCAGCCCCCCCGGACTGGCTGCTCAAGCCCCCCGGAATACCTGTCCGAGGCCCCCGGAGCGGCCCAGGCAGGCCGCGAAACGGCAGTTGTCGGCCGCCGGCCTCGCTCCCTCGCTACGCTCGGTCGCTTCGGCCGCCGGCCGCCTCTTCCATGGTAACCCCTCCACCCGACCAGGTGAAGAGCCTTCCTGGAAGGAGTTCGCACCCGTTACGCTGAACGTGACGGCGCGGCATTTCTTCCCGAACAGGTGATTGGGTACGACCGCAAACGTGCCCGAGTCGGACAAGCACCGCAAAGGAAATTATTTGTTTCCGATGAGCGTTCCGCCATCGACTGGCTGATCGATTTTCTTAAAAAATCACCATCGACCTATCCAGATATCCATCCAGCGTTTATCGCCCAGTTGGGGGCGGGGTGGAAAAAGTACGAAAAACATCCTGAACTTCTTGCACTACTAGAAAGCAACTTTCTTCGGTATGAAGGCGACGCAGATGTGCCAAGCCAGATACACAGTTATCTTTCCACCAATTTTAAAGATATGCGAGGGCTAGCAAAGAACGCCCCACGTTTGATTAGAAAAGCCAAAGATCGCTGGTATGTGCCGGACCCAAACAAAGTGATAGACCTAGAACTGAAACGCGAGCGAGCACTGTTGAGAGAGTTCGAAAATTATAAAAATTTTAACGGATCACGACTTAAGGAATTTCGGCTGGAAGCGTTACGAGCTGGCTTTAAATTTGCCTGGATCAATCAGGACTACGAGACCATTATCGCGGTTGCGGGGAAAATACCAGTAGAAGCGCTGCACGAGGACGAAAATCTGTTACTATGGTACGATCAGGCGCTTACTCGTCTTGATCCTGCCCCATGATCGTTAGTGCCTGCGGGACGGTGGGCGAGAGCCAAAGATGGAAACAGGCGGGCCGTTCCGTAGTAATTTGGACTAAGGCAGAAGAACATTAGGAGAATGTGTTGCCGCCTGGCAATCATTGTCCGTAGAATCGAACCACTGCAGGAATAAGCACAAGGCTATTGTGAGCGTCTGGGTTAGTCGTATTGCGGGGAAATTTCCCGTCGACCTGTCTCGCATCTGGATCGCGCACGATCCGGACCGCATTTTGCTGGACGAGCGCATTATCCGGGTTCTTCGGGCACAGGGATTTAATGTCGTGCCATTCGAAGATTCCATTCTATTTCGAGCGGAGTATGAAGAGTATTACCGTATGGCGTGGGGTCGGGCGGAAGAGGGAGCAGCCAAAGCGTTGATCGTGCAATTGCGTGACAATAATCAAAATATCTTGCCTTGGGATATAATACGCGACGGTCGTGCAGTTAAACTCAGCCTTTCTGAGTTGCTTCCTAAGCTAAGCTATGGGGTAGTCAGACATATTGGGCCGGAGCATTACGACGAGCTTTTTGACGCATGTCGCAATCATGCGCCGCGTACGCTAGGAGATGACGCGACAAAAGATTTTATTCTCACCCGAATATTTTTTCTTGATTGCCGACTAATCTTCCAGCCGGAAGATTTTTGGCGGGAGCTTCTGCGCCTGCATTACCGAGAAGTCAGCCTGCCGAATGTCCTGTCCTCCCATGTCGCCAGCATCTTGTCGGACAATCCAGAGCTTCGAGATCTGCCTGTAGTTAGGCTGCTCTCATCGAAAGGTTTTGTCCTGCGTGTTCTGCAAGATTCCTGGTGCTTTTTTATGAAACGATACGATGTACATGTTAAACACCACGATGTCTCGGACTCAGGCGCCGACCACGCCGTGTCCGTCCCATTTGAAGATCCTGACATTCGAGGAATTGTCGGCAATATGTTCACCGAAGGAATGCTGCACCCGGTCGACGTTGATATTCCCGCAAGCGATATTCCAAAATGGGCCAGAGTCGGATTAAGGGATGGTGCGGGAGCGTCCGGACGACAGGTCGCCGATGGCGTGGAAAAGATCGGCGCCGACTTGCCTGGCGAAGACGTTTCGTACCGGGACTGGATTGGCTTTGCGCGCCGTCTCGGCGAAGTCATTTACCGATTTCACAACTTGAAACAGAACCAGATCACACTTGCACAAAGCCGGTTTTGCGCGTTGCGGCAGGAAGTCAACGACCGGTTCAGGAGCTGGGTTTTCAAGAATTTTGCCGATCTTTCATTCTTGCCTGTGGCGAACGGCCCGGTGATGCTCCATCACGTGCCGCGGTTCCTAGCGATGAACCGCTCCGACGGAAGGGGACGGGTCGCCCTGCTTGTCTTTGACGGCTTGGCGATGGATCAATGGATCCAGATACGCGAGCACCTCGCAAACCGCGCGCCGCACCTAGTCATGGAAGAGAACGCCTGTTTTGCGTGGGTACCATCGCTCACCTCGGTTTCTCGGCAGGCTCTGTTTTCCGGTCTCAAACCACGCGAATTCCACGACAGCATTGATAAGACGGACAGAGAGGAGCGCCTTTGGAGGAATTTCTGGGAGGAGAGGGGGGCGCATGCTTCTGAGGTTTTCTATCGGAAGGGCCTGAAGCGCACCGATCAGCTGTCTTCCCTGGAGGATGCCATCGCGCGTCCGCAAACCAGGATCGCAGGGATCGTGGTGGACATGGTCGATGAAATCGTGCATGGGGCGACGCTGGGAAAGCGGGGCATTGTCAGCCAGATTGACAAGTGGTGCGAAACCGGTTTTGTGGAAGACCTGCTCGCGTTGCTTGCCGAACATGAATACCGGATATACCTTACCGCAGACCATGGGAACATCGAGGTGGAGGGGGTTGGTCGAGTCAGTCAGGGAGTGGTACCTGAGCTTAGGGGCGAGCGTGTGCGGGTGTATCGTAGCGGCGCTCTGGCGGATGCGGCTTCCGAGAAAGTCGACGAATCCTTCAGATTTGACCTTCCCGGCCTTCCGGCGGATTATCTGCCGTTGTATGCTGGCGGCCGGGGGGCGTTCGTTCCCAAGGGAGAACGGATTGTCGCCCATGGCGGGATTTCCGTAGAGGAGGTCATTGTCCCGTTTGTGATTTTTTCGCCGATGCGGAGGAAAGCATGAATACGGAAGCGCCGCGGGTCGGTTTCGACCGCTTCATCAGGTTGGAATGGGCCGCCGCCGCGTTGCAGGCGAGGGCGGGCGCCGTTTCCATGGAGGACCGGTTGGCCGAGATGCTGGATCTCGCGCTGCCCGGCCAAGCGGCCAGAAGGAAGACTTGGACGGTCCTCAAGCGCCTCTGGCTGGAGCCGCGTCCGGACCTGATCGATTTTTCCGAGCGCGGGGCGCTGATCTACCGGGAAGCGCCGGACACGCCGGCATCGGTCCTGACTTGGGGCATGGCCCTCGTCGCATACCCGTTTTTCGCAAAAGCGGCGGAGATAGTCGGCCGTCTTACGGCCCTGCACGGCGACTGCACCTCCGCCGAGGTGCACCGGAGGATGGCCGAGAAGTTCGGGGATGGCGACCTGACGCACCGGGCGACGAACCTGGTCCTGCAGACCCAGGAGAATTGGGGCGGCTTCACCAGGACGGGCAGGGAGCACCGCTTCGTCCGGCGGTCCCCGCTCGCCCTCGAACCCACACCTGCCGCCGCGTGGCTGGCGGAAGCCTGCGTACGGGGCTTGGGCCGCGCCATTCCCGTGAACCGCATCAGATCCTGCCCGCTGATCTATCCGTTCTCCCTCGAGGGATCGGTTCCGTATATGCTGTCTAGGCACGGACCTCTTGAAATACAGGCCGACAACCGGGTGGCCCGTGCGACGGGCTGACCCGGACTCGGACCCGGACTCGGACTGATCGCGCCGCGCCGGGTGGTTTATCATGCGGCCGTCCGCGAAGGGGTGGAGGAACATGAGGATCAGGCGGCTCCCGGGCCTTCGGGCGCGTTGCGCGTGGCTGGCGGCGCTCGCCGCGCAGGCGGCCTTCGCCCAGGCGCCGCCGGCCGTCGACGGCGAGCGGCTCCTCCGCGCCATGGACGCGATGCGGGGCTACGGCGGCGCGCCCGGCGGCGGCTCGACCCGGACGGCCTTCACCGAAGCGAACCGCGAGGCGCTGCGCCATGTGGCCGGGCTGATGGGGGAGGCCGGCATGAACCCGCGCATCGACGCCGCGGGCAACCTGATCGGCGTCCTCGATGGCGCGGAGCCGGATCGGGCGCCGCTGGTGACCGGCTCCCACATCGACGCGGTGCCGAACGGCGGCCACTACGACGGGGTGGTGGGCGTCGTGGCGGCCGTCGAGGCCGCCCGCTCGCTGGCGGAGTCCGGCCGCCGGCTCCGCCGCCCGCTGGAGGTGGTGGTGTGGAGCAACGAGGAGGGCGGCAAGACCGGCAGCCGCGCCGTCAACGGCTCGGTGGACCCGTCGGAATTCGCCCTGCCGAGCCTGGGTCCGCGGTCCATCGGGGAGGGCATCCGCTTCCTGGGCGGGGATCCCGAACGGCTGGACGAGGTCCGGCGGGCGCCCGGGGCGATCGCCGGCTACCTCGAGCTGCATGTGGAGCAGGGGGCCGCGCTGGAGCGCGCGGGAACGCCCATCGGCGTGGTGGAGGGCATCGTCGGCATCCGGCGCTGGAACGTCACGGTCTCCGGCTCCGCCAACCACGCCGGCACCACCCCCATGGCCGTCCGCCGCGACGCGCTGGCGGCCGCCGCCCGGCTGGTCGCGGACGTCCCGCGCCTGATCGGTTCGGAGCCGGGCGCCCAGGTCGGCACGGTCGGGCGGATCGAGGCCTCGCCGGGCGCGCCGAACGTGATCCCCGGCGAGGCGGTGTTCAGTCTGGAGATCCGCGACCTGGACATGACGAAGATCGACCGCCTGTTCGCGGCGGTCGCCGCCGCCGCCGCCGCGGTCGGCGAGGAGACCGGCGTGACGTTCCGCTTCGAGCGCTTTTACGAGTCGCCCGCCGCCGTGTCCGATCCCGTCATCATCGGCCTGATCGAGGCGGCCGCCGGGGAGCTGGGCCTCGATTTCATGCGCATGCCGAGCGGCGCCGGCCACGACGCCCAGAGCCTGGCGCCGATCGGCCCCATCGGCATGATCTTCGTGCCGAGCCGGGCGGGCGTCAGCCACGCCCCGGAGGAGTTCACCGCCCCGGACGACATCGTCCGCGGCGCCGACGTGCTGTTGAGGACCCTGCTGGCCATGGACCGGACCCTGCCTTGAGCCGGGCCGGGGCCGGCGGGGCGTTTCCGCCGCCGACTTGAGGAGCCGCCGCCATGCGCGCCACGACCCGTTTGTTGCCGCTCGCCCTGCTGTGTTCGATGCCCGTCCTGTCCGGCGGGGCCGCTGGCCAGGGCTACCGCCTGCCGCCGCCGGACATCGCCGACATCGTCGATGCCGAGCCGACGCCGCAGGTGTCGGTCGACCCGCGCCGGAACCGGCTGCTGCTGCTGGGGCGTCCGGCGTTGCCGTTCATCGACGAGCTGGCCCGGCCGGAACTGCGCCTGGCGGGCCTGCGCATCGATCCGGCCGTCACCGGCCGCAGCCGCGCCGCCCACTACGACAGCCTGACCCTCAAGAGCCTGGCCGACGGCCGCTCCCGGCCGGTCGCCGGCCTGCCGCCGGACGCCCGCATCCGTTCGGTGCGGTGGTCGCCGGACGGCGCCCGTTTCGCGTTTTCGCTGGAGACGGCCGACGGCCTCGAGCTGTGGGTGGCCGACGCCGTCCGGGCCGAGGCGCGGCGGTTGATCGAACCGAAGCTCAATGGAGTGTTCGGAGCGCCCTTCGATTGGTTCGCGGACGGCCGCCGGCTGCTGGTCCGCGCCGTCCCATCCGGCCGGGGCGCCCCGCCGGCCCGCCCGCCGGCGCCGGCCGGTCCGGTGCTGCAGGAGTCGACCGGGCGCCCGGCGGCGGCGCGCACCTACCAGGACCTGCTGGCCGACGTCCACGACGAGGCCCTGTTCGAGCACTTCGCCCGGTCGCGGCTGCTGGTCGCCGACCTGTCCGGCCGGACGGAAGAGCTGGGCGGGCCGGACCTGGTGCGCCGCGCCGAGGTCTCGCCGGACGGCCGCTACGCGTTGGTCGAGACCATCGAGCGGCCCTTTTCCTACTTGGTGCCCCACTACCGCTTTCCGCGCCGCTACGAGGCGCGGGATCTCGAGGACGGCGGCGTCCGGCTGATCGCTCGGTTGCCGCTGGCCGAGGAGGTGCCTATCGGCCGCGGCGCGGCGCCGGTCGGCCCCCGCTCGATGGGCTGGCGCGCGGACGCTCCGGCCGCCCTGCACTGGGTCGAGGCCCGCGACGGGGGCGACCCGCGGCGGGAGGCCGAAGTGCGCGACGTCCTGTACCTGCTGGAGGCGCCCTTCGACGGCGAGCCGTCGGAGCTGGTGCGGCTCGGCCTGCGCTACGCCGGCGTCCACTGGGGCGACGGCGGCGCGGCGCTGGTGGACGAGTTCTGGTGGCGCGACCGCCGGGCCCGCACCTGGCTGGTGGCGCCCGACCGCAGCGGCGAGCAGCGGTTGCTGTTCGACCGCTCCAGCGAGGACCGCTACGGCGATCCGGGCGCGCCGGTCTCCGAGCGCAACGCGGCGGGCCGGCGCGCGCTGTTGCTGGACGGCGGCGCCGTCTACCTGGCCGGGCGGGGCGCGTCGCCGGAAGGGGACCGGCCCTTTTTGGACCGGCTGGACCTGCGTTCCGGCGGCGTCGAGCGGCTGTGGCGCTCGGAGGCGCCGGCCTACGCCGAATTCGTCGCCTTCCTGGATCCCGGCCGGCGCTCGCTGCTGCTCCGCCGCGAGTCCCCCGCCGAACCGCCCAACTACCACCGGCTGGAGCTGGCGGACGGGACGCTGACGCCGCTGACGGACTTCCCCCATCCCTATCCCCACATGCGCGGTGTGCACAAGGAGGTGGTGCGCTACCGGCGCGGCGACGGCGTGGCGCTGACGGCGACCCTGTACCTGCCGCCGGGCGAGCGGCCCGAGGACGGGCCGTTCCCCATGCTGATGTGGGCCTACCCGCGCGAGTACAAGGACGCGGACTCGGCCGGGCAGATGCGCGGCTCGCCCTGGCGCTTCAACGCCATCGGCGCCAACGGGCCGCTGCCGTTCCTGGCCGCCGGCTACGCGGTGTTCGACGGGCCGACCATGCCGATCGTGGGCGAGGGCGAGGCCGAGCCGAACGACGGCTACGTGGAGCAGTTGGTGGCGAGCGCGGCGGCGGCGGTGGACGAGGCGGTGCGCCGGGGCGTGGCCGAGCGGGGCCGCATCGCCATCGGCGGGCACTCCTACGGGGCCTTCATGGCGGCCAACCTGCTGGCCCACTCGGACCTGTTCGCTGCGGGCCTGGCCCGCAGCGGCGCCTACAACCGGACCCTCACCCCCTTCGGCTTCCAGGCCGAGGAGCGCACCTTCTGGGAGGCGCCCGAGGTGTACTTCGGCATGTCGCCGTTCATGCACGCCGACCGGGTGGACGAGCCCATCCTGCTGATCCACGGGGAGGCGGACAACAACTCAGGCACCTTCCCGTTGCAGAGCCGGCGGTTCTACAGCGCCCTGAAGGGCCACGGCGCGAAGGCGCGGCTGGTCATGCTGCCCCACGAGTCCCACGGCTACCGGGCCCGGGAGTCGGTGATGCACACGCTGTGGGAGATGAACAGATGGCTGGACCGGCACCTCAGGGGGGAGTGAGCGGGATCAGTCCGCCAGCCCCGCCTCGGCCAGCAGGGTCGCGAGGCCGATCTGCATGCCGACGTGCCCGTCCGCGTTCTCCCACCACTCGTCGGGGGAGTGGGCGTCGCCGCCGATCCCGCCCCGGCTCATGGTGACGGCCGGCACCCCCAGCGAGAGGGGCAGGTTGGCGTCGGTCGAGGAGGCGGTCAGCTCCGGGGCGATGCCGAAGGCCAGCGTGGCCGCCAGCGCGCGCTGCACGAGCGGGCGGTCCGCGTCCCCCGCGGCGGCGGGACGGGTGCCCACGCGCTCGATGTCCACGGTCAGCGGCGGGCCCTCCTCCCGCTCGGCGTTCTCCTGCTGCAGCGCCGTGAGCATGGCGGCCTGGAAGGCCGCATCGATCTCGTCCAGCTTGTCCTGGCTGCCGGAGCGCATGTCCACCTCCATCCACGACTCGAAGGGGATGGAGTTGATGGAGGTGCCGCCCCCCATGCGCCCGACGTTGTAGGTGGTCTTCGGTCCCTCCCGGGTGAGGGGCAGGGCGGCGCGGTCGAACAGGGCGACGGCGCGGCCGATGGCGTGGTGCGGGTTGGCCATGCCGAAGGCGCCCCAGGAGTGGCCGCCCGGCCCGCGGAAGCTGACCCGGTAGCGGTGGGAGCCCACGCCCCCGAACACGATGCGGCTGGAGCGCCCGCCGTCCACCGCGATCAGGGCGTGGATGGGCTCCGCGCCCTCCCGGAACAGGTGCTTCATGCCCCGCAGGTCCCCCAGCCCCTCCTCGCCGACGTTGCCGATGAACAGGATGTCCGCCTCGGTCTCGATGCCGGCGCTCTCCATGGCGCGCAACGCCGCCAGCACCGTCACCAGCCCCCGGCTGTTGTCGCCGATGCCCGGTGCGCGCATGCGGCCGTTCTCGTCGATGCGCACGGTGACGTCGGTCCCGGCGGGGAACACGGTGTCGAGATGGGCGGCGTAGGCGACGGTCCGCTCGCCGGAGCGCCCCGGCCGGCGGCCGACGGCGTTGCCGGCGCCGTCGATGCGCACGTCGTCCAGGCCCGCCTCGCGCAGCAGCTCGGCGTAGCGCGCCGCGCGCCGCTCCTCGCCGAAGGGCGGGGCGGGGATTTCGGTCAGCTCGATCAGGTCGGCGTGGCTGCGCGGCTCCAGCGCGACGATGCGGTCGAAGGCCGCCCGCACCCGCGGGTGCGCGAGGATGGCCTCCATCCGGTCGGTGTAGGCCTGCCCGACCTGGTATTCGGCCGCCGCGGCGCCGGCGGGGAGCAGGCACAGCGCGCACAGCGCCAGGGCGGATGCGGCGAGGGTCGATCCTTTCATGGTTTTTCTCCGGGCGGTCCGGGCGGCCGCCGGCGGCGATGGTAAAGCATGGAGCGGGGGATGGCGAACAACTGCGCGGGCGTGCGCGGGCGCTGCGCGGGCGCTGCGCGGGCGTACGCGGGCGCGACCCGTGTCGGGCCGGTCAGTCAGCCAGTCAGCCAGTCAGTCTTGACGGCGCGCGCGCTTTGGTGCAGTTTTCCGTCCGCGCAAGTCCGCGCGCAAGGAGCCATGCCATGAAATTTCGCTGGACACCGATACTGGCGCTGTTGCCGCTGTGGGGCGCCGTCCAGGCGGCCTCCGAGGGCGAGATCACCCGCTTCGTCGACAGCCGCTACGAGCAGACCGCCGGGCTGGCCCGGCAGATTTGGGAATGGGCCGAGGTGGGCTACCTCGAGACCCGAAGCAGCGCCCTGCTGCAGCGGACCTTGGAGG
>CAYSVD010000161.1:0-7087 GCA_964434395.1 uncultured Pseudohongiella sp.
GTTGTCGAACTCGGCATCGGCAAAAGTGTACTGTTCCATGGTGTGTCCTCCCAAAAAGGTGGGTTTTGGCTGTCGCCAGCCTGTCACCGTGATATGTCGGCCGGAATTGGAAGAACTTGAGACTTAATCAGAGGTTCCTTATCTTGCGAGCTAAATACACCTCACTTAGACTAGAGTTGCACAGTGTCAACCTTCAACATGATGGGAGGAGTTCCTTTGAATCGCGTAAGATTGAGGGTCAAATCAACGCCGTCTTGAACGAGGCGATCGCCCGATGCTGATGGGATGCATCGGAAATTGAAAAAGCAGATCATTTTGTTTACACTTATCCAGCCATCTAAGCCGCGGTTGTGATCGCTTTTTTTATGACCGCTTCACGTCGATCGCGGACCCACCGCTACAAGAGGCTAGGTGTTGGCGCGAAGATGTATTGACCTGCTTGCATGCGGACCGGAAGCGCCCCATCAAACCGGTCGATATGGCAACCTGTTTAGTCTTGATGACCGGAGGGAAGTTTTGAAGAATCCCGCAGAGTTTCCCCGCGAAGATGGCGCCGCCATGCCGGAGGATCCCGCGGCCGATGCCCGGAAGCGCGAGCGGGTCGTGACCACGGCCGTGACGCGCGCGGCGAGGCTGCTCGACCTTTCCGATGCGGAGCTCGCCGCCGTTCTGGGCGTGTCGGAGACGACCGTCTCCCGGATGCGCGCAAGCGAGCGCCGCCTCAAGGAGGGTTCCAAGCAGTTCGAACTGGGCGTCCTGTTCGTCCGGCTGTTCCGCTCGCTCGACACGATCACGGGCGGCGACGATCGGACGGCGCGCTCGTGGCTGCGCAACGAGAACCTGGCGCTCGGGGGCCGTCCGCTCGACCAGATCAAGACGATCTCCGGATTGACCTACGGCATCGCCTACCTGGATTCCCGGCGCGGCGTGCTCTGACCGGCACGGCCTGTGTGCGGCCCGACACGCACGGACCGCGCGGCCCGCACGTTTGTCACCCCCGCCGCAACCCATTACCATCCGCCCCATCGCCGTCCGTCCCCGAATCCCCGGCGCGACGACATTTCAAGGGAGACTTCCATGCATCGCCTGCTCCGACCGCTTTGCTGCGCGCTGCCGCTCATCCTCGCCGGCCCCGGCGCGGCGCAAGAGGAGCCGGCGACCGTCGTGCGCGCTGGCCGGCTGCTGGACGTGGTCGGCGGCCGCCTGCTGAGCGACCAGGTCATCGTCGTCCGGGGCCGGACCATCGAGGCGGTCGGGGACGCCGGGCGCGTCCGCATCCCCGGCGGCGCGGTCGAGGTGGACCTGTCCGACGCCACCGTGCTGCCGGGGCTGATCGACGCCCACGTGCACCTGACCAGCGACGCGTCGATCAACGGCTACGACTCGCTGGCCCGCTCGTCCATGCGCGGCGCCGTCTACGCCGTCCACGCAGCGGGCCTGACCCTGGCGGCCGGATTCACCACCGTGCGCAACGTCGGCGCGAACGGCTTCGGCGACGTGGCGGTGCGGGACGCCATCAACGACGGCGAGGCGGCCGGCCCGCGCATGCTGGTCTCGGGCCCGGCGCTCGGCATCACCGGCGGGCACTGCGACAACAACCTGCTGCCGCCGGACTACCGGCACGCCGCCGAGGGGGTCGCCGACGGCCCCTGGGCCGTGCGCCGGCGGGTCAGGGAGAACGCCAAGTACACCGCCGACCTCATCAAGTTCTGCAGCACCGGCGGGGTGATGTCGCGCAACACCGATCCCGGCGCGCAGCAGTTCACCCTCGAGGAGATGGAGGCCATCGTCGACGAGGCCCACGCGCTGGGGCTCAAGGTGGCGGCCCACGGCCACGGCGCCGCCGGCGTCAAGGCCGCCATCCGGGCCGGCGTGGACTCCGTCGAGCACGCCAGCCTGCTGGACGACGAGGCGATCCGGCTGGCGCTGGAGCACGGCACCGCGCTGGTGATGGACATCTACGTGTCCGACCACATCCTGGGCGCCGGCGAGGAGGCGGGCATGCTGGAGGAGTCCCTGGCCAAGGAGCGGGAGGTGGGGCGCCGGCAACGCGAGAGCTTCCGCCGCGCCCACGCCGCGGGCGCCGACATCGTGTTCGGCACCGACGCCGGCGTCTTCCCCCACGGCCTCAACGCCCGCCAGTTCGCGAAGATGGTGGAGTTCGGCATGACGCCGATGGAGGCGGTGCGGGCCGCCACCGTCAGGGCGGCCGCCCTGCTGGGCCTGGAGGGCCGGGCGGGCGAGCTGTCGGAGGGCGCCTTCGCCGACCTGATCGCGGTGCGGGGCGACCCGCTCGAGGACATCCGCGCGCTGGAGCGGGTCGACTTCGTGATGAAGGAGGGGGAGGTCTTCATCAACCGCCTGGAGCGGCGGCCGTGAGCGGCGCGCGCGCCCTCGCCGCCCTGCTGTGCCTCGGCGGGCTCGTCCCGCCCGCCGAGGCCCGGCAGCCGGACAACGACCGCCCCCGGGCCCGCGAGGCGGGCGTGATCGTCGGCGTCTTCCCGCCGGGCCGGCACAACGCCATCACCGACGTGGCCGGCGTGAGGGTGGGCCACGCCACCGTGATCCGCGGCGACGACATCCGCACCGGCGTCACCGCCGTGGTGCCGGCGCCCGGCAACCTGTACACGCATCCGGTGCCGGCGGCGATCCACGTCGGCAACGGCTACGGCAAGATCACGGGAGTGACCCAGGTGCGGGAGCTGGGCGAGATCGAGACGCCCATCCTGCTGACCTGCACCCTGTGCGTGTGGAGCGCCTCCAACGCCCTCAAGGACTGGATGTACCTGCAGCCGGGCATGGGCGAGCACACCATCAATCCCGTGGTGGGCGAGACCAACGACGCGCGGGTCAACGACATGTGGGCCGATCCGATCGGGCGCGAGGAGGTGTTCGAGGCGCTGGACGGCGCCGCCTCCGGGCCGGTGGCCGAGGGCAGCGTGGGCGCCGGCACCGGCACCCAGGCCTTCGGCTGGAAGGGCGGCATCGGCACCAGCTCCCGGATCCTGCCGGAGTCCCTCGGCGGCTGGACGGTGGGCGTGCTGGCGCAGACCAACTACGGCGGCATGATGACCATCAACGGCGCGCCGGTGGGCCGCGAGCTGGGCACCTACGCGTACCGTTCGCAGCTCCTGCGGACCGGCGACCGGGAGGACGGCTCGATCATGCTGGTGGCGGCCACCGACGCCCCGCTGGACTCCCGCGCGCTGGAGCGGCTGGCGATGCGGCCGATCATGGGGCTGGCCCGCACCGGATCCTTCGCCGGCAACGGCTCGGGGGACTACGTCATCGCCTTCTCGACGCACCCGGCGATGCGGCGGCCGCGGGAGAGCGACGGGCCGGTCCCGGCCGAGATGCTGAGCCATGGCGCGATGTCGCCGCTGTTCGCCGCCGCCGTGGAGGCGACGGAGGAGGCCATCTACAACGCCATCTTCAGGGCCACCACCGTCTCCAGCGCCCGGGGGGAGCTGCGGGCGACGCCGATCGGCGAGATGCTGCGCATCCTGGACAAGCACCAAGCGCTCGGCTGGGACCGCTCGGTGCCCCGCTGACGGGCCCATCCGGCCGGCCGACGGGCCTCCTCCGTCCATCGCCGCCAAGCGGCCGGCGATCAGCACGGCGCCGCCGCGGGTCCGCTCCGGGATCTCGCCTGCTCGCCGGCGGGCCGCTCCGCCTCCCCGCCCAGACGGAGCGGCTCCTCGCGCCCCAGCGCACCCCCCATCACCGAGACGCTCTGCTCGCCGTTCGGGCCGCTTGGAATTTGGACTTGGAACTCGGACAGAACTCGGACTTGGAATTGACAAAAAGGGAGGTGTCGGAGTAGAACACATCCCTGCGTCGCCGGCTCCGAAAAATGGCGCGCTGGGCGCGAAACGGGCGACATGCTTGGCGCGAAACAGGCGGCGCGTTTCAGCGAAATTCGACAGGGGGACTTGATCAGGGGTTCCTTGGAGATGAGACGGATATTGCGCATAGCCTTGTGGCCGCTTCTTCTTGCGGCGCTCGCGGGCGGCGCCGCGGCCGCCGAGATCGACCTGTTGCGCCCGCTCGCGCAGATCCGGTCCGCGCCGGACGGCGGCGGGCGCGCGGTCGCCATCGACCGGGACACGCTCGCGTCGCTCGCGATCGGCGACGTGGTCCGGTTGGAGCCGTTGCCTGGCCGGAGCATCAGGTACACGTTGGAGTCGTCCACCGCCTTCATCAACGGCGACATCGGCTGGCGCGGCATCCACGAGGATCAGGGAACCGTCCGCCATCTGGTGTTGGTCCACAACCGGCGGTCCGTGCTGGGAACCATCCGTAGCCCCTGGGGCGAGTTCAGCATCAGCGGAAACCGGCAGGCGGCGGAAGAATACGTCGCCTGGCTGTCGGCACCCATCAAGGATGCCCCCATCGACCTAAGCGACGACATCGTGTTGCCGGAACACCCCGCCGCCGGCGCCGGAACCGCTGTCCGGAACGCTCCCCTCTCCACGGACCCCGGATATGCGAGCCTGCTCGATTCCGACGGCGACGGGTTGTCCGACTTCAACGAGCGCATCGTCGGCACCGACCCTTCCGATCCGCTTTCCGTCGTCGACCCGCAAGCGGCGGTCGAGATCGATCTAGCGCTCCTGTATACGCCCCGGTTCGCGATGCGGAGCGTCTTTGTCAGCGGCACCGGCCACCGCCCGGAAACCTGGCTCAACTGGAGCGTGGAAAAGGTCAACGCCGCCTACGCCGCCAGCGGCGCGGCCATCGTCTTCCGACCGGCGGGCTATCGCCAGATCGACCATGGACAGATCGACCATGGACATCCGCTCTCGGCCTTGGCCGACGCCATGAGATGGGTCAGAAACGCCTTGAACGGCAACAGCGGCAACGACAAGGCGGACCGGGAACTGGGGGCGATGGTGGATGCCGTCGGCGCCGACATCGTCGTCCTGCACGATCACAACGATGTGGAGGGTTTATTTGTCGCGAAGATATGCGGGCTGGCAACCCTTAGCGCGAATGATGCGAACGTCACGGCATCGCGCCTCATTCCCATATCGGCGGTCGAAGCCGAATGTCCCGAAAAAAGTCATACGCTGATCTTCGCTCACGAGCTCGGCCACAACCTCGGGCTGGCTCACGACCGCAACGATACAATACGAAACTATGGCGCCTTTCCCTGGGCGCGCGGCCACGGCGCCCATGGCGTGTTCAAGACCATCATGGGCTGGAACTTCTACAACACTACGAACCTCCTGATGTTTTCCAATCCGGACCTCCAATGCGAGGGAGTACCCTGCGGCGTGTCACGCGACAATGCGGAGGAGGGCGCGGACTCGGTGTTCGCCCTCAATCACATGCGCTATCAGATCGCCGCGCTGGGCAAGAAGCAGACGTCGCCCGCGGAAATCGTCGCGCCGCCGGCGGCGGCGCGGCGTTCCTGGCCTCTGGCGCTGGCCGGCGACGTCTCCGCCGGCGCCGCCATGTACGGCGCGGCCACCCGCACCGGGAACCCCCACGCTCCCGTCAGCACGTTCTCGCCCGGCGACGGCATCGATCTCGGCGTGACCGTCGAAATCCCCGCCGTGCATCAGGGCGAGACGGGGGAGACCTACATCATCATGGCGCCCGTCTATCTCCGGGACAGCAAAGGGGAGTACCACTCCCCGCCGGGAGTGTACGTCCGGGGCAGCGACGGGGCGTGGCGGCACCGGACATCCATCGGTCCCGACACCCTGGAAAGCGCCTCCGCCCCGCGGCCTTTGAAGGCCACCGAAGAGTTGACGGCTTTCGACGGCCTCGTCCTCGACGCCATGGACGTCAGCGCGCTGGCCGTCGACGTGTATTTCGCCTACGCGGTGCCGTCTCTGAACGTGCTGGTGTACACCAGCGAGGGCATCCGGCTGACGATGGAGCGGGATCTTTGAGCGAGAGTCTCAAAAACCCCGCCGTTGCGGCGGAAGAAGCGCGGGGCGCCATGCACGGCGGCGGGAGGGAGACGCCGGGCCGCCGGGCGGAATCGACGGGACTTGCAGATGGCAGACGGTGAAACCAGAGAGGACATCGTTCAGTTGACCGTCGCGGCGTTCGACGCCGCGCCGGACGCCGCCCTGATGCGGGAACTGGAGGCGGTCGTCGACGGCGGCGGCTCCCTGCTGGACGTGGCCGAGGCGCTGGTCGGGGACGAGCGCTGGGACGAGTTGTACCCGTCGTCCCAGACCCCGGCCGAGTTTTCGGACGCATGGCTGGGGCGCCTGTTGCCCGGGGCGGACGCGGACCTGCTGGCGGTCGGCAGGAATGTCGTGGTTCCCCTTCTCGACGCTGGCGGCGCGCCCGCTGGCCTGGTGCTGGCGGCGCAGGAATTTCTCAGCGGCCCCGCGGTTCCGGAGGCCTTCGCCGATGCCGCCCGCGCCTTCCTTGAGCGGAGCGGGACGGCGATGGAGGAGCTGACCGCCGGCGAGACCGCCGAGGACATCGTCCAGCTGGCCGTCGCGGCGTACGGCGCCGCGCCGGGCGCCTCCCTGATGGCGGACCTGGATGCGGCCGTCGACAATGGAGGAACCCTGCGGGATGCGGCCGAGACCCTGGTCGAGGACGAGCGCTGGGAATCGCTGTACCCGTCGTCCCAGACCCCGGCCGAGTTCGCGGATGCCTGGCTGGAGAACCTGCTTCCCGGGGCGGATGCGGACCTGCTGACGATCGGCCGGAATGCCGTGGTCTCCCACCTCGATGCCGGCGGCGCGCCCGCCGACCTGGTGCTGCTGGCGCAGGGTTATCTGGGCGGCCCCGGCGTGTCGGGGGACTTCGCCGGTTTCGCCGACGCGTTCCTCAACAGGAGCGAGGTGGCGGCGGAGCATTCGGTGGTGCGGAAGCTGGACGGCTCGGCCGCCGAGTTGCGCGAGATGCTGGTTCCTGTGACCGATGACGATGCCACCGTGCAGGCGGCGATCAACGCGCTGGACGACCAGATGCCCGGCGACCAGATGCCCGGCGACCAGATGCCCGGCGACCAGATGCCCGGCGACCAGATGCCCGGCGACCAGATGCCCGGCGACCAGATGCCCGGCGCCGGTACCGGCGGCGCCAGCGGCGGCGGGACTGGCGGCGCCGGTAC
>CAYSVD010000162.1:0-10012 GCA_964434395.1 uncultured Pseudohongiella sp.
GGGGGGTGGGGGGTGGGGGGGTGATAACACCGCGAATCGTACGGAAGCGGCGGTACACGGGGCCTGCGGCGGGGGTGTTGCGACTTTCGCATGCAAGGCCCCATACTATGGCAGAGGGGCCAGCGGCCGGACCGTAGCGACGCCGTTGGAAGGGGAGCGCGATGGACGATTTCGACTTCGACCTGTTCGTGATCGGCGCAGGCTCCGGCGGAGTCCGCGCCTGCCGCGTCGCCGCCAGCCTCGGCGCCCGCGTCGCGGTGGCCGAGGAGCGGCGCTTCGGCGGCACCTGCGTCAATGTCGGCTGCGTTCCCAAGAAGCTGTACAGCTACGCCGCCCACTGCCGCGACGAGTTCGAGGACAGCCGGGGGTTCGGCTGGCGCTGCCCGGAACCGGATTTCGACTGGCGCGTCTTGAAAACAAACAAGGACAAAGAAATCAACAGACTGGAAGCTGTTTATTATTCGATACTCAAGAAAAACAGAGTCGCGGTCTTCAAGGGCCGCGCCCGGCTGGCCGGGCCCCGCACGGTGGAGGTGGACGGGCGCAGGGTGACGGCCCGCCATATCCTGCTGGCCGTGGGCGGCTGGCCCCGGGTGCCGGATTTCGAGGGCAGCGGCCTCGCCGTCACCTCCAACGAGGTGTTCGAGTGGGATGAGCGGCCCCGCTCCGTCGCCGTCCTGGGCGGGGGCTACATCGCGGCGGAGTTCGCGAGCATCTTCGCCCGACTGGGCATCCGCACCACGCTCGTCTACCGCCGCGACCTGCTGCTGCGGGGCTTCGACGAGGATCTTCGCCGCTTCATCACCGAACGGATGGACCGCGACCTGGACCTGCGGCTGGAGGACGAGGCCGCATCCATCGCCCCCCGCGGCGACGGCCTGGCGCTGTCCCTCAAGGGCGGCGGGGAGGTCGCCTGCGAGAAGGTGCTGGCGGCCACCGGCCGGCGGCCGCAGACCGACGACCTGGGGCTCGACACCGTGAACGTGAAGCTGTCCGACAGCGGCGGGATCGTGGTGGGGGAGGACTTTCAGACCTCCGAGCCGGGCGTCTACGCCGTGGGGGACGCGATCGAGCGGGTGGCGCTGACGCCGGTGGCGCTGGCGGAGGCGCAGCTCGTCGCGAACAGGCTGTTCGCCGGCGGGGCGGGCTCCATGCGCTACGAGAACATCCCCACGAGCGTGTTCTGCCACCCCAACTTGGGATCCTGCGGCCTCAGCGAACAGGAGGCGACGGCCCGGGGCATGGACATCGAGGTGTACAGCGCGACGGTCAAGCAACTGAAGCACGCCCCGAGCGGACGCGACGAGCCGGCGTTCCTGAAGCTGGTGGTGGAGCGGGCCTCGGACCGGGTGGTGGGGCTGCACATGGCCGGGCCGGATGCCGGAGAGCTGGTGCAGGGGTTCGCCGTGGCGATGAACTGCGGGGCCACCAAGGCGCAGTTCGACGCCACGGTGGGGATTCATCCGACCCTGGCGGAGGAGCTCGTCACCATGCGCGCGCCGCGCGGGGACGCGGGGCCGGGAAGCGGGCGCCGGCGGTCCGGCCCCTGAACCTCCGCGGCCCGGCGACAGGAAGGAGGACGGCGCGTGCCGGACGGCTTCGCCCGCCACTTCGACGAAAGCGCCCGCGCCGCGGTGCGGCCGGAGGAGACGGTCTCGGGCTGGTCGGTCGGCATGGTCGTGTTCGGCATCTGCCTGACGCTGCCCAGCCTGTACACCGGCGCGCTGACCGCCAAGAACCTGGGGGCGGCGGGCGCCGCGCAGGCCGTGGCGCTGGCCAGCCTGGTGCTGGCGCTGATGTCGATCCCCGCGGCCATCGTAGGGGCCAAGACCCGCCTTAGCAGCTACCTGATCATCGAGTTCGTGTTCGGCCGCAAGGGGGGCGACTATGTCAACGCGCTGCTGGCGCTGACCCTGCTGGGATGGTTCGCGGTCACCGCGGGCTTTTTCGGCGAGACGCTGGCGATCGCGTCGGATGAGGTGTTCGGCCGCTCGCCGCCGGTGTGGCTGCTGACGCTGGTCTCCAGCATCCTGATCATCGCCACCACCATCTTCGGCTTCAAGGCGATCGACCGGCTGGCCCTGGCCGCGGTGCCGCTGCTGGTGCTGTTCCTGGCCTATGCGAGCCTGCTCGCCGTCGGCGAGCGCTCCATCGACTCCCTGCTCGCGATGGAGGGGGAGGACCCGGAGTACTTCGGCACCGCCGTGTCGACGGTCATCGGCAGCCTGATCGTGGGGGTGGTGCTCATGCCGGACCTGTCCCGCTACGCGCGCGCGACCAGGGACTGCGTGTCGGCCTCGGTGCTGGGCAACGGCGTCGGCAACGCCTTCTCCATGCTGATCGGCCTGTTTCCCGCCATGGCCACGGGACTGCTGGACCCCATGGCCTACATGATCGCGCTGGGCCTGGCGGGCGGCGCCTTCGTCATCCTGGTGTTCGCCACCTGGACGACCAACAGCGTCAACCTCTACAGCGCCGCGCTGGCGGCGGCGGCGATCCTCCCGAAAACGCCCGAGTGGCGACTGGCCCTGGGCATCGGGCTGGCCGGCGCCGCGCTGGCCATGGCGGGCGTCACCGGCGGCTTCATCGCCTTCCTCGAATGGCTGGGCGTCCTCGTGCCGCCCGTGGCCGGAGTCTACCTGAGCGACTACTTCATCCTGAAACGCCGCGATTACGCGTTGTCGCTGCGGGAACGGCTGCCGGAATACGACCGGGCCGCGCTGACCGCCTGGGGGCTGGCCACCGGGCTGTCGGCGCTGGCGTTCGTCCTGGACGCGTCCCTCACCGGGGTGCCCAGCCTGGACGCGCTGCTCGTCACGGTGCCGCTCTACCTGCTGTGCGTCCGGATCTGGCCGGCGGCGCTGGACCGCAGGGAGCGCGGCGGCTGATGCGGATCGGGATCGATGTGGGCGGCACGCACACCGACGCCGTGCTGATGGACGGCGGGACCGTCGTCAGCTCCCACAAGGCGCTGACCAGCGCGGACGTCCGCCAGGGCATCGTCGAGGCGCTGGACGCGGTGCTGGCCGGCGGCGGAGTGGGGGCGGAGCGCGTCCGCGCCGTCATGATCGGCACCACCCAGTTCACCAACGCGGTGATCGAGCGGCGGGAGCTGGCGGAGACGGCCGTCATCCGGGCCTGCCTGCCCACCGGCTCCGGCCTGCCGCCGCTGTGCGACTGGCCGCGGGACATCGCGGCCGCAGTCGGCGGGCACGCGTACATGGTGGCGGGCGGCCACCTGTTCGACGGACGGGAGATCGCGCCCTTGGACGAGGCGGAAATCGACCGGGCGGTCGCGGACATCGCCGGCAAGGGCATCCGGGCGGTCGCCGTCTCCGCGGCGTTCTCGCCGGCCCGCGCGGACCACGAGCGGGCCATCGCGCGGCGGGTGCGGGCCCGGATCCCCGACGCCGACATCTCCTTGAGCCGCGAGCTCGGCCGCCTGGGGCTGCTGGAGCGCGAGAGCGCCGCGTTGCTGAACGCGGCGCTCTCCGGACTGGCGCGGCGGGTCGTGGAGAGCATGAAGGCGGCGCTGGCCGAACGGGACGTCCGCTGCCCGTTCCACATCAGCCAGAACGACGGAACGCTCATGTCGGCCGATTTCGTCGCCCGCTGTCCGGCGCTGACCTTCTCCAGCGGCCCGACCAACAGCCTGCGCGGCGCGGCGGCGCTGACCGGCATCGAGGACGCCATCGTGGTGGACATCGGCGGCACCACCGCCGACGTGGGGGTGTTGGCCCGGGGCTTTCCGCGCGAGAGCAACAGCCACATCGACGTGGGCGGCGTGCGGACCAACTTCCGCATGCCCGACATCCTGTCCATCGGGCTGGGCGGCGGCAGCCTGGTCGGCGACGGGGGGCGGCGCATCGGGCCGCGCTCGGTCGGGCGCCGGCTGGTGTCGGAGGGCCTGGTCTTCGGCGGGGACGTCCTGACCGCCACCGACATCGCGGTGGCGGGCGGCGCGGGCGGGATCGGCGAGCCGGGGCGGGCGGCGCATCTGGCGCCGGAGCTGGTGGAGACGGCGACGGCCGCCATCCATGACATGGTGGACGGCGCGGTGGACCGGATGCGCTCGAGCGACGCGCCGGCGCCGGTCGTCCTGGTCGGCGGCGGGGCGGCGCTCGTCTCCCGCCCGCTGCGGACCGCATCGCGGGTGGTCCGCCCCAAGCACGCGGGGGTGGCCAACGCCATCGGCGCGGCGATCGCCCAGGTGGGCGGCGAGGCGGAGCGGATCGTGAGCTATTCCCGGATCGACCGGGAGCGGGCCATCGACGAGGTCGCCGGGGAGGCCCGGGACAGGGCGGTCAGGGCGGGCGCGGCGCCCGGCGCGCTGCGGGTGCTGGACGTGGAGGAGGTCGCCCTGAGCTACATGGACGGCGACGCGGCGCGCCTGCGGGTGAAGGTGGTCGGCGAGCTGGAGGGCGCGGCGTGAGACGGATCGGCGCGGAGGACATCGAGGATCTTTGCGTCGGCGCCGCCTTCCTGGCGACGGGCGGCGGCGGCGATCCGTACGTCTCCCGGCTGCTGGCGGAACGGTTGCTGGCCCGGCACGGCCCGGCGCGGCTGCTGGCGCCGGCGGACGTGTCCGACGGCATGCTCGTGGTCAGCGTCGGGATGGTCGGCGCGCCGACGGTGACGCTGGAGCAGCTGCCGGTCGAGAACGAGGCGCTGGACGCGCTGAACCGCTACGAGGAGGTCGTCGGAAGGCGGGCGGACGCGGTCATTCCCTTCGAAATCGGCGGCGGCAACAGCACGATCCCGCTGTACGTGGCCGCGATGAAGGGCATTCCGTGCGTGGACGGCGACGGCATGGGCCGGGCGCTCCCGGAGGCGCAGATGATGACCTTTCCCATCTACGGCGCCCGTCCCACGCCGGCGGTCGTGACGGACCCCTTCGGCAACCACGCCGTGCTGGACTGCCCGGACGCGGCGGCCTTCGAGCGGGAGATCCGCGCGAAGGCGGTGGCGATGGGCGGCATGGTCAGCTCCGCCGAGCACGGCATGGACGGGGCGCTGGTCCGGCGCAGCGCCATTCCGGGCACCATCAGCTTCGCTAGGCGCCTGGGGGAGTTGCTGCGGTCCCACGGCGGGCTGATCGACGCCATCGAGCCGCGGCTGCTCGCGCTGTTCGCGGACAGCGAATACGGCGCGGTCCGGCGCCTGTTCTCCGGCAAGGTGCTGGACAGCCGGCGCAGGATCGTGGACGGCTACGACGTGGGTTCGGCGGTGCTGCAGGGCTTCGACGATCCCGATGCCAGGATGACGCTGCTGATCCGCAACGAGTACCTGGCGGCGAAGATCGGAGACCGGGTGGCGGCCAGCGTACCGGATCTGATCTGCGTCGTGGAGCAGGAAACCAGCCGTCCGCTGAACGCCGAGCGGATGCGCTACGGCCAGCGGGTCGCCGTGTTCGCGGTGGGATGCAACAGCCGCTACCGCGCGCCCGAGGCGTTGGCGGTCGCCGGGCCCCGGGCCTTCGGCTTCGATTTCGACTTCGTGCCGGTCGAGGAGACCGCCTGAATCGCGGTCCTGCGGCCCGCCCGCGCCGCTTTCCGCTGTTTCCGGTAATAAGGTTTACCGGAAATAAGGCCCGGGGCGGCGGGGTGCGGTTCACGGTCCGGACGGACCGGGAACGCGGCCTTCGCGCGTCGGGGCGCGTCCGCGCCGGGAAGCCGCATCGGTCCAGCGCAGGCCCATCAGGACGACTCGGCCGCCCGAGACGCCGCGGCGGAAGATGGACGGGCAACCGCCGGTCCCGCCGGTCATGGCGTCGTCACCCGCGCCGAGACCGAACCCGGCGACGGCGCCCGTGTCCCGGGCGCCTCCGCCGATGACCGCATCGGGCTCACGCACCAGGGGCGCGCCCGATGCGCGTCGAACGGCGCGACCGCCGGCCGCGCGACGCGGGTGTTGTGACTTCCGTATCCAATTCCCGCACAATGCCCGCGGCGGCCAGGAGGCCGCCCGACGGCGGTTTTCCGGGCGGACGTCCCCTAAAGTCTCTCGGCCTCCGGCCCGACATGACACACGGGCGGCGGATGGTTTTTCCGGCGCCCGCTAGAGAATCGTCTTTCCTGTCAACGCGTTGCGAAACGATCCTGATGCCGAACCTCAAGCCGCCGGCGCCCTTTTTCGACACCTTGGAGGCGATGCCCGACCCCCTCAGGCATCCGGTCAGGTCGGTGGACCACCTGTTGCGCGATCCGCCGCCGGACGCGGTGGCGGACTACCAGAGCGCGAGCGAGTTCATCTACAGCTACCGCGGCAGCCCCGACACGTTCAACACCTACCGGCGGGAGGTGGAGCATTTCCTGCACTGGTGCTGGCT
The DNA here is from genome assembly GCA_964434395.1 of uncultured Pseudohongiella sp. Classification (GTDB taxonomy): domain Bacteria; phylum Pseudomonadota; class Gammaproteobacteria; order Pseudomonadales; family Pseudohongiellaceae; genus UBA9145. The sequence goes on from CAYSVD010000162.1 coordinate 6,329, forward strand.
GGTGGCCGGCAAGTCGCTGGCCAGCATCGCGCGCGCGGACATCGAGGACTACGTGGAATTCGCCCGGCAGCCGCCGCGCGGCTGGATCGGCGTCCGCAACGTGCCCCGCTACCTGGAGCGGGCCGGCGAACGGGCGCCCAACCGGGCTTGGCGCCCCTACGTCAGCGGCGGCGGCGAATACGCCGCCTCCCAGGCCGCCCTCCAGTCCCTGTTCAGCGTGCTGAGCAGCTTCTTCAGCTTCCTGGTGCAGGCGGAGCGCGTGGCCGCCAACCCGGTGTTCCAGGTCCGTCAGAAAAGCCGGTTCCTGCGCCAGCGCCGGAGCCAGGAGCGGGTCCGCCGCCTCTCGCCGTTGCAGTGGGAGTTCGTGATGGACGCCGCCGAGAGGATGGCGGCCGCCGACCCAGCGCTGCACGAGCGCACCCTGTTCATCATGAACGCCCTGTTCGCCATGTACCTGCGCATCTCCGAACTGGCGGAGACCCCGCGCTGGGCGCCGCAGATGGGCCATTTCCAGCTGGACCAAGAGGGAAACTGGTGGTTTCTGACCGTGGGCAAGGGCAACAAGGAGCGGGAGGTCTCGGTCAGCGACGCCATGCTGGAGGCGTTGAAGCGGTACCGCCGGTCGCGGGACCTGCCGCCCCTGCCCGCCCCCGGCGAATCCGCCCCGCTGATCCACAAGACCCGCGGCCGCGGCGGCATCACCAGCACCCGGCAGATCAGGGGCATCGTGCAGGCATGCTTCGACCGGGCGGCCGTCCGCATGCGCGCGGAGGGCTTCGCCGAGGAGGCGGAGCGCCTGAAAAGCGCCACCGTGCACTGGCTGCGCCACACGGGCATTTCGGAGGACGTCAAGCACCGCCCCCGCGAGCATGTGCGCGAGGACGCCGGCCACGGCTCCAGCGCCATCACCGACCGCTACGTGGACGTGGAGCGGGCCGAGCGGCACGCCTCGGCGCGCCGCAAGCCGATCCGCTGAGGGCCGTCCTTCGTCTGGGGACTTCTCCTTCATTTCCGGGCCGTTTTCGCGTAGCATCCGCGCCCCCGGCCGCCCTGCGTCCGGCGCGGCCCCGCGCCGGACGTCCGCGCCTTGAGGAAGCAGCGAACGCATGAGCGTCGACACCGCCCGAACCACGAACGCGGGGCGCGCGGCCGCCCCGGCCCTGTTGCTGGCCTGGCTGTGCCTGGCGGCGGGCGGCGCGGCCGCCCAGGAGGACGTCGCCCGGCTCAACACCGTGCTGGACATCGACGCGCTGTACGAGCCGCTGTCCGCCCAGGAGATACACGGCGCCACGGTCCTGGAGCTGTTGGAGGAGCTGCAGAGCAAGCACTACCTGCCGGTGCGGGTGGACGACGGCTTCTCCTCCGCCCTGTTCGACGCCTACATCGACCGGCTGGACCCGTCGCGCGTGTTCTTCCTCGGGCCGGACATCGACGAGCTGAGCATGCACCGCTACACGCTGGACGACGCCATCAAGGCGGGCAGCATCGATCCCGCCTTCGCGATCTACAACCGCTATTACAGAAGGATCCTGGAGCGGGTGATCTACACCGTCAGGCGGGCCGAGAACCATATTCCGGACATGGACTTCGCGCTGGACGAAAGCGTCGCCCTCGACCGCGACGCCGCCCCCTACGCCGAAACCCGGGAGGAGCTGGACGAGATCTGGCGGCGCCGGGTCAAAAACAGCGTGCTGAACCTCAGGCTCGCCGGGGACGGCGACGGGGAGATCCGGGAGAAGCTCAGCCGGCGCTACCGCAACCAGCTGAGCCAGCTGCTCAAAAACGACGAGCGCGATGTGTTCCAGCACTTCCTGTCCACCATCGCCCGGACCGTGGACCCCCACACGGACTACTACTCTCCCCGCAGCTCCGAGAACTTCAACATGCAGATGTCCCTGTCGCTCGAGGGCATCGGCGCGCAGCTCACCGCCGAGGACGAGTACACCAAGATCGTCGATCTCGTCGAGGGCGGCCCGGCCGCGCGCGGCCGGCAGCTCAAGGTGGGCGACCGCATCATCGGCGTCGGCCAGGGCCCGACGGGGGAGATCCAGGACGTGGTGGGCATGCGCCTCGACGACGTGGTGGCGCAGATCCGCGGCGAGGAAGGCACGGTGGTCAGGCTCAGCGTGATTCCCGCCGACGCCGTCGGCGAGGCCGGCGCCACCACCGTCAGCATCACCCGCGAAACCGTGAAGCTGGAGGACCAGTCGGCCAGGAAGAAGGTGATCGAGTTCGAGCACGACGGGGCGGAATGGAAGGTCGGCGTGATCGAGCTGCCGACGTTCTACTTCGATTTCGAGGCGGCGGCCCGGGGCGATCGGGATTACAAGAGCACCTCGCGGGACGTCCGCGCGCTGCTCGAGGAGCTCGAGCGCGAGCGCGTCGATGCGGTGGTCCTGGACCTGCGCGACAACGGGGGCGGCAGCCTGGGCGAGGCGAACCAGCTGGTGGGGCTGTTCATCGAGGCCGGCCCCACCGTCCAGATCCGCTATTCCGGCGCGCGCAACGGCTACGTCCGCTCCTTCGGCGACAACGACCCGGATGTGGCCTACGCCGGCCCGCTGGCGGTGCTGGTCAATCGGATCAGCGCGTCGGCGTCGGAGATCTTCGCCGGCGCGATCCAAGACTACGAACGGGGCATCGTGCTGGGCGGACGGACGTTCGGAAAAGGCACGGTGCAGGAGATCGTGCCGCTGGACTTCGGGCAGGTCAAGCTGACCCGTTCGAAGTTCTACCGCGTCTCCGGCGCCAGCACACAGCACCGCGGCGTGGTTCCCGACATCCTCTTCCCCGACCCGTACGAGGCCTACGAGGATCTGGGCGAGAGCAACCTGGACGGCGCCCTGCCCTGGGACACGGTCCGGCCGGTCGAGCACCGCCGCTATCTCCCGGTCAAGGAGCTGCTGCCGGCGCTTGAGGGACTGCACCGGGAGCGCGCCGAGGCGTCCCCCGACTTCGTCTACCTCGAGGGCCGGGTGGAGCGCACCCGCGAGCTGCGGGGACGCGCCGAACAGTCGCTGAACGAGGCGGCGGCCAAGGCCGAGCGGGAGGCGGCGCGGCGCGCCGAGTTCGATGCGGACAACATGCGCCGGTTGCTCAAGGGCCTGCCGCTCCGCGAGTGGCGGGACGAGGAGGACGACGGCGGGCCGGACGAGGGCGCCGCAGCGCTCACCGACGACGTCGCCGCGGCCGACGCGCCGGAGGCGGCGGCGGACGAGGGCGAGGAGGAGGAGACCGACCCGCTCCTGCTGGAAAGCGGCCGCATCCTGATGGATTTCGTCTCGCTGTCCGGCGCCCGGCCGTCCGCGGCGGGACCTTAGGCCTTCCGGACCTTAGGCCTTCCCCGGACCGGGCGCGTCCCGCGGGATCCGGATCCGGAAAGCCGGGTGCGGGAGAGTCTCGCCGCCGTCTGGCGGAGGGGGAGAGATTCGAACTCTCGGAGGCTTTCACCCCGCTGGTTTTCAAGACCAGTGCATTCGGCCGCTCTGCCACCCCTCCGCGGGCGGGCATTCCATGGGTTTCATGTGTCGAAGTACGCAACGGCATGGAACCGCCGCGCGCCTCCCTACACCTCTCTGCGGGTCATCGACGGGAGGCCCGAGCCGCCCTGAGTCTCGCCGCGTCGCCCCAAACCCGGGGGCCCGCGCGGCTTCAACGCCGCGCAGTCCGCATTGTAGCATAAAC
>CAYSVD010000163.1:0-14252 GCA_964434395.1 uncultured Pseudohongiella sp.
GCGCTGGCGGCGCTGGCCGGCGCCTGCCGCCGGCGCGGCGCGGCGGCCGTGATCGCCCTGACCGGCAGCCAGGGCAAGACCACGGTCAAGGAGATGGCCGCCGCCATCCTGGGCGGGCTGGCGCCGACGCTGGCCACCCGCGCCAACCGCAACAACACCGTCGGCGTCCCCCTGACGCTGCTCGGGCTCGAGAAGGCCCACCGCTACGCGGTGGTCGAGATGGGGGCGAGCCGTCCCGGCGAGATCGCCTTCAGCGCCGCCGCGGCGCGGCCGGACATCGCGCTGATCACCAACGCGCGCGCCGCCCACATCGAGGGCTTCGGCGGCCTGGAGGGGGTGGTCGAGGCCAAGGGGGAGATCATCGACGGCGTGCCGGACGGCGGCGCGGTGATCCTCAACGCCGAGGATCCCGCCGCGCCCCGGTGGCGGGCGCGGGCCGGCGGGCGCGCCGCGGCGCTGTTCGCGGACCGCGACCGCCGGGCGGACTACCACGCCCGCGACGTCGAGGCCGGCGGGGGCGGCGGGGTCCGCTTCCGGCTGGTCAGCCCGGCCGGGGACGGCCCCGTGGAGCTGGCGCTGCCGGGCCGCCACAACGTGGCCAACGCGGCGGCGGCGGCGGCGGCGGCCATGACGGCCGGAGCGGGGCTCGAGGACGTGGCCCGGGGACTGGCGGGCCTGGCGCCGGTCGGCGGCCGGCTGTGCCCGCGCCCCGGGCTCCGCGGCAGCCGCGTGATCGACGACAGCTACAACGCCAGCCCGGCCTCCTTCGAGGCCGCGATCGAGGTGCTGGCGGACCATGCCGGCACCCGGATCCTGGTGGCCGGCGACATGCTCGAGCTGGGCCCGGACGCGCCGGAGCTGCACCGGGCCATGGGCCGGCGCGCGGCGCGCGCCGGCATCGACGCCCTGTGGGCCGTCGGCCGCCTGGCGGCGCTCGCCGCCCGGGCCTTCGGCGACGGGGGGCGGCGCTTCGAGGACAAGGATGCGCTGGTCGCCGCCTGCGAGGCGGCGGCCGGCCCGGACGCGGTGTTCCTGGTCAAGGGCTCCCGGGGGGCGCGCATGGACGAGGTGGCCGGCCGGCTCGGCGGCGGAGGGGCGGACCGATGCTGATGTGGCTGTCCGAGCACCTGGCGCGCATCGACGGCAACTTCGCCGTGCTGCAGTACATCACCGTGCGCGCCATCTTCAGCATCCTGACCGCCCTGTGCGTGTCGCTGGTCGTCGGGCCGTTCCTGATCCGGCGCCTCAGCCGCCGCCGGATCGGACAGGTGGTGCGCGAGGACGGGCCGGAAAGCCACCGGAGCAAGCAGGGCACCCCCACCATGGGCGGGGCGCTGATCCTGGTGAGCATCGCCGCGAGCGCGCTGCTGTGGTCCGACTTGGGCAACCACTACGTGTGGGTGGCGCTGCTGGTCGCCCTCCTGTTCGGCGCGGTCGGCTGGGTCGACGACTACCGCAAGGTGCGCGAGGGGAGCGCGAAGGGCCTCGCGCCGCGGTGGAAGTACTTCTGGCAGTCGGTGATCGGCCTGGCCGCGGCGGCCGTCCTGTACTGGACGGCGCCCGGGGCGGCGGAGGTGGAGTACATCGTGCCCTTCTTCAAGGACGTGGCCATCGACGCGGGGCCGCTCTACATCGCCGTCAGCTACCTGGTCATCGTGGGCTTCAGCAACGCGGTCAACCTGACCGACGGCCTGGACGGCCTGGCCATCATGCCGGCGGTGATGGTGGGCGGCGCGCTGGGGGTGATCGCCTACTTGGCGGGGCACAGCGAATTCTCCGCCTACCTCCACATCCCCACGGTGAGCGGCTCGGGCGAGATGCTGATCTTCGCGGGCGCGATGGTGGGCGCCGGCATGGGCTTTTTATGGTTCAACACCTACCCCGCCCAGATCTTCATGGGCGACGTGGGCGCGCTGGCGCTCGGCGCGGCGCTGGGGGTGATCGCCATCGTGGCCCGGCACGAGATCGTGCTGTTCATCATGGGCGGGGTGTTCGTCGTGGAGACCGCCTCGGTCATCGTGCAGGTGGCGTCCTACCGGCTGACCGGACGCCGGGTGTTCCGGATGGCGCCGCTGCACCACCATTTCGAGCTGAAGGGCTGGCCGGAGCCGCGGGTGATCGTGCGCTTCTGGATCATCACGGTGATGCTGGTCCTGATCGGGCTGGCCACCCTGAAGCTGCGCTGAGGGGATGCGGATGGCGCGCGGCGGGAAGAGGCTGATCGTGGGACTGGGCGCCACCGGGCTGTCCTGCGCGAAGCATTTCGCCGCCCGGGGGGAGGACTTCAAGGTCACCGACACCCGGACGGCGCCGCCGGGCCTGGCCGAGCTGGCGCGCCGGATGCCGGAGGTCGAGCGCGAACTGGGCGGGTTCCGGGCCGACAGCTTCCTCGAGGCCCGCGAACTGGTGGTCAGCCCCGGCGTGAGCCTGAAGACGCCGGAGATCGCCGCCGCCCGCGCCGCCGGGGTGCCGGTGACCGGCGACGTCGACATCTTCTCCCGCCGGGCGGACGCGCCGATCGTCGCGGTCACCGGCACCCACGGCAAGAGCACCGTGGTGGCCATGTTGGCGGACATCCTGGCCCGGGCGGGCAAGCGGGTCGGGGTCGGCGGCAACCTCGACGTGGCGGACGCCCTGCCGGCGCTGGAACTGCTGGAGCGGGGCGGCCGGGACCTGTACCTGCTGGAGCTGTCCAGCTTCCAGCTGGAGACCACCCGGCGCCTCGGCGCGCGGGTGGCCGCGCTGCTGAACCTCAGCGCGGCCCACATGGACCGCTACGACGGCCTCGGCGAGTACCACCGGGCCAAGCTGGCGGTCTTCAACGGCTGCGGGCGGGCGGTGGTGAACCGCAACGATCCCCTGACCCGGCCGCCCGCGGGCGTCGGCGCGCCCGCGCTGGACTACGGCTTCGGGCGCCCCGGCGCGGGCGGCCTGGGGCTGCTGGAGGAGGGCGGCGACCAGTATCTGGCCCGCCGCTTCGAGAAGATCATGTCGGTGGGCGAGCTGGGGGTGTTCGGCCAGCACAACGTCCTCAACGCGCTGGCCGCCCTCGCCTGCGCCGCGGCGCTGGACGTCGGCTTCGAGCCGGCGCGGCGGGCCCTGCGGGAGTTCGCCGGGCTGCCGCACCGTTGCCAGTGGGTGGGAGAGGTCGGGGGCGTGGGGTTCTACAACGACTCCAAGGGCACCAGCATCGGCGCCACCCTGGCCTCGGTGGAGGGCCTGGGGCAACGGATCGACGGCCACATCCTGCTGATCGCCGGCGGGGTGAGCCGGGGCGCGGACCTTAGGGAGCTGGTGCCGGCGATCAACCGCTGGGGCAAGGAGGTCATCCTGATCGGCCGGGAGGCCCGGGCCATGGCGGCCCGGCTGGACGCCGGCGTCCGGGCCCGGGTCGCCGCCGACATGCAGGACGCGGTCGGCGTCGCGCTCCGCCGCGCCGCGCCGGGGGACGCGGTGCTGCTCTCGCCCGCCTGCGCCAGCTTCGACATGTTCGACAACTACCGGCACCGCGGGCAGAGTTTCATCCGCTCGGTGGAGCGCCTGCGGTGAGCATGGCCTCCGCCGTCCGTCCGCCGTCCGCCGCGCCGGTCAACGCGGTGTTGCTGACGGTCGCCCTGTTGCTGGCCGCCGGCCTGGTCATGATGACCTCGGCCTCGGTCGAGCTCGCCGAGAGCCGCCACGGGGATCCGTTCCACCACCTCAAGCGGCAGGCCGCGTTCGCCGTCGCCGGCATGGCGGCGATGCTGGCGGCGCTGCATGTGCCGATGGCGTTCTGGCGCCGCGCCGGCGGGTGGATGCTGTTGCTGTCCTGCGCGCTGCTGGCGCTGGTGCTGGTCCCGGGGGTCGGCGTCTCCGTCAACGGCAGCGCCCGCTGGCTGGACCTGGGCCTGTTCCACCTGCAGCCCTCGGAGCCGGCCAAGGCGTCCCTGGTGCTGTACCTCGCCGCCCACCTGGAGCGGAACGCCGAGGCGGTCCGGAGCGGCTGGCGGGGGCTGGCGGCGCCGGCGGCGGCGGTCGCGGCGTGTTCGGCGCTGCTGTTGCTGGAGCCGGACCACGGGGCGGTGGCGATCCTGGCCCTGGCCGGCTTCGGCATGGTCTTCCTGGCCGGCGCCGGCCTGCGCCGGGTGCTGCCGGCGCTGCTCGCCGCGGCCGCCGCCGCGGCCTGGCTGGCGGCGGCGCGGCCCTACGCGCTGGCGCGCCTGTCGTCCTTCCTCAACCCCTGGGCGGCGGAGAACGTCTACGGCACGGGCTACCAGCTGACCCAGGCCCTGATCGCCTTCGGCCGCGGCGAATGGTTCGGGGCGGGGCTGGGCCGGAGCGTGCAGAAGCTGTACTTCCTGCCCGAGGCGCACAACGACTTCGTGCTGGCCATCGTCGGCGAGGAGCTGGGCCTGGCCGGCGTGGTCCTGGTGGCGGTCCTGTTCGGCGCGCTGGTCCAGCGCGGCTTCGCCATCGGCGGGGCGGCCTGCCGGCGCGGGGACCTGTTCGGGGCGCTGACCGCCCGGGGCGTGTCGCTACTGTTCGCCGGGCAGGCCATGATCAACGCGGGGGTGAACGTCGGCCTGCTGCCGACCAAGGGGCTGACGCTGCCGTTTCTGAGCTACGGCGGCGCCAGCCTGCTGGTCAGCTGCTTCATGGCCGCGCTGCTGGTGCGCGTCCAGTACGAGACGGAGCGCGGCGGTCCGCCGCCGGCCGGGCGGGACGGGCGGTGAAGGTGCTGATCATGGCGGCGGGCACGGGCGGGCACGTCTTTCCGGCGCTGGCGGTCGCGGAGAGCCTGGCGGGGCGGGCGGCGCGGGTGGAGTGGCTCGGCACCCGCCGGGGCATGGAGAACCGGCTGTTGCGCGGGCGGGGCATCCCCCTGCACCGGATCGCGGTCAGCGGACTGCGCGGGGCGGGGCCGCTGCGCCGGCTGGCCGCCCCGTTCATGCTCGCGGCCGCTCTGCTCCAGTCGCTGCGGGTGATGGCGCGGGTCCGGCCGGACTGCGTGCTGGCCATGGGCGGCTTCGTGTGCGGCCCGGCCGGCGTGGCGGCGCGGCTGACGGGCCGGCCGCTGGTGATCCACGAGCAGAACGCCGTGGCGGGGCTGACCAACCGGCTGCTGCGGCCGCTGGCCCGCCGGACGCTGCAGGCCTTCCCCGGCGCCTTCCCGGCCGGGACGGCGACCTGCACCGGCAATCCGCTGCGCCGGGAGATCGCGGCGCTGGAGCGGGACCCGGCGGCCCACTACGCCGCCGAGCGGCCGTTGCGGTTGCTGGTCCTCGGCGGCAGCCAGGGCGCGGCCGCGATCAACCGGGCGCTGCCGGGGCTGGTGGCGGGGCTGGGGGCGCCCCTTGAGGTGCTGCACCAGACCGGGGACGGCGCGCGCGGCGAGGAGGCCGCGGCGCGGTACGCGGCCGCGGGCCTGCCGGCGGGCGGGGACCTGCGCCTGACGCCGTTCATCGAGGACATGGCCGGTGCCTGCGCCTGGGCGGACCTGGCGGTCTGCCGCGCGGGCGCGGGCGCCGTCAGCGAGCTGGCGGCGGCGGGCCTGCCGGCGATCCTGGTGCCGTACCCCCACCACCGGGACCGGCAGCAGCACCGCAACGCCCGCTGGCTGGAGGAGCGGGGCGCGGCCGTCGTGCTGGAGCAGCCGGCGCTGTCCGCCGGGGCCCTGATCGGGCTGGTGCGTCGGCTGGACCGGCCGCGGCTGGCGGCCATGAGCGCCGCGGCGCGGCGCGCCGCCGTCACCGACGCGGGCGAGCGCGTCGCCGGCGTGTGCCTGGAGGCCTGCGGTGAGCGCGCCTGAGCTCTCCGGCGCCCGGCGGGGGATGGGACGCATCGAGACCGTCCACTTCGTCGGCGTCGGCGGCGCCGGCATGTCCGGCATCGCGGAGGTGTTGCTGAACCAGGGCTACCGCGTCACCGGCTCGGACCTGCGCCGGTCGGCGGCGACCGACCGGCTGGCCGCTCTGGGGGCGCGGGTGTTCATCGGCCACCGGGCGGCCAACGCGGCGAAGGCCGACGTGGTGGTGCACTCGAGCGCGATCGGCCCGCGCAACCCGGAGTTGCGCGCGGCGGCGGCCCGGGGCAGGCCGCTGATCCGGCGCGCCGAGATGCTGGCGGAGCTGATGCGCTTCCGCCACGCCATCGCCATCGCCGGCACCCACGGCAAGACCACCACCACCAGCATGGTCGCCTCGGTCCTGGCCGAGGGCGGCCTCGATCCGACCTTCGTGATCGGCGGGGTGCTCAAGAGCGCGGGCGCTGGCGCCGGCATCGGCGCGGGCCGCTACCTGGTGGCCGAAGCCGACGAGAGCGACGCCTCGTTCATGCACCTGCAGCCGATGACGGCGGTGGTCACCAGCATCGACGACGACCATCTCGGCGCTTACGGGGGCGAGTTCGAGCGGCTCAAGGACAAGTTCGTCGACTTCCTGCACAACCTGCCGTTCTACGGGCTGGCCGTGCTGTGCGCGGACGATCCGGTGGTGCGGGAGATCCTGCCGCGGGTGTCGCGGCCGAAGGTCACCTACGGCTTCTCCCGGGACGCGGACTACCGGCTCGCCGGCCTGCGGCAGAAGGAGCACCGGATCGCCTTCGAGCTGCTGCCGCCGGGCCGCAGGCGGCCGATGCGGCTGCGGCTCGGCATGCCCGGACGGCACAACGCCCTGAACGCGGCGGCGGCGGTCGTGGTGGCGCGCGAGGCGGGCGTCAAGGAGAGCGTCGCGCGCGCCGCCGTCGGGAAGTTCGCCGGCGTGGAGCGCCGCTTCGACATCCGGGGCCGCTTCGACTGCGGCGGCGGCGAGGCGATGCTCGTCGACGACTACGGCCACCACCCGTCCGAGATCGCCGCCACCGTCGCGGCCTTGCGCGCCGGCTGGCCGGACCGGCGGCTGCTCATGATCTTCCAGCCGCACCGCTACACGCGCACGGCCGAGCTCTACGAGGACTTCGTGGAGACGCTGTCCCGGGTCGACGCGCTGCTGATGCTGGAGGTGTACGCGGCCGGCGAGCGGCGGATCGCCGGCGCGGACTCGCGCGCCCTGTGCCGGGGCGTCCGCCAGCGCGGCCGGGTGCATCCGGTGCACGTGCGCCGGCTGCGGGACGCGCCCGGCGTCCTCAAGGACATGCTGCGCCCGGGCGACATCGTGCTGACCCAGGGGGCGGGCAGCGTCGGCGAACTGGCCGGCCGGCTCGCGCGCGGCCGCCTGGGCCTGGCGTAGGTTCGCGGCTTTCGCGGAGCGCGCTCCCCCAAGAGAGGTCAAGGAGGTCAAGAAAGGTGCTGGACGGGACGATAGACAGGGAGCGGGTGGCGGCCCGCGCCGGGCGCGTGGCGGTGCTCATGGGCGGAACCTCGCCCGAGCGGGAGGTCTCGCTGCGCAGCGGCCGGGCGGTCGCCGGGGCGCTGCGGCGGCTGGGCGTCAAGGTCTCGGCCGTGGACGTCGCCGCCGGCGCTGGCCTTGCGCGCCGGCTGGCCGGGCTGAAGCCGGACCTGGCGTTCAACGTGCTGCACGGCAGGGGCGGGGAGGACGGCGTGATGCAGGGGCTGCTCGAGGCGACCGGCGTCCCCTACACCGGCAGCGGCGTGCTCGCCTCGGCGCTGGCGATGGACAAGGAGAAGAGCAAGCTGCTCTGGCAACGGCTGGGACTGGCCACGGCCGACTTCGCCATGCTGGACGAGGCGACGGACTGGGGCTCGGTCATCGACCGCCTGGGGCCGGTGGCGGTCAAGCCGGTCGGCGGCGGCTCCAGCCTCGGGGTGGCGATCGCGGAGAGCCCCGAGGAGCTGCGGCGCGGCTTCGCCGCCGCCCGGGCCTTCGACCCGCGGGTGATGGCGGAGCGCTACGTCGCAGGCCGGGAGTTCTCGATCGCCGTGCTGGGGGAGGACCTGCTGCCCATCATAGAGATCAGGACCGACCGGCGGTTCCTGGACTACGAGGCCAAGTACGGCGGCCGCGCGCGGATCATCTGCCCGCCGGAGGTCGACGCGGCGGAACGCGGGCGGCTCGAGTCGCTGGCCCGGGGGGCCTACGACAGCCTGGGTTGCCGGGGGCTGGCCCGGGTCGACTTCGTGCACGGCGGCGCGGCGGGGCCGTGCATCCTGGAGGTGAACACGCTGCCCGGCCTGACCGCCGGCAGCTTCGTCCCGGCGGCGGCGAAGAGCGTCGGGCTGGACTACGACGGGCTGGTGCTGGCCGTGCTGGACCGCGAGCTGGCCTCGAGATGACGGCGGCGCGGCGCGGCGGAAGGCGGGCGGCGCGGCCGGGGCGGCGCCGCGCCGCGGCGGCCCTGGGGACCGCGCTGGCGGTCGCCCTGGCGGCCCTGGCGCTCGCGGCCGGACTGCGCGGGCGGCTCGACCGTCCGATAACGAGGATCGTGATGGAGAACGAGTGGAGGCAGGTCGGCGAGGAGGCGGCGCGCGGCCGGTTGCGGCCGTTCCTGGGCGCCGGCTTCTTCTCCTTCGACGCGGCGGGCGCGAAGGCGGAGCTGGAGGGGCTGCCCTGGGTCCGCCACGCGCGGTTGCGCCGCCGCTGGCCGGACGGCCTGTCGGTGGCGCTGACCGAGGAGGAGCCGATCGCCCGGTGGGGCGACGGAGGATTGCTGAACCGGGACGGGGAGATCTTCCGGCCCGAGGAGGCTTTCGACGGCGAAGGGCTGCCGGTCCTGGCGGGCCCGGAGGGCAGCCAGCGCCGCGTGATGGAGCAGTACCGGGTGGTCGGCCGGCTGCTGTTCCCGGCCGGGCTCAAGGTCGCCGGGCTGCGCCTGAGCCCGCGGGGCGGCTGGTCGCTGACGCTGGAGCGCGGCCCGACGGTGACGGTCGGGCGCGAGGACGTCCCGGAGAGGCTGCGGCGCCTCGCCGGGTTCTACGGCGCGCGGCCGGCGGCGGCCGCCGCCATGGTGTCGGCCGACCTGCGCTACGCCGGCGGCATCGCCGTCAAGGGCCGGCGGCCTCCGCCGGCCGGCGCGGGCCCGGCGGACGGGCCCGGGGAGCGGGGACAATGAACGACGAGACGAACGAAAACATGATCGTCGGGCTGGACATCGGCACCTCCAAGGTGGTGGCCATCGTCGGCGTCATCGGGGAGGACGGCGGCCTGCACATCGCGGGCATCGGCCACCACCGCTCCCGCGGCATCAAGAAGGGCGCGGTGGTGAACATCGAGTCCACGGTCGAATCGATCCAGCGGGCGGTGGAGGAGGCCGAACTGATGGCGGGATGCCAGATCCATTCCGTCTACGCCGGCATCGCGGGCAACCACGTGCGGGGCATGAACTCCCAGGGCGTCGTCTCCATCCGCGACGGCGAGGTCAGGAGGGGGGACGTCGAGCGGGTCATCGACGCGGCGCAGGCGGTGGTGATCCCCGCCGACCAGAAGATCCTGCACATCCTGCCCCAGGACTACGTGATCGACTCCCAGGACGGCGTGCGCGAGCCGCTGGGCATGTCCGGAACCCGGCTGGAGGCGAAGGTCCACCTGATCACCTGCGCGGTCAACGCCGCCCAGAACATCGAAAAATGCATCCAGCGCTGCGGGCTGCGGACCGAGGAGATCATCCTGGAGCAGCTGGCCTCGAGCTACGCGGCGCTGACCGAGGACGAGCGGAATCTGGGCGTGTGCCTGGTGGACATCGGCGGCGGCACGACCGACATCGCCGTGTTCGTGGACGGCGCCATCCAACACACGGGCGTGATCCCGATCGCCGGCGACCAGGTCACCAACGACATCGCCCAGTCGCTGCGCACGCCGACGGAGAGCGCGGACGAGCTGAAGATCAGGTACGCCTGCGCCCTGGCCGAGCTCGTCGACGAGCAGGAGACCATCGAGGTGCCGAGCGTGGGGGACCGCTCCGCGCGCAGCCTTTCGCGCCGGCGCCTGGCCGAGGTGGTGGAGGCGCGCTATGCGGAGCTGTTCGACCTGGTGCTGGCCGAGCTGCGCCGGAGCGGCCACGACCAGACGGCGTCGGGGATCGTGCTCACCGGCGGCACCAGCAAGATCGAGGGCGCGGTCGGCCTGGCGGAGTCCATCTTCCACGCGCCGGTGCGCGTCGCCGCGCCGCACGGCGTGAGCGGCCTGGCCGACATCGTGGACAACCCGATCTACTCCACCGGGGTCGGGCTGCTGCTGTACGGGATCAAGCAACGCCAGGAAGCGGCCGGCCCCCGGCCCTCCCCGGCGCCGGGGCGGCTGGTCGATCGGATCAGGCGCTGGTTCGGGGGCGACGGATAACATCATCGGCGGCGCCGCTGGGGCGCCCGAGGAGGACGTCATGAAGTTCGTTTTTGAAAACGCGCCGTCGAGCGCGATCATCAAGGTCGTCGGGGTGGGGGGCGGCGGCGGCAACGCCGTCCACCACATGATCCGCAACCACGTCGAGGGCGTCGAGTTCATCTGCGCCAACACCGACGCGCAGGCGCTGCATCACACCAAGGCCAAGACCGTGCTGCAGCTCGGCGGCAAGGTCACCAACGGCCTGGGCGCGGGCGCGGACCCCGCCATCGGCCGCCAGGCGGCGATGGAGGACCGGGACCAGATCGCCGAGGCCATCGAGGGGGCGGACATGGTGTTCGTCACCGCCGGCATGGGCGGGGGCACCGGCACCGGCGCGGCGCCCGTGATCGCGGAGGTGGCGAAGGAGTTGCGGATCCTGACCGTGGCGGTGGTCACCCGCCCCTTCGACTACGAGCGGCGGACCGAAGTCGCCGACCAGGGGGTGCGGCAGCTGGCCGAGCGGGTCGACTCCCTGATCACCATCCCCAACCAGAAGCTGATCGGCGTGCTGGGCAAGGACGTCCCCCTGCTGCGGGCCTTCGCGGAGGCCAACGACATCCTGCTCGGCGCGGTCAAGGGCATCGCGGACCTGATCATGCGTCCCGGCATGATCAACGTCGACTTCGCCGACGTCAGGACGGTGATGGCGGAGATGGGCTCGGCGATGATGGGCACCGGCGCGGGCTCCGGCGACGGCCGGGCCGCCCAGGCGGCCGAGTCGGCGATCAACAACCCGTTGCTGGAGGGGGTCCACCTGCAGGGGGCCCGGGGCATGCTGGTCAACATCACCGCCGGGGAGAGCCTGACCCTGGGCGAATTCGAGGAGGTCGGGGAGATGGTCGGGGAGTACTCCTCGGACGACGCCAAGGTGGTGGTGGGCACGGCGATCGACCCGGGGCTGGAGGAGGAGATGCGGGTGACCGTGGTGGCCACCGGCCTGGGCAGGCCGCGGAAGGTGGTGGACAACACCGCCCGCGGCGGCAGGGCCAGGATGCCGGGGGACTACAGCGGCCTCGACGAGCCGGCGATCCACCGCCGGGCCGAGGCCGAGACCCCGGCCCCGGCGGCCCCGGCGGCGGGGGAGGACTGGGACTACATCGACGTCCCGACCTTCCTGCGGCGGCAGGCGGACTGAGCGGGCGGCGGGGCGGGCGCGACAGGGCGCGGGATAAATTTCCCAAAGCCGCTGTCTGTCTGGTACCATAAGAAAATTTTCGCGGCCGGGCGCGGAGACGCGCCCCGGCCCGACCATCCCGGAGCGGGCCGCCAGGGCGGGCGAACCCGGGGCACCGAGGGGGCGAGAACAACCCATGCCAGTCCAAAGAACGCTGAAAAACGCCATTCGGGCCACCGGAGTGGGCCTGCACACCGGCGAGAAGGTCTACCTCACGCTCCGCCCCGCCCCTCCCGACACCGGGATCGTCTTCACCCGGACCGACCTGGACCCGCCGGTGCGGATCGAGGCCCGCGCCGCCAACGTCGGCGACACGACCCTGTCCACCACCCTGGTGGACGGCGATGCGCGGATCTCCACCATCGAGCACTTGATGTCGGCGATGTCGGGGCTGGGCGTCGACAACGCCTTCGTCGACGTCAGCGCGCCGGAGGTGCCGATCATGGACGGCAGCGCGGGCCCCTTCGTCTTCCTCATCCAGTCCGCGGGCATCGCGGAGCAGTCCGAGCCGAAGAAGTTCATCCGCATCAAGCGCCGGGTGCGGCTCGAGCAGGGCGACAAGTACGTCAGCCTCTCCCCCTTCAACGGCTTCAAGGTCGGCTACACCCTGCTGTACGACCATCCCGTCTACAAGAGATACACCAAGAGCGCCGTCGTCGATTTCTCCAGCACCTCCTTCGTCCGGGACGTCGCCCGGGCCCGCACCTTCGGGTTCATGCACGAGTTCGAGGAGCTGCGCAGCCGCAACCTGGCGCTGGGGGCGAGCATGGACAACGCCGTCGCCGTGGGCGACTACCGGATCCTCAACGAGGACGGCCTGCGCTACGAGGACGAGTTCGTCAAGCACAAGATCCTGGACGCCATCGGCGACCTGTACCTGCTGGGCCACAGCGTGATCGGGGAGTTCAAGGGACACAAGTCCGGCCACGCCCTCAACAACGCCCTGCTCAAGATGCTGGAGGTCAACGAGGACGCCTGGGAGATCGTCAGCTTCGACGAGGAATCGAAGGTCCCCATCTCCTACATGAAGCCGGTGCTGGCGGCCTGAGCGCCCGTCTCCGCCCCCGTTCCCCTCCCCGGGCGCCCGCGGTCCATTGGCGCGGACGGGCCGGCCGGTTATCCTTCGCGGCATGAACGTACTGGGCAGGCTGCTCGGCAGCAGCAACGCCAGAAAAATCAAAAGAATGCGCAAGACCGTGGCCGTCATCAACGGCTTCGAGGATGCGCTGGCCGCGCTGACGGACGAGCAGCTCAAGGACAAGACCGAAGAGTTCCGGCGGCGCGTCGGCGGCGGGGAATCCCTCGAGCGGATCCTGCCCGAGGCATTCGCGGCGGTGCGCGAGGCCAGCCGGCGCGCGCTCGGGCTGCGGCATTTCGACGTGCAGATGATCGGCGGCATCGTGCTGCACCGGGGCGACATCGCGGAGATGCGCACGGGTGAGGGCAAGACGCTGGTCGCCACCCTGCCGGCCTACCTGAACGCGCTGGGCGGCGAGAGCGTGCACATCGTCACGGTCAACGAGTACCTGGCCGAGCGGGACGCCGGCTGGATGGGGCCGGTCTACGAGTTCCTGGGCCTTAAGGTCGGCGTGATCAAGGCGGGGCAGGGCCCGGAGGAGAAGCGGGCGATGTACGGCGCGGACGTCGTCTACGGCACCAACAACGAGTTCGGCTTCGACTACCTGCGGGACAACATGGCCTTCCGCCTCGACGACAGGATGCAGGGCGGGCTGCATTTCGCCATCGTGGACGAGGTGGACTCGATCCTGATCGACGAGGCCAGGACGCCGCTCATCATATCCGGCGCGGCGGAGGACAGCTCGAAGCTCTACAACACGATCAACCAGCTGGCGCCGCGCATGGAGCGGGGGACGAAGCGGGAGCGGTCCAGGATCGAAATGATGGACAAAGACTACGTGCCGGAGGAGAGCGGCCACTTCACCGTCGACGAGAAGACCCGGCAGGTGGAGTTGACGGAGTCGGGCCACGAGCACGTCGAGGAGATGCTGATCCGCAAAAAGTTGCTCGGGGAGGGCGAGTCCCTGTACGCCGCCTCCAACCTGTCGTTGCTCCACCACGTCCACTCCGCCCTCAAGGCCCACCACCTGTTCCACCGGGACGTGGAGTACATCGTGCGCAACGGCCGCATCGTGCTGATCGACGAGCACACGGGACGGACCATGGAGGGGCGGCGGCTGTCCGAGGGCATGCACCAGGCGCTGGAGGCGAAGGAGGGACTGGAGATACAAAGCGAGAGCCAGACCCTGGCCTCGACCACCTTCCAGAACTTCTTCCGGCTTTACGGCAAGCTCGCCGGGATGACCGGCACCGCCGACACCGAGGCCTTCGAGTTCAACCAGATCTACGGCCTGGACGTGGTGGTGGTCCCGACCAACATGCCGATGGTCCGGCTGGACGCGGACGATCTCATCTACCTCACCATGGACGAGAAGTTCGAGGCGATCGTGGAGGAGATCGTTCAGATCAGGGACAAGGGCGCGCCGGTGCTGGTGGGCACCACGTCCATCGACGCCTCCGAGTTGCTGTCCCGGTTCCTGGACAAGAGGAAGATCGGGCACGAGGTGCTCAACGCCAAGTTCCACGACAAGGAGGCCCAGATCATCGCCCAGGCCGGGCGCCCCGGCGCCGTCACCATCGCCACCAACATGGCCGGACGCGGCACCGACATCGTGCTGGGGGGCAAGTGGGAGGCGGAGCTCGCCGGGCTCGAGAACCCGTCCGAGGAGCGGACGGAGGAGATCAAACGGGAATGGCGGCGGCGCCACGACCAGGTGGTCGAGGCCGGCGGCCTGCACATCATCGGC
>CAYSVD010000164.1:0-5301 GCA_964434395.1 uncultured Pseudohongiella sp.
TGCTTGGTCAACGCGATCAGACTCGAGTAATCCAAAGCGGGAATCCTAAAGTCTGTATGCAACAGCCCGCTGGCGGTGTGCATGTGCAAACGACCGCCGTCGAATCGATCAAACCGCTTGATCGCGAAGTATCCTGGGCCGCTGGAAGAAGAGAGTAGGCGCACCGGCGGCATGCAGATGCCTGACCGCTCGGCCATCATCGCGTACACGTACTCGAGCGCTCCGGCGTCCGCTCCGTCTTTCTTATTAGGGAACTTGACCATCCACGGCTCGTAACCATGCGGCAGTTCCGCTTCGCACACGGCGTTCTCGCTACCCGCCTCCAAACCGATCATAGCTTTGGGCCGAGCGCCAGATGACGAACCGCTCACCCTCCGCAACAACCCATCGCGCACATCATCCACATGTCCCGACAGCGCCATTTTAGATCGGGCGGCCAGTTCCTCAACGAGTATCGCGCCTGACGGCGGCGCTTCGGCGCGGATCGGCGCGGATCGGCGCGTATACCAACGCCCCCATGCCGCAGTCCCCAACATGGCAAAGGCGGTCCAGCGGCGTGAGGGTCGACGGATCAATGCCTCGTTGCTTCATCTCGGCGTCCAGCAACCAATGCCCCCAGCCATCCGGCAGACTGTCGGCGAATACCCCCGGCAAACCCTTGAACGGAGCCGATTTGAAGGATCGCCAGCCCGGTTCCAGCCGGCATTCCAAAGGCGAGATATCAATGCCGCGCTGGATGAACCCGGTGTCGTATTCGAAAAGAATTTCGCGCGCGCCGCGCCCAGCAACCGTCCGGAGGGTCAGATGGCCTACCGGCAGCGTCTCGTCGTCGAAGCGCAGACCAACCCAGACATCATTCACAGGATCAAGACTCATGCGCTCCTCCCATGTCGACGCTGTCGAGGATTCAGCGCCATACCCTCCGCTCGAGCATCCTGGATAGTGTCAAGTCCGTCGTCGAGATCAAATTCGAGGGCATTCACAATCTCATCGAGTCCGCCCAACACCCACAGCAATTTGAGGTAGGACGCCAAAGAGATCATGCCATCCAGCTCGAACTTGCGCAGAGTGGAGAGGGCGACCCCGGATCTTGCGGCCAACCCCCTCTGGGTAAACCCCTGCTTAAGACGCCAAAATCGGACCTGCCCACGCAACATATCCCGAGCGGCCGCGACATCCTCAATCCATATCATGATGTCGACCCCCGGTGAAATCAATTGAAGCCGCCATAATGCTTCACCCCGCAACCGCCATGTATTTGCTTGGATTTCGCCCGCTCGTCCGGTCCGCACCTTCCAGCAGACTGGCGATCGCCTCGATTTTTTTACGGCCCACGCCATGCTCGGCGGCGAGAGTCTTGAAGTCGGCCAGCGCCGAACGGGTTCGCTCAAGTATCTCCCGCGTCCGGGCGAGGGGGATACTCGCATACTTTCCCAAGAGGAGCAGATTCTCGCATGCGGGCCGTATCCCTTCCCCCACCATCACGGTGCTGTGGCCGCCGGCGAACCCGTGCGATGGAGTCAGGTCGTAGGCCGGCGACAGCGTCCACGCGCCGTCCCGATCCATCAGGAAACTGAAGTTCTTGGCGTGGTCGTCTCGGTTGTGAGCCAACACGTTGAACACAGCCAAGCGGTACATCCGCTCCACCTCCCGGATGTCCCTGGTCAGGCGCATCGTCAGATTGATCAGGTCCATGTAGCTCAAGAAGGAATCGTCGATGCTCTTATGGAGCAGCCCACTGGCCGTGTGCATGTGCAGGCGTCCGCCGTCGACCCTGTCGAATCGCTTGACCGCGAAATGGCCCGGCCCATCGCGGGACGGGATAAGATGCGCGGGCGGCATGCGAATGCCCGCCCGCCGGGCCATCAACGCGTACACGTACTCAAGCGCCGCCGTGTCAGTATCCTCGCCGCGCTTCGTGTTCAACTTGAGCAACCAAGGCTCGTAGCCGGGGGGCAACAACCCGGCTCCACCGACGACATCGCGCCCCTCGGCGTCGAGCCCGATCAGGATCTTCGGTCTGGCGCCGCCGGCGGAGCCATTCAGCCTCAACAGCTTCTCTATCGCATCATTCGCCCCGCCCGCCTGCACTTCTTCGGCCCGGACTGCGAGATCGTCGACATCAATCCGCTCGAACGGCGCCGGAGACGCGCCCGCCGGTTCATAGACCAGCGCGCCCATGCCGTCGCCCCCGACATGACACAGTCGCTCCAGCGGCGAGAGCGGTGCCCGATCCTTGCCTTCCGCCATCCAATCCAGCAAACGCCGCCCCCAAAGGTCAGGCATGCTGTCGGCGAAGACGCCCGGCAGGCCCTCGAAAAGGCGCTGGCCGAAGGACTTCACACCGGGCGTCAGCGGGCAACGCAATGGCGATATATCAAGGCCGCGCCGGATGAATTCGGCCTCGTACTCGAAGTGGATATTGAGGTCGAAGCGGGCTAGAGGGCCCTTATGCTCGAAGTGGACGTTGCGACCAAGGCGAGCCAGCGTCCCAACAGGAATGGTCTCATCGTCGAAGCGCAGTCCGACCCGGACCTCCAATACCGCCTCCGGGGTCACGTGCGCCACCCGCGTTGTCGCATCGGGGAACGGCGCGCCTCCTTCAGCACGTCCTTGATGGTGTTGAAGCCGTCCACGTGGCCAGGCTCGCGGGCCAACACCATGTTTTGAAGGCCCCCCAGCGCCCACAGCAATTTGAGGTAGGACATCAGAGAGATCGCCCCTTCCCGCTCGAACTTGCGCAGGGTGGAGAGACTAACTCCGGACTCCGCGGCCAAACCCGCCTGGGTAAACCCCCGTTTAATGCGCAGGAGCCTGACCAGTTCGCGTAATCGGTCTTGAGACTCGACCGCGCTGATAAGATTCAACATGATACCGAACTCCCGCCGCAACCCTATAAATCGTCATTATAATACTGTTTGCCGCAAACACAACCCGCCAGTAGCCGCAACTGGCGACGGCACAGGAGCAATGCGTGGACGCGCGAACGCGGGGAATCACCCCCCCCTTTTTTCCGGACATCACAGAATCGCCACCTGACGCGCAGAAGGCCGTTCGGCGGCGCCATTTGGCCCCCGTGCGGCGGCCCGTGACGGCATTTCCCGTCAAGGCGGGGGGCTCGCCTTTGCGCCGCCTGGCGGCGCTGTCAGGCCGCCGTCGCTTGTTTGACCGCTCATCTCCTCGTCTGCCGCCGGCTTGGGCCTGGCGCTGGGATGGATGCCGGCGCGGCGGCGCCGACGGAAACCGGCCGGCGCCCCTGAACGCCCCCTGCGCCGCCGTACACGCCCGGATGGGCTGGCAGGAGCCCACGGTCCCACAGGACCGGCGAAACGCGCCCTGTGCCGCCCCAGCACGGCGTACGCGTCCGGCAGGGGGCCGGCAGGCCCTCACCTGAGAAGCCGGAAAGCCGGCCTGTCGGCGCCCGGATGCAGGACTGGCGTGGGCCTCCGGCACGGCGACATCGGGGCGGAGCCGATGATGCCCGCCTGTCCGGCGAAGATGGAGACGCGACACCGGCGAAAAAACGCCAGCCACGAGCCTGCGGCGAGGAGATCAGAAAAACAACATCGACGAGACCGGCGACGCAACACCGCCAGCGGCGCCACCACTCCAGCGCCACCTCACACCAGCGAAACAACCAGCGCCGCCCACCAGCGGATCCTCGCTCCAGCGACACACCCCCGCCAGCGACCGCCCCCAAGGGAACCAGCGCACTACCTCCCAACCGCCCACGGCGGCGGACCAGGCTCACTAATCGGCCCAGGACGCGGTGTTGCCCCGCCCATGTTCGCTCGGGAGCCGCCTGTGGACGGGCGCTGGCCGCCGGCGGCTCAACGCAGGCGTCCGCCGGCCCATGCCCGCCCCGTAACCGCCCGGCTGCGGCGCTGTCAGGCCGCCGTCGCTCGTTTGACCGCTCATCTCCTCGTCTGCCGCCGGCTTGGGGCCGGCCGCCCGCTGGCGACGAGATGGCCGGGGCGGTCCGCAGGCGGCGCAAAGCCGGAGATGCGGAACCGGCGAACGGCAACCCGGAGAAGACCCCCGCCGGAGATGCGCCCCCAGCGGCTCCGGGGTCGCCCTGTGAGGCGCACGGCCCGCCGGCGGCCCCTACCCCCGAAAAAGCCGGAAAGCCGCCCTGCGCGAGCCTGTGGCGGCCAGCGGCGCCCGCGAAGCGACACCGGCCCATAGCGCCGCCGCACGGCGACCCCAGCCGGCGAGGCCGCACAGCGAGGACGGCAACGGCCTGCCGGATGCGACGGCCCGGCGAATGCCTCACTGGCTGAGAACGGCAGGAATAGCAACACCGGCGGACGAAACGCCGACCGGCGGCAACCAGCAAATCCAGCAACGAGAGCGGCGACGACTGACCGGCTCCCGGGCGCGGGAACGCCAGCTGGGGACACCGGCGATCAGCAGCGCCCGCCTCCCACCATCGACGAGACAGAGATCAGCGAGACCAGCGACGAGACCAGCGACGCCTCAGAGCAACAACGCCCCACACCAGCGGCGAGACCAGCAACACCCACCAGCGACGCCCTACCCCCCAGAGCCACCCACAGCCCACGCCGGCGGACCAGGCTCACTAATCGGCCCCGGACGCGGCTCCACATCATCTCCCTTCACCCACTCCGCCTCAACCGGAACCGGGCTATGTCAATACTCCGGATAGGCGCGACTTAACCGTCCACTCGGCGGCTCAAGATTAGCATTAGATATGGGATGAACAGGCGGCTCACACCCCCACCCACATGGATCCCCCCACTCCACCTCCACCGGCGTGGGGTGAAAGAAATACTCCGGATAGTCGCGACTTAACCGTCCTCTCGGCGGCTCAATCGAATACGCCAACCAGAACCTGACCGTCAACCACTCCGGCCAAGGATTGTCCTTCGTCTCCTGCCCAAGACGACGCATAAAATGAACCTCGCGCATGTCCCCCTCCCAAGCGACATCGTGAGCGAGGCTGGCGTTCCTATGCCGCTCCGCCACCGGCAACGGGAACGGGCGATCCGGATCCAGCGATACCATGAGCTTGTCGGCCCGGGAGGTCCATCCGCTATAAGGTTCGGTCCAGCTCCAGCCGGATCCGATCTCATACTCCGCTCCACCGTCCTTCACGGCGTAGTAGAACACCTCGCCATCTTTCTCCACGACCTCCGCCACCACGTGCAGGTGCACAGGAGAACGATCATCAACATGCCGACGATCGACTACGAAGCTGGCGTGTATCGTGGGGAGCGCGTTATAGTCCACGGTTTGCACACGGCCTCGCTGGGTGTAGGATGCGCCTGCGTCGGAGGTGAC
>CAYSVD010000165.1:0-8769 GCA_964434395.1 uncultured Pseudohongiella sp.
CCCCCCCCCCGGGAAAGCCTTTCTCCGGAATGTCGCCCTGCAGAATGCCGCCTGCCGCCCGCCGCCCCGCTCGCCGGACCGACCCGACGGCGGAATCGAAAAACGGCCCAGTCCTCAAGGCCCGCCGGATGCTGGTCCGGAACGCCGTCGAGGGATGGCGGCATGCCGCATCCGGCGAGGTCCGCGAGGCCATTCGCCGCCGCCGGGCCGCCTTCGCCTGCTTGATCGCTGTCGGAGCGGCTCGGGCGCCTTGAACGGCCGCTCTCGGCCCTGGTTCCTGCCGCAGCCGAAGCGATTGTGCCGGCGAGCAAGTCCGGGGTCCGCCGTTCCGCCCCGGCGGGCGTTCTGTCTCGCGGCGGCCGTTCAAGACGCGCTCAGATTCTCGAGCTCCCAATCCGGCATCCCGGACGGAACGGCGAGGATCTCTAGGACTGGATCCGCCCTTTCGTTCTCCGGGGCGGGAGATCCTGCAGGCGGCCTCGCGCCGCACCGGCTTGCGGCGGCGCGGAGCGGCGCGGCATGCTGTTCAGGCGCCGGATTCCTGGCCGCCGCCGGGGGACGCGGACGCAAGTGAGGACGCAAGTGAGGACGAAATGATGGACCGATCGCGGGCTTGGGGCGAGGGCGGACCGCCGCCGGCGGCCTCGCGCCGCACCGGCTTGCGGCGGCGCGGCATGATCGGAATCGACCGGAGTGCACAGCCATGACAAGCAAGAGACGACACGTGTCCGAGCGGAAGCGAAATGTGACGATATCGGCCTTGACCAAGGGCGAGGTCGACAAGATCAGGCGCCGGGCCCAGAGGGCGGGGATGTCGGTGTCGGCTTTTCTGCGAGAGCTCGCCCTCGGGCGGCCAGTCAGGGCCCGGAGCACGAATGTGCAGCTGCAGCGACGGCTGGTTGCCGTGCGGGCGGATCAGGGGCGGCTGGCCAACGCATTGAAAAGCCGGTTGGTGCACGGCCCCATGCCGCCCAACATGGACAAACGGATGGCGCTGTGCATGGTCGAATTGATCGAAATAACGAGAGGTATTTGGGCCTTCGCGGCGTTCGAAATTTTGGGAGGTCGCATGCGGATCCAAAGCGGTGGCCTGGATACGCTCTGCGACCGCCACTGCGAGGTCGCCGCTCGCATCGCGTCTTGTATCGACCCCTCCGTGGGAGGCATGGCGCCGCCGAGCGGGAAGTCGCGACGGGCCCCGGCTTCGCACGGCCGGACGCCGCGGCCCCGGACGCCCACCGAATGGCATCGGCCGCCGGCGACCACGCCGGCGGCGCGCAAAGAGGATGAGCCATGATCGTCAAAGTAACGAAATTGCCGCGGCCGGAGAAAGGGGGGAAACACGGGAGCGTCGCCGCGTCCGTCGACTACCTGCTCTGCGACCCGGGTTGTCACGCCGGGCAGCGGCCGGAAACCTTGGGCGGCGCATCGGCTGCGGCGGCTGCGAAGGGGGAGCCGTGGGGGATGCGGGAGTCGGACGAAGCCATGGATTATCGCTGGGTGCCCGACGATGCGAGCGGTAGCGGGCGGGTGCAGGCCTGCCGGATCGTCAATTGCATCAGCGACGACTTGGTCGGCGCCGTCGCCGAGATTGACGAAAGTCGGAGTCGCGCGTCGGCGCGATTGGTCTATGACCAACTGCGCGTGGTGATCTCCTGGCCGCCCGGCGAGAAGCCGCCGCTGCGCATCGTGTGGGAGATCGAGGACCGCATGATGGCGGTGCTTGATATGGCAGAGCATCAGCGCATCAGCGTCCTGCATGGGGATACGGCTCATCAGCATCTTCATGTCGTCGCCTCCCGCGTCCACCCGCTGACTTGGCGGGCGAACGAGATGGACCAGGCGTACGGGGAGTTGATGGAGGAAGCGAGACAGTGCGAGCGCGACTATGAATTGCAGCGCCTTGACCGAACTGAGCCGGAGCGCGGAGAGGATGACGGCGGGTGCCGGCGTAGCGACCGCGAAAATCTGACGGGTGAGCAGGACTTCTCCACCTGGGCTTGGCACGTGGTCGGTGCCCCATTGAAGGTGTTAATGGAGGATGAGAACGCCGGGTGGCGGAACGTCCACGACCTGACGGCCCGCTGCAACATCCTGATCCGCCCGGCAGGAAAAGGGATGGTGTTCGAATACCGCGCGATCGACGGAGCAAGGGGGATTATCGCTGGGGCATCTAGGGTGTCTCGGCAGTTTTCCGCCCCGCACCTCAAGGCGGCGTTCGGACCTTACGAGCCGCCCGGACCCGAGATCGAGAGCATCCCGGTCGAGGCGGTCTACTACCGCCGGCCGATTGCGATGTCTGCGGACGGGATGGCCGTGTGGGACGAATTCTGTGCCGAGCAATCCGCCGTGGAAGAGGCGCAGCGGCAGGCGCGGAGCGAGTGCCGCCCCGAGATCGCCGCCGCCCTCGAGGAACTCAAGCGCTCGCCCGCACGGGGCCGCAACGGGATCCTCGACGAACAGAGCATCCGCTTCCACCGCGAGCGGCGCGCGCGGGATGCCCGCAAGCGGCGGAGGGCCGCGCTCAAGGCGATGCCCCAGACCACATGGCAGACTTGGCTGCGGCGGAAGGTCGATCGCGATGGGCGGAAGGACGCCTTGGCGCTGTTGCGGCTCACCGACCGGCGTCCCGTCGCCCGCGGCGCCGGCGTCGCCCCGGCCGACCTAGGCGCCGGCGCGGACATGCTTTTTGACGCGCCGCGCCGCCCGGTGAGCCGGGTCGGCGAGGTGCGGTATGCCACCGGCGACGGCGGCGAGGTCGTCGATTACGCGCATGGGGTGCGGGTGGGGAAGGACAGCGAAGGGGCCGTGCGGATGATGCTTGATATCGCTCGCATGCGTTACGGCCGCGACCGCTCGCTCATCGTCATCGGCGACGAGGCGTTCCGTTCGCGGGCCGCGGCGCAGGAGGAGCGTGATCTCCAGGCCGCGGCGCAGGTGGAGCGTGATCTCCAGGCCGCAGCGCAGGTGGAGCGTGATCTCCGGGCCGCGGTGTGGGCGAAGCGTGATCGCTTGGCCGCCGAGGAGTTGCGGAGATCCGTCCAGACCAGTGGGAGGAAGGATCGAGGGCGCGGCGAGGGCAAAGATGGGGATGGCCGTGATGGTGGTCGCTGATTTAGATGGCGCCGGCGGTGGCCTGCCGGCCTTGGACGATGAGCGAGGGAGAAGTCTGCTCGGGGCCGTTTTCATCGACGAAAAACACCGACAGCGAGTGGTCATGATGCGGAATCCGGCTGGGCGCGATGCGGGAACTCTCTTGTGCGGAGGCGGGTCGGCGCCTTCCCAAGACCCGGCGCCGCCGATGCGGTCGGGCCTGCAGTCGTGCCTTGAGGAGAATCTCGTCGGCCGGCTGTTGCCGGAGGTTCAGCCGGCAGAACGTCTCGCATGCGGATCGCCACAGACCGCCGCAAAACCGTCAAGTCAGTGCCAGAAAAAAGGCAACAATTGTCTGCGTCCAACCGAAAGCAGCAAGTACGGGGGACTGGAAGCCGCCGTAAGACCGCAATCCAAGGAACGCCAAAAGGACTTTTCGGGTTCCTTCAAGCAACATGGAGGTAAAAACCATGTACCACGATGACCACAAAAGACGAAGCTTTCTTCGCCTTGCGCTCAAGCGCTTGGATCGCGCGCTTCACGAGATTCGGCTGATCGCCAACTTATCAAACATCCATGCCTATGAGTGCCATCCAAATGAGGCCCGTTGGATGATCAGGTCTTTAAAAAGAGAGATTGCAAACACCGAACGCCGTTTCGCCGCAGCGGGCAGCAAGGGCGACGATCATCCCCTCGGTTGGGGCGAGGAGGAATGACGATGATGGAGCCCTAGAAGAGCCCTAGCAGGTTGTGAGACATCCCAGGCTGAGACGTCCCAGGCACTGAGACATCCCAGGCTGAGACATCTCAGGCTGAGACATCTCAGTCCGCCGGCGGCCCCTGTGTTAGAATGCCGCCGGTCGACGATCCGGACCGGCGCGGCGGTCGCATGGCGGAACCCCTTCCAATCCAAGGCAGCCTGGCGGCGCTGGTGACGCCGATGCGCGCCGACGGCGGGCTGGACCTCGCGGCCTTCGACCGGCTGGTCGAATGGCACATCGGATCCGGCACCGCCGCGCTGGTGGTGGTCGGCACCACCGGCGAGTCGGCGACGCTCACCCCGGAGGAGCACTGCGGCCTGGTGGCCCACTGCGTCCGCGCGGCGGCCGGGCGCGTGCCCGTCGTCGCCGGCACCGGCTCCAACAGCACCGAGGAGGCGCTGCGTTTCACCCGCTCGGCCCGCGACAGCGGCGCCGACGCCTGCCTGCTGGTGACGCCGTACTACATCCGCCCGTCGCAGGAGGGGCTGTACCGGCACTTCCGGCGCATCGCCGAGGAGGTGGACATCCCCCAGATCCTGTACAACGTCCCCGCCCGCACCGCCTGCGACCTCGAGCTGGACACCGTGCTGAGGCTGGCGGAGCTGGACTGCGTCGCGGGCGTCAAGGACGCCACCGGCGACTTGGCGCGGGGGCTGGAGCTGATCAAGCGCCTCGGCGGGCGGCTGGCGGTCTACAGCGGCGAGGACGCGCTCGGCCTGCCGCTGATGCTGGGCGGGGCGGACGGCGTCGTGTCGGTGACCGCCAACGTGGCGCCGGCGCTGATGGCCGCCATGTGCGGAAAGGCGCTGGCCGGCGACGAGGCGGGCGCGCGCGCGGCGGACGAGCGGCTCGCCCTCCTGCACCGGAAACTGTTCGTCCAGGCGAACCCCGTGCCGGTCAAGTGGGCGTTGCGCCGGATGGGCCGCATCGGGCCGGGCATCCGCCTGCCGCTGGTGGAGCTGGACCCCCGGCACCGCGCCGAGGTGGTCGAGGCGCTGGAGCGGGCGGACGTCCGCCTGCTGGCGGCGGCGTAGGAGGGGCCGTGGGCGCGGGCGGGACGGCGGGCCGGCTGGCGCTGGCCGCGGCGCTGCCGGTCCTCGGCGGCTGCGGCTTCCTGGGCGGCGGCGACGGCGTGTTCCGGGACCGCTCCGGCGACTACCGGGAGGCGCGGATCATCCCCCCGATGGCGATTCCCGGCGAGCTCGACAGCCACACCATCGACGAGTTGTACGTGATCCCCGAGGCCCCCGGCCTCGCCGGCGGGGCCCTGGACGAGGTGCCCATGCCCAAGCCGATCGAGACCCGGCGGCGCGAGGGGGTGGTGCTGCAGAGCCTGTCGGACAAGCGCTGGATCCTGATCGACGCCACGCCGGGACAGGTCTGGCCGCTGGTGCGGGACTACTGGACCAGCCTGCGCA
Source organism: uncultured Pseudohongiella sp. (assembly GCA_964434395.1). Taxonomy (GTDB): domain Bacteria; phylum Pseudomonadota; class Gammaproteobacteria; order Pseudomonadales; family Pseudohongiellaceae; genus UBA9145. The sequence continues at coordinate 5,273 of CAYSVD010000165.1, forward strand.
TCGCCCTGGACCGCGAGGATCCGGGCGGCGGCGTCATGGAGACCGCCTGGGTCGAGATGCGCACCGACCGCGAGCGCAGGCACAAGTACCGGATCGCCATCGAGCCGGGCCTGCATTCGGGCTATTCGGAGATCTACGTGCTGCACCTCCAGCAGCCGCGCGCCGACCCGCTCCCCGAGGCCGTCCCGTGGCCGCCGGCCTCCTCCTCGGAGGACATGGAGACGCAGATGCTGCGCTCGGTCTCGCAGTACCTGGCGGACCGCAACGACATCTACCAGGCCTCCTCCGCCAGCCTGCTGGCGGGCACCATCGAGGCGGAGCGCAAGGCCAACATCGTTCCCGGCGCCGCCGGCGGCCAGATGCTGGAGCTGCGGGTCGACTACGACCGGGCCTGGGCGCAGGTCAGGCAGGCGCTGGAGAACGCCGAGGTCGACATCGTCGAGGCCGACCGCGAGCGCTCGCTGATCAGCGTCCGCTTCGCGGGCGCCGTCGAGGAGGAGGAGCGGCCGGGCTTCTTCGGGCGCCTGTTCGGGCGCGGCGGCGGCGGCGACGCCCCGGCGGAGCGCGGCTTCAGCGTGCGGCTGTTGCGGGCCGGCGCGGCGGTCAACGTGGTCGCCGAGGCGCTGGAGGCGGCCGGGGAGGCCGATGCGCCCGGGGAGGTCGACGCGTTGGCGCTGGACCTGCTGCGGGTGATCAACGACAACCTGAGCTGAGGGCTATCCGCCGCAGCGCTCCGGCGGCGTCAGGCCGTCGCCCAGCCGCTCGCGCAGGGCGGCCAGCTGGGCGCAGGGAACGCCGTCGTTCCCCTCGAGGCCGACCGAGCGCAGGGTGCCGATGCCCAGCAGCGGCCCGATGTCGGTGATGCGGTTGCCGGCCAGGTTCAGCCCGCCCAGGCGCGGCAATCCCCCCAGCGGCGCGAGGTCGCCGATGCCGTTGCCGCTGAGGTCGAGGAAGCGCAACCGCCGCAGCCGGCCGATGTTCCCGAGGTCCTGGATGCCGGCGCCCGGGCAGGACAGCACGGCGAGCTCGGCGGCGGCGACGCCCCGCCGCCGCGCGGCGAGGTTGACGCAGCCCTGCAGCCCGGCGTCGGCCATCGCCGCCGGGCCGGCCGCCGGGCCCCGCAGCGTCCGGTCGTTGACGCTGACCGCGTACCGCCGCGCGCAGGCGGCCGGCAACGCGGCCAGCAGCGCGGCCAGCAACAACGCAGCGGCGGCGCGTCGCGGCGTTCCGGTCATGGGCGCTCCCTCCGTGCTCCCGCGGGGCGATGCCGCGGGCGACACCCGCGGATACCCGCGGACCACCCGCGGACGACCCGCGGACGACCCGCTGGTCACCGGCGGGCTTTCCGGGGTAGTATGCCCCACATGCGGCGGGCCCGCGGAAAGGCCCGTCTTCCGCGCCCGCCTCCCGGCGATCCAAGGAAAAACGGCATGGGCAGATTCGCAAGGGCGGCCGGCGCGCTGGCGCTGGCCGGCGCGTTGCCGGCGGCGGCGGCCCAGGGCGGCCTCGACCTCGACGACCCGGAGCGGCGGGCCGCCTACGCCATGGGCGTCAACATCGGCCGGAACATCCTGGAGCAGGGCTTCATCGCCGACCTGCAGGCCGACGCCTTCCTGGCCGGCATGCGCGACGCGCTCTCCGACGAGGTCCGGATGGAGCAGGCCGAGGTGATGGAGACGCTGCAGGCCTACATGCGGCGGCTGGAGGAGCGGGAGACGGCCGAGCGGGATGCCAACCTGCGCGCCGGCGAGGCCTTCCTGGCGGCCAACGCCGCCGAGGAGGGCGTGGTCGCCCTCGACTCCGGCCTGCAGTACCGGGTGCTGGCGTCCGGCCCGGCCGGCGGCGAGCCGCCCGCCGTCGACGGCTCCGTGCTCGCCCACTACCACGGGACCCTGATCGACGGGACCGTGTTCGACAGCTCGATGGACCGCGGCGAGCCCGTCTCCTTCGGCGTGTCCCAGGTCATCGCCGGCTGGACCGAGGCCCTGCAGCTGATGCGGCCCGGCGACCGGTGGCGCCTGTTCATCCCGCCGGACCTGGCCTACGGCGAGGCCTCGCCCACGCCGGCCATCCCGCCCAACTCGACGCTGGTGTTCGACGTCGAGTTGCTGGAAGTCGACTGAGGCCGCCCCCCGCCGGTGAGCCCCGCGGACCTCAACCGGGAGTTGCTGGCCTTCCTGCGCCGGTCGCCGACCCCCTTCCACGCGACGGCCGGCATGAGCGCCATGCTGGACGAGGCCGGCTTCGCGCGCCTGGACGAGGCCGGCGCCTGGTCGCTGGAGCGGGGCGGACGCTATTACGTCGTCCGCGGCGGCTCGGCCCTGATCGCCTTCCGCACCGGCCGGGCGGCGCTGCCGGAGCACGGGATGCGGCTCGCCGGCGCCCACACCGACAGCCCCTGCCTGCGCCTCAAGCCCGCGCCCGCGTTGCGCCGGCGCGGCTACGCGCAGCTGGACGTGGAGGTCTACGGCGGCGCGCTGTACGCGCCATGGTTCGACCGGGACCTGTCCATCGCCGGGCGGGTGGAGTTCCTGACCCGCGACGGCGGCCTGGACACGACGCTGATCGACCTGGAGCGCCCGGTGGCTTGGATCCCGTCGCTGGCGATCCACCTGCACCCCTCCGTGCACGCGGGCCGCACCATCAACCCCCAGAAGGAGCTGCCGCCGCTGGTGCTGCAGCCGGACGACGGCGGACGCCCCTTCGTCTTCGACGACTGGCTGCTGGAGGAGGTCCGGCGCCGGCGCGGGGACGCCGCCGAGGTGCTGGCCCACGAGCTGTCGCTGTACGACACCCAGCCGCCGTCCCTGGTGGGCCTGGAGGAGCAGTTCATCGCCTCGGCCCGGCTGGACAACCTGCTCAGCTGCTTCGTGGGCTGCCGGGCGCTCATCGGCGCCGGCGACGACTTCGCATCCGCGCTGGTGTGCAACGACCACGAGGAGGTGGGCAGCGTCTCCGCCGCCGGCGCCCAGGGCACCTTCCTGCGCTCGGTGCTGGAGCGGATGACGGCCGCCGAGGAGCCCGGGCCGGAGGCCATGGAGCGGATGATCCGCCGCTCGGCGCTGCTGTCGATGGACAACGCCCACGGCGCGCATCCGAACTATCCCGAGCGGCACGACGAGGGGCACCGCCCGCTGCTCAACCGGGGGCCGGTGATCAAGGTCAACGCGAGCCAGCGCTACGCCAGCGGAAGCCGCTCCGCCGCCCTGTTCCGGGCCGCCTGCGCGCGGGCGGAGGTGGACTGCCAGCATTTCGCCATGCGCAGCGACATGGCCTGCGGCAGCACCATCGGGCCGCTCGCGGCGGCCGGACTCGGCATCGACACGGTCGACGTCGGGGTGGCCACCTTCGCCATGCACTCGACGCGCGAACTGGCCGGCGCCGCCGATCCGGACGCGCTGGCGCGGGCGGCGGCGGCCTGGTTCAGCCGCTGAGCGCCCGGCGGCGGAACCGGGCCGGGTCCACGGTCCGCGCCACCGCGGACCGTGGACCCGGCC
>CAYSVD010000166.1:0-1956 GCA_964434395.1 uncultured Pseudohongiella sp.
GTTGTCGAACTCGGCATCGGCAAAAGTGTACTGTTCCATGGTGTGTCCTCCCAAAAAGGTGGGTTTTGGCTGTCGCCAGCCTGTCACCGTGATATGTCGGCCGGAATTGGAAGAACTTGAGACTTAATCAGAGGTTCCTTAAGTCGATAGGCCCCTAACCGTAAGCGGCAAGATAGCGCTCCATGATGTCTCCCATCAGCCCCGCCGCCGCCCACTGCACCAGACGAGTTATGCAGTGTGCTGCCGGCAGAATGGGCTGAAAACATCGTTGAGAGCGACGGTGGAGCGTCCTTTTTCCCCCTCCCGTCCAGCCATTTCTTCCAGCATCCCCGCTGCAGTGACTTTGAACTTTGAACTTTGAACGTGCCAATCCTTCATATCCATGGCTTCAACCTCGCTGTCGTTCGCCTGCGGGTGTATCGATCATAGTGCATATTGTCGAGAATTCGGCTGGCCGCCGGCCCGATCCCCCGGTCGGGCGCCAGAAAACGGGGCCGCTCGACCGGCATGCGGATTTTCTTGCCGCCGGTCCGGACGTTTCGGCTTCCTTTCGGTAGGGCGGCATCGACCTCGTTCCAGCGCCTCTGTCCACCTGGCCGAGGCGATGGAGCGGCTCTAGGCGGCTTTCCCGGCCGGTCCGGGCGCCACATGTCCGGCAGCCGGGCCTAGATGCAGTTCTCCGGGCGGGGCAGGCCGGCGATCTTGCAGGCGGTTCTCGCGGCGGAGCCGCCGAACAGGCGCATCAGGTAGGCGCTGCGCCCCTTGTCGGGCCCCAGTTCCCGCTTTACGCAGCTGACCAGCGCCCTCCCGGCCGGCGCCATCCGGTAGCGCCGGTAGAACGCCCGCAACAGCCATAGGATCTCCCAGTGCGCGGTTGACAAGGCGATGCCCTCGTCCGCCGCGATCTCGGCGGCCACCCGCTCGCTCCAGTCCCGGCGGCGCAACAGGTAGCCTTCCGGGTCGCATGCGGCGCGCCGGGGCGGGCTCTCATCCGGGCCGGATGCCGCCATCAGAACCAGTTCACCACCTTGTCGTGGCCGCAGCACAGCTCCACGAACCGGCGGCAGCTGGCCGGCTTCACGCGCCCGACGCAACGGTCCATCTGCCCCCGGGCCAGCAGATCCTCCCGCAACCCGTACACCGCGACGCCGGGCGCGATCCCGTCGATCAGTTCCGGGTCGATGCAGTGGTAGACGCCGTCCTCGATGAACAGCAGGCCGTCCCGCTCGCCCAGCAGGGGCAGGCAGCGCCGCAACAGGCCGGACGAGGGCGCCTTGCTGATGGTGTGCAGGCAGCTCACAGCACGAACACGCAGTCTGAGGTCTCGATCAGCTCCGCGATGGCCGCCGCCTCCACCGGCCGCACCGGCAGCACCAGGCCGTCCGCGTCCAGCCCCCGGCGGCGCAGGGACTCGGCGTCCACCAGCACCTTCTCGATGCCGTACAGGGACAGGGTCTCCATGATCCTGCCCAGCGCCTTGGCGCCGATCCGCTCCGCCTCCTGCTCCGGACACAGCTGGAACACGCCGTCGTCCATGAACACGTAGTTGACCTGCTGCTCGAACACGGCGCCGGCCAGCGCCGCCTCCAGGCACAGCTGCGGGCGGTTGCCGCCGTAGGGAGGGCAACAGCTGATGAAGGTGAAGGTCTTGCCTGCGACGGGTTCCGCCATGGCCTACCCGAAGCTCACCACCCGGTCCGATTTCGCGGCGGCCTCGACCAAGTCGCCCAGTCCGGCGATCTTCGAGGACTCGAGCAGGCTGGCGGACCCGTGGCCGTGGCGTCCCGCCTCCTCGGCGTCCAGGATGCCGCGCCGGACCGCGGAGGTGACGCAGACGGTCGAGGGCAGCTCGTGCCGGCGGATGAGCTCGTCCCACAGCCGTTGCAGGCTGGTCTCGTCCCGGCCGACCGCCGCCAGCCGGCTGGCGTTGTGGACCCCGTCGGAGAAGAAGAACAG
>CAYSVD010000167.1:0-7073 GCA_964434395.1 uncultured Pseudohongiella sp.
CCCGCCCCGGGGGGCGCCCGCCCTTCGACGCGGGCCGCCGAAGGGGAGGAGGATCCCCGGCTCGCCGCCGCGGCCGCCGCCGTCGCGCGGCACCGGGCGCGAAACGGCCGGGACGCGTCCTGAGGCCGCGCCCCGGCCCGCCGCCATCCCCATGAGCTCCCCGCCGGACAGCGCCGCCGCGCCCCTCGGCATCACCGAGGTGGTGTTGCGGGACGCGCACCAGTCCTTGCTGGCGACCCGCATGCGCATCGACGACATGTTGCCGGCCGCGGAAAAGCTGGACCGGGCGGGGTTCTGGGCCTTGGAGTCCTGGGGCGGCGCGACCTTCGACGCCTGCATCCGCTTCCTGGGCGAGGATCCCTGGGAGCGGATCCGCCGCTTCAAGGAGGCGATGCCCAACACGCCGCAGCAGATGCTGTTCCGCGGGCAGAACATCCTCGGCTACCGGCACTACGCGGACGACGTGGTGGACCGCTTCGTGGAGCGGGCGGCGGCGAACGGCGTGGACGTGTTCCGGGTGTTCGACGCCATGAACGACCCGCGCAACCTGGAGACCGCCATCCGCTCGGTGCGCAAGCACGGCCGGCACGCGCAGGGCGCGATGGCCTACACCGTCAGTCCGGCGCACACCATCGACACCTGGGTCGCGATGGCGAAGAGCATCGAGGCCATGGGGGCGGACTCGCTGTGCATCAAGGACATGGCGGGTCTGCTGCAGCCCTACACGGCCTTCGACCTCGTCAGCCGGCTCAAGCGCACCGTGGCCATTCCCATCCACATGCAGTGCCACGCCACCACCGGCCTGTCGACGCCGACCTACCTGAAGGCGATTGAGGCGGGCATCGACAACGTGGACACCGCCATTTCGTCCATGAGCATGACCTACGGGCACTCGCCGACCGAGACGGTGGTCTCGATGCTGGAGCCGACCGGCCGCCGCACCGGCTTGGATCTCGGGTTGCTGGGGGAGGTCGCCGACCACTTCCGCCGGATGCGCCGCAAGTACGGCCGCTTCGAGGGCTCCCTGCGCGGCGTGGACGCCAGGATCCTGGCGGCGCAGATCCCGGGGGGCATGCTGACCAACCTGGAGAACCAGTTGCGCGAGCAGAACGCCTCGGAGCGGTTCGAGGAGGTGCTGGCGGAGATCCCGGCGGTGCGCAGGGACGTTGGCTTCATCCCGCTGGTGACGCCGACCTCCCAGATCGTCAGCACCCAGGCGGTGCTGAACGTGCTGTCCGGCGAGCGCTACAAGATCATCACCCGGGAGACCGCCGGCATCCTGAAGGGGGAGTACGGCGCGACGCCGGCGCCGGTCGACGGCAAGCTGAGAGAGCGGGTGCTGGACGGCGCCGAGCCGGTCGCCTGCCGCCCGGCCGATCAGCTGGAGCCCGAATTCGAAAACCAACGCGCCGAGCTGCTGGCCGCCGCGAAAAAGGAGGGGGTGCGCCTTGTCGATGAGGTGGACGACACCCTGACCCACATCCTGTTCCCGCAGATCGGCTTCAAGTTCCTGAAGAACCGCGACAACCCCGATGCCTTCGAGCCGCCCCCGGACGCGGCGGGGCGAGTCCCGGCGGGCGGGGAGGCGGATGCGGCGGACGCCGGGAGCGTCTACGCCGTGGAGGTGGACGGCAGGTCCTACCGGGTGCGGGTCAGCGAAGGCGGCCGGATGGTTCGCGGGAAGGAGCCGGCCGCCGAGGCCGCGCCCGCCGGACGGCCGGTGCCGGCCCCGCTGGCCGGCAACGTGTTCCGGGTGCTGGTGGGCGAGGGGGACCGGGTGGAGCAGGGCGACGTGGTGGCGGTGCTCGAGGCCATGAAGATGGAGACGGAGATCCGCTCCCCCGCCGCCGGCAAGGTGAAGGCGGTGTGCGCCGCCCCCGGCGACGCGGTCGGCCTGGGCGACCCGTTGCTGCTGCTGGAGTGACGCGCGCGATGGAGCTCCTGGTCCGGATGTGGGAGAGCACGGGGCTGTACCAGGCCGACGGCGGCCACTTGGCGATGCTGCTGGCCGGACTGGCGTTGCTGTACCTCGCCATCCGCAAGGGTTTCGAGCCGTTGCTGCTGGTGCCCATCGGCTTCGGCTGCATCCTGGCCAACATCCCCGGCGCCGGCATCGCCGAGGACGGGGGCGTCCTGCACGGCATCGCCGCCGCGGGCCTCGACACCGGCATCTTTCCCCTGCTGGTGTTCATGGGCGTGGGGGCCTTGACCGACTTCGGGCCGCTGCTGGCCAATCCCAAGACCCTGCTGCTGGGCGCGGCCGCCCAGTTCGGCATCTTCTCCACCCTGCTAGGCGCACTGTTGCTGAACGGGCTGGGCTGGTTCGACTTCAGCTTGCGCCAGGCGGCCGCCATCGGCATCATCGGCGGCGCGGACGGCCCCACCGCGATCTATGTGGCGGGGACGCTGGCGCCGGAGTTGCTGGGCGCCGTCGCGGTCGCCGCCTACTCCTACATGGCGCTGGTGCCGCTGATCCAGCCGCCGATCATGCGGGCGCTGACCACGGCCGGGGAGCGGCGGGTGCGGATGGCGCAGCCGCGCCAGGTCTCACGCGCCGAAAGGATCCTGTTTCCCCTGCTGCTGCTGATCCTGGCGGCGCTGGCGGCGCCGGCCGCCGCGCCGTTGCTGGGCATGCTCTGCTTCGGCAACCTGATGCGCGAGTGCGGGGTGGTGGAGCGGTTGTCCGACACCGCGCAGAACGCCCTGATCAACATCGTCACCATCCTGCTGGGTCTGGCGGTGGGCTCCAAGATGGCGGCGGACGAGTTCCTGACGCCCGCCACCTTGGGAATCCTGGCGCTGGGCACGGCGGCCTTCGCCATCGGCACCGCCTCCGGGGTGCTGATGGCCAAGCTGATCAACCTGTTGCCGGGGCACCGGATCAACCCGCTGATCGGCGCCGCCGGCGTGTCCGCCGTGCCGATGGCGGCCCGGGTCGCCGGCCGCGTGGGCGTCGAGGCCGATCCGGACAACCACCTGCTGATGCACGCCATGGGGCCCAACGTGGCCGGCGTGATCGGCTCGACCATCGCCGCCGGGGTGCTGATCCGCTTCGCCGGCTAGTCTTTCCGCTTGGCCGGATCCTCCTCGGCGAAGCGCTGGTCCATGGTCTCGGCCGGGGAGCCGGGGCCGTGCCGCGCGATGACCCGCGCCGGAACGCCCGCCACCGTGGTGCGCGCCGCCACGTCGCTCAGCACGACGCTGCCGGCGCCGATGCGGGCCCCCTCGTTGACGACGATGTTGCCCAGCACCGTCGCGCCGGCGGCGATCAGCACCCCCGAGCGCACCTTCGGGTGCCGGTCGCCCTGCTCGTTGCCGGTCCCGCCCAGGGTGACCTGCTGCATGATGGAGACGTTGTCGTCGATCACCGAGGTCTCGCCGATCACGATGCCGGTGGCGTGGTCGAACATGATGCCCCGCCCCATGACGCAGGCGGGATGGATGTCGACGCCGAACACCTCGGAGTTGCGGCTTTGGATGAACAGCGCCAGCTCCCGCCGGCCGCCGGACCACAGGAAATGCGCCATGCGGTGCACCTGGATGGCGTGGAAACCCTTGAGATGCAACGCCGCCGACAGGAGGGTTTGGACCGCCGGATCCCGGTCGTGGGCGGCCCGGATGTCGCTCGCGCAACGCTCGATGAGGTCCGGCGAGGCGTCGAAGGCGCTGTGGAACAGCTCGCGCAGCGTGATCGCCGGCATGACGTCGTCCGACAGCTTGTGGGACAGGATGAAGCCCAGCGATGCCTCGAGGCTCTCGTGGTTGAGCACGCAGGCGTGGACGTAGCCGGCCAGCAGATCCTCTTTCCTGACGACCAGCTTCGCATCCTCGCGAAGCCGCTCCCACAGCCGTTCTGTCGTCATGTCCTGGTCCGGCGAACGAGACGGCGGCCATTATACGGATGCCGGGTGGCGTTGCAACGACTCGGGGCGACTCGGGGCGACTCGTGCCAGCATCTCGTGGACGCCATTTTCCGGGGGCTTCGGTGGTCCAGCCAGCCAAGACTTGTTCCATGGCGTCTCCGTCGAAATCGCTCTTGAATGCGGTTTTCGCTGTGGGAGCTCCGCACAGGTTGCAGCGATCGAACGATCGCGCTGTCGCTCAGCTCGCCCCGGCTGGTGGCGATGAAAGAGGGGGGGGGGCGGGGAACCGTCAGGGTTTGTTGCGGTGTGCCGTCCGGCTGCCGCGCCGGACGGTTCCTTCCGGTGCGCCATCCACAGGCAGGCGCCCCGGCCGGAGGCAGGTGCGGCTTCTCCCGCCTGCGCGGCCGGTCTCGCCGCCCGGTTTCGCCGGCGGCCCCCGGCGTTCGCCGGGAGGGTTCTGCCTCGGCGTCGGACGTCTGCGATCAGCGGCTTGATGCGCGCCCGCCCCAGCGAGCGCCATCGAATCTCCTGTGGCGCGGCCCGGAGAGCGGCCCGGGAGTCCGGCGAGCGGGTCGGAGTGTGATATATTCCTTCACAGGTTCCTCCGACCTCGGTTCCGGATTGTCATGTCGCTGTCGGCTGCCGTAGCGTTTCTCGCCGGCCCCAACGCCTTCGGTCGGCATGAGCATGCCTGCGCGGGTGGTTCACATGATCCTTGATCCGGTCGATGGTGTCCGGGTCGGCCTGCGCTTCGGCGACGAGACGTTGCCTGTGGGCCATCTGACCCTCCAGGCGGCTCCAGCGGGCCGGGCGCGCGGAATTCTCTTCGAGTACGACGCCGGGTTTATCCGGCGCGGCATGGATATATCGCCTTTGAAATGCCGGTTGGAGCCGGGCGGGCAATCCTTTCGGTCATCTCCGTTCAATGGCCTGCCAGGCGTATTCGCTGACAGTCTGCCGGACGGTTGGGGGCGGCTACTGCTGGACTGCGAGATGAAGCAGCTGGGCGTTCGCCCGTCGGCTGTCTCGCCGCTGGACCGCCTTTGCTATGCGGGGGACGGCGGCATGGGGGCGCTGGTCTACGAGCCGGTCCGAACCGCGGCCCCGCCGTCCGGCGCGATTCTCGTTGAGGACCTGGCCGCCCGAGTCGATGGGATCCTGTCGGGGCGGGTGGATGACGTGCGCGATGGGTTGCTGCGGCGGCTGAACGGCTCGTCCGCAGGCGCTCGGCCCAAGGCGATGCTCGGGTTGGATGCCGACGGGAAGAACGCCTTGGGCGGAACCGAACCGCCGCCTGGCTACGAGCCGTGGCTGGTCAAGTTCCCCAACAAGAAAGACGGCGCGGACGCCGGCGCGCTTGAGTACGTGTACGCGGTGATGGCCGAGCGGGCCGGTATCCGCATGCCGCCAACACGTCTCCTCCCATCTTCCCGCGGCCCCGGATACTTCGCGGTCAAGCGGTTTGATCGAGTCGACGGCGGACGCTTGCACATGCACACCGCCTGCGGACTGTTGCATACCGACTTTAGAATTCCCGCTTTGGATTACTCGGGGCTGATCGCGTTGACCAAGCAAATGACCGGGGACGATCGGGAGACGGAGCGAATGTATCGTCTGGCCGTGTTCAATGCGCTGACTCACAACCGCGACGATCACGCCAAAAACTTCAGTTTCCTGATGGACCGGGACGGCGTGTGGACGCTCTCCCCGGCCTATGACCTGACCTTCTCGAGCGGCATCAATCACGAACACAGCACAGCTGTGATGGGAGAGGGGAAGCGGCCCACCCGGGAGCATCTGCTCTCTCTGGCTCGGGAAGCGCGCGTTCCGGACCGGCGGGCCAATGAGATACTGGACCGGACCCGCGGCGCGGCGGCGGATTTCAGACCGCTCGCTGCGCAACACGACGTCAGCCGCGAACGAATCGAAGCGATATCCCGCCGACTGGCGGAGGTGGAGCGGGATGGAGAATTCGCCGCATCTCGGTCCGGTACGGACATGGGCCTCTGATGAGTGTCACGGCATCTTGAAGCTTTCGCGACGAGCGTGTTCTCCGTCGGGGAACACGGCTCGCGCGCTCACGGCAGGCCGCCCGGCACCGCCCGCGTCTCAGCCGGCCAGCGCCGCCCGCGCCCGCTCCGCCGTGCTGAACACCCGGACGACCTTGTCGAAGCCGCTGATCTCGAACACGTTCCGGATGGGCTCGGACAGGGAGTGGACGGCCAGCGTCTTCCCGCTCTCGTTCAACTCCCGGGCGATTTTGAGGATGACGCGCAGACCGGCGCTGCTGATGTAGGAAAGGCGGCTCATGTCCACGATCACCGCCCGGTCGTCTTTCCTCATCTCCGCCCGGACCGCATCATCGAGGTCGCCGGCGTTGGCGCCGTGAATGCGGCCGACGGCGTTGATGCGAAGCACTCCTCCGTTCCGATCAACCTGGATCATCGTCGCCACCTCGGGGAAAACCGATCAGCATCCGGCCCGGCCATGGCCGCATCTCCCTCCGGGCGGGATTGCCCGGAGGGGGGTATGGTGCGCGGCGCCGCCCGGCATGTCAAAAGCCAGAAATGGGGGAACGCGGCCGGGAAACCGACACCGGCCGTCCCGCGGATGCCTGTGATGGGGGATGCGGCCATCGCACAAGCCGTCCGCGTTCATGGCATGACCGGCGGCCCCGGAGGTTTTGGGCCGGGCCGGCGGCCCATCCGGTGGCTTTTCCGCCGGTTTCGGTCCCGCTATCTCCCAGCGACGCGGGCCGCGGCCATCCACGCGTTCTTCCGCTTGGGTCGCGGGATGTCGCGGCCGTCCCGCGGCGCTATCGCCAAGAGCAGGTCGGCTTCGGCCTTCTTTTAGGGATCGCGTCCGCCGGTGCCGCGGACGTCGCGGTCGGTCCGTTCCATCTCGGTGGTTATTTCCTTGATGCTGTCGTCGGTGACGCCGCATTCCTTGGCGGCGGCGGGGAAATCGGCGATCGCCGCGCGGGTCTGGTCCATGATCCGTCGGGCTTCGGTTGCCGGCACGTCCGCGGCCTGGGCTAGTCTCAGCAGGCTTTCGCTGCTGGGACGGTATCCTTCGCCGTTGGGGGCTTCGTCTTTTGGTGTGGCTGATCACGCGTTGGCCCTTCGATCAGCGGGATCCAAAAACCGGAGAGCCTCGGCAGGGACGGGTTTCCCGCGCCCCGCTTTCGGCCCCCCACCTTCGGTTGAGGGG
>CAYSVD010000168.1:0-3466 GCA_964434395.1 uncultured Pseudohongiella sp.
GAAATTCTCCGACTCCTGCGGCTTCAGGCCCGGCGAACCCTGCACCGACACGGTGATGTTGTTGTTCAGGCCGGTGGACACGCACACCAGGCTGCCGCCGGGGCCGGTGGGCGATGCCGGGTCGTCGATGAAGGCCGAGGAAGCCGCCGAGGCGGTCTGGCGCACGGTCGGGGCCTGGAACGAGGTGCCCCAGGAGCCGCGGAAGCCCAGCGAGTCCATCGGGCGGAACTCGAAGGCCACCTTCGGGTCCGTGGTGGAGCCGATGGTGCCGCCGTAGTCCTCCTGGCGGACCGCCAGCTGCAACTCGAAGTCCTCGGCCAGCGGGACGACCAGCTCGCCGAACACCGCCCAGACGTTCTGGGAGCCGATGACGGGCGCCGACAGGCTCTGCTCGTTGGACTCGCCGGCGGACGACAGGGAATCGCCGAAGTTCTTGAACTGCACGTCCCGGTGCTGGGCGCCGAACGCGGCGCCGACCATGGCGCCGTTGAACTCCAACAGGTCGCCGGTCAGCACCAGGTCCGTGACCTGCTCCAGCACCTGGGAATTGCTGGCGGACGGGGTGTCGAACTTGGCCAGCGTGATGTCGCTGTTGCCCGCCGTGCTGACGCCGTCCTTGGGCGAAACCAGGCCGGGATTGGACAGGCGGGTGCCGAAGGGATTCCACTCCCCGTCCTTGACCAGCTGCTGGAACACGTCCGAGCGGTAGTTGTGGGGCGAGTTGGTCACCCGGGTGCTCTTGGCCCAGCCGTAGGACAGGTCCGCCACCCAACTGTCGTTCAGGTCCAGCTCGAAGCGGTTCAGGATGCGGCTGTAGTTCATCTCGCGGTTGATGAACTGGGTCAGCGGGGTGTTGTTCACCTCGCGCCCCAGCGGCCGAGCGGTCGCCTGCAGATCCACCGCGGTGTGGACGTCGTTGTTCCAGGCGGAGGGCCCGACGTAGACGATGTCGTCCGGATCCTCGGGATCTTGGATGAAGAAGTTGAACGGATGCGAGGCCGGAATGGTGAATCCGCCGCCCTCCGCGCTGCCGGTGTTGAAGGTCGCGCCGCCGCTCGGGCGCCGGACCACGTTGTTGGAGTAGCTGGCCTCGGCCGTGTAGCGGGCGTTGTCGCCGAACTCCCACTCGAACTCCGTGAACACCTGCACCCGCTCCTCGGCGGAGATGATGCCCACTTGATCGACGAACAAGTACCGGCACCGGCTGTCCGATGCGCTGCGCAGCACGCCGCCGGCCGCCTCGCAGTCCGGGTCGGGGATCCGGTTGCCGCCGGTGGGCACCGCGTTGCCCTCGGCGTTGAGAGTGGCGCCCCGGTAGGTGCCGGGCGATCCGGTGGACGACAGGAAGCGCGAGGTCGGCGGCGACGGGTTCAGGCGGGCGTTCAGCCAGTCGAAGTCCGAGCGGAAGGCGTGGTCCTGCTCGTACCAGGTGGCGTAGATGTTGAAATGCCCGCTGTCCAGCGCGCCGCCGGCCGCCATGGAGACGTCCTTCTGCTGGATCTCCGACTCGGACCAGCCGCCGGACACCTCGAAGCCCTCGAAGCCCTTGCGGGTGATGATGTTGGCCACCCCCGCCACCGCCTGGGAGCCGTACAGGGAGGAGGCCCCGTCCGTCAGCACCTCGATGCGCTCGATCATGGAGATGGGGAACTGGTTGATGTCCAGGTAGTCGGTGCCGGTGTCGTCCGCCACCGGCGCGATGCCGCCGCGCTTGCCGTTGATCAGCGTCAGGGTGGAGCCGAGGCCGAGATTGCGCACGTTGAACATGGCCGTGCCGGCCCGGTTGTTGGTCTCATTGTAGAACTGCGAGCCGCTGTTGACCGTCAGCTCCTTGAGCACGTCCACCATCTGGACGGCGCCGATCCGCTCGATCGCCTCCTGGTTGATCACCTGGATCGGCGCGGTGCCCTCGTAGCTGGAGCGCCGCACGTAGGAGCCGGTGATGACGATCTCCTCGACCTGGTCCTGCTGGGCCGAGGCCGACGGCGCCGCGCCGATGGCGGCGGCGACGCCGGCGGACAGCGCGGTGAGCTTGAATTTCCTGTGTTGCATGACTTCCCCCCTGGGTTGCGCAATGAACGTCGCGTCCAGCCCCGGCGCCCCCTCTGATGGCGGGCTTTCCCGGGCGGACCGCGCGGGCGGCCGCAAGCCGCCCCCCGCTGGCGGCGGACCGTACTACCGGCCGCCCTCGCCTGTCAAACTACGCCTCCGGCGCCGTGTCCGCGCGGCGGCGCCCCCGGCCCCCAATCCGACGCCCGGCGGGGCGCCCCGGTTACGGCCCGGGCCGTCTAACGGCGGTAATCCAGCGGCGGCGGGCGGTCGCCGAGCAGGGCCTCGTACACGAAATCGTCCCCGCGCTGGGCCTCCCATTCGGCGCGGGCCGCATCCCGCAGATCCTCGTTCTCGAACAGCTCCACGGCGGCCAGCGCCAAGGTCTTCGCCGCCGCCTGGGCGCCCTTGAAGCCGATGCTCATGCCGCTGGCGGCCACCGCCTGCCAGCTGTGGGCGGCGGTGCCCGGCACCCAAGTGGCCGTGCGCAGGCCCACCGTGGGCACCGCGATGGACACGTCCCCCACGTCCGTGGAGCCGTAACCCAGCCCGGCGCTGTAGGGCTGGATCTCCCGCTCGCTGCCCAGCTCCCGGGACGGCCGGTCGAAGCCGGCGTGGATCGTCTCGGCGAACTCCCGCTCGGCGGCCGTGTACTCGATCCCGCCCACGACGGTCAGCTTCTCGTGCACCATCCGGGCCAGGGTCTCGTTGATCATGACCGGATGGTTGCCGTGGATGATCTCCCAGTCCACCTCCGTGCCGGTGCCGCGGGCGGCGCCCTCGGCCGCCGCCTCCAGCCGCTCCCACAACTGCGAGACCATGGCGGCGCTGGGATGGCGCAGGTAGTAGAACACCTCCGCGAAGTCCGGCACCACGTTCGGCGCGTTGCCGCCGTCGGTGATGACGTAGTGGATGCGCGTCTGTTGCGGCACGTGCTCGCGCATCAGGTTCACCATGTGGTTGAAGGCCTCCACCCCATCCAGGGCCGAGCGGGCCCGCTCGGGCGCCCCGGCGGCGTGGGCCGACACGCCCCGGAAACGGAACTTGGCCGAGCGGTTGGCCAGCGAGGTGCGGGCCTGGGCGGTGTTGGCGTCCCCGGCGTGCCAGTGCATGGCGATGTCCACGTCGTCGAACAGGCCGGCCCGCACCATGTACACCTTGCCGCTGCCCCCCTCCTCGGCCGGCGTGCCGTAGACCCTCAGGGTGCCGCGGCCGGGGTTCGCGTCCAGCCACTGCCGGACGGCGATGGCGGCGCCGATGGAGCCCGCGCCGAACAGGTTGTGGCCGCAGGCGTGGCCGGCGGTCTTTTGGTCGACCAGGCTGCGGAAGGACACGGCGTCCTGGTTGATGCCCGGCAGGGCGTCGTACTCCGCCAGGATCGCGATGACCGGCTCGCCGGAGCCGTACTCCGCGACGA
>CAYSVD010000169.1:0-2121 GCA_964434395.1 uncultured Pseudohongiella sp.
CCCTCCGTCATGCAGCTGGCGCCGGACCGGGTGCATCGCTACACCTACGACGGCGCCAGCACGTTCTGGCTGACCCGCTCGAAGAACGACAACGCGCTGGCGGACGACGTGTTCGAGGACATCGTGACCGTCGAGCGCGACAGCAATGGCGTGATCACCAAGGAGACGCCATCGGGCGGGCGGAGCGCCGGCGACGCCTACGGCGGCGGAGAGGACGACCGGCTGATCATCGTCGGCGGCACCGAGGACTCCGACGCCCACCGCGCCCACTTCGCGGCGCATGCGGGAGACATCCCCGACTTCGGCGCCTGACGCGCCGGCCGCCGGAGACCGGAAAGGCGGCGAAATCTCCCTGGAAGCGGCCGGGATCCAGGCGGGCCAGTCAAAGCTGGACCGAATCGGACGGACCGAATCGGACGGACCGAACCGGCCAAGACGGACACCGGCCAAGATGGACACGGACAAGACTGTTGCGGACAATGTTGCGGACAAGGCTGGCCCCAACAGGACAAGGCTGGCCCCCATGCGGAGGCGGAGGAGAGTCGGGTAGAATGCCCTCGTCGGTCCCGAGGGCCGGGCCCGGACGGCGGCCGTGAACCCGATCGAGCTCAAACTCTTCTCCAGCCGCGTGGCCGCCATCTGCGACGAGATGGGGCTGGTGCTGCGGCGCGCCGCCTTCTCCCCCAACATCAAGGACCGGCTCGACTTCTCCTGCGCGCTGTTCGGCCCGGGCGGCGAGCTGTTCGCCCAGGCGGCCCACATACCGGTCCACCTCGGCAGCATGGCCTTCGCGATGGGATCGCTGGTGCGGGACCGCGACTGGCGCGAGGGCGACATGCTGGTCGTCAACGACCCCTACCTGGGCGGCACCCACCTGCCGGACGTGACCCTGATCGCGCCGGTGTTCCACGGCGCCGGGAGGGGGCCGGCGGGATTCGTGGCGAACCGGGCGCATCACGCGAACATCGGCTGCGACACGCCGGGCTCCATGCCGGTGTCGCGGCGCCTCGAGGAGGAGGGGGTGATCATAGAACCCGTCCTGCTGCTCGATGCCGGCGAGCCGCGGCGGGAGGTCATGGAGCGGCTGCCGGGCCTTTCGGGAGGGGAGCTGAGCGGCGACTTCGCCGCCCAGGCCGGCGCCAACCGGGTGGGGGCGGACAGGCTCCGGCGGCTGGTGGAGAGCGCCGGACCGGCCGCCTGGCGGCGGAGCATGGCGGAGCTGAACGACTACGCCGAGCGCATCGCGGCGGCGGCGATATCGGAGCTCGCGCCGGGCCGGTACCGGTTCGGCGACGTCATGGACGACGACGGGGCGGGCAACGAGGACATTCCGCTCGAGGTCGCGCTGACCATCGCCGAAGGCCGGGCGCGGCTGGACTTCTCCGGCTCCGCGCCGATGGTGCCGGGCAACCTCAATTGCCCGGAGTCGGTGGTCGCGGCCGCCTCCTACTACTGCTTCCGCTGCCTGATGCCGGACGAGGCGCCGGCCTGCGAGGGCCTGTTCCGCCGCATCGAGATCGTCACCCGCCCCGGCACCATCGTCAACGCGGCCCGTCCCGCCGCGGTCGCCGCCGGGAACGTCGAGACCTCGACCCGGCTGGTGGACCTGGTGCTGGGCGCGCTGGCCCAGGCGGTTCCCGGCCGGATCCCGGCGGCGAGCCAGGGGACGATGAACAACATCGCCATGGGCCGCATCGACCCGGACGGCGGCCGCTGGGACTACTACGAGACCCTGGCGGGCGGGCTGGGCGCCGGGCCGCGGCGCGACGGGCTGGACTGCGTCCACAGCCACATGACGAACACGCTGAACACGCCGGTGGAGAGCCTGGAGATGCACTATCCGCTGCGGGTGCGGCGCTACGGCATGCGCCGGGGCAGCGGCGGGCGGGGCGCCCGGCGGGGCGGCAACGGCGTCGTCCGCGAGTACGAGTTCCTGGAGCCGGCCCGGCTGAGCCTGCTGACCGAGCGGCGCCGCATCGCGCCCTGGGGGCTGAACGGCGGCGGAGACGGCGCGCCCGGCGAGAACCTGCTCAACGGCCGGCCCCTGCCCGGCAAGTGCTCGCTGCCGGTCGGCGCCGGGGACCGGCTGCTGGTCCGCACGCCCGGCGGCGGCGGCTGGGG
>CAYSVD010000170.1:0-3200 GCA_964434395.1 uncultured Pseudohongiella sp.
CTTCCCGGCCATCTTTTCGGCGATGCGCAACGCGGTGAAGGTTTTTCCGGTCCCGCAGGCCATGATCATTTGGCCGCGGTCGTGCTCGCCGAAGCCCTTGATCACTTTGCTCAGCGCTTCCTTCTGGTGGGGGCGCAGGTCGAACGGTTCGATCCGGCGCTTGAGCCTGCCCGGTCTTGCCCGCGCGAGCTCGCGCCAGTCGACGGGAGCCTCCGACAGCGTGGCGGCGTCGAGCACCGCGCACTCCGGCTTCAGCCCCTCGACGGTCCTGTGGGCGTTGGGGCCCCACTCGGCGCCCGTGTCGACGATCAGGCGCGTGGTGAACGGATCCCGCGACGATGCCGAGACGAAGGAGTCGATGTGCTTTTTCTGGATGCGGGTTTCCGGCCCGAAGAATTTGCACTGGATGGCGCAGAAGCCGCCGTCGCTCTCTCGGGCGACCAGGTCTATCCCGATGTCCACGCCGTCGAAGCCCCTCCGGCCGGCGGCCCACTCCCCCCACAGCTCGACCTCCTGGAAGCGATCGGAGTACAGCGGATCCATCCTGAAGAAGTCCTTCATCGCCCGCTCGAAAAGCCGGCCCCGCCGCGTCTTGTCCCCGCCGCCGCCCTCGCCGCCGGCAAGGGACCGAAGGTGGTCCAGAAACTCCTGAAACCCGTTGCCGCGCGCTCCCGGTTTGTCCATGCTTTTTCTCCTTATGGTTTCCGCCGCGGACCCGCGCTCGCCGGACGGCGGTCGCTCAGTCCCGCTCTTCTTTCTTCTTCGCCCGGCGCCGAGCCCAGTCCGCGACGTTGCGTTGCCGGGCCCGGCCCACCGCCAGGCTGTCCGCCGGCACGTCGTCGGTGACCGTCGAGCCGGCCGCGACGTAGCTGCCGGCCCCCAGCCGCACCGGCGCCACCAGCACGCTGTTGGAGCCCACGAACGCGTCGTCGCCGATCACGGTCCGGTGCTTTTCCGCCCCGTCGTAGTTGCAGACGACGGTGCCGGCGCCGATGTTCACGTTCCGGCCGATGGCCGCGTCCCCCAGGTAGGCCAGATGGCCGGCCTTGGAGCCGTCCCCCAGCTCCGCGTTCTTGACCTCGACGAAGTTGCCGACCCTCGCGTTCCGACCCAGCCGGGCGCCCGGCCGCAGCCGCGCCATGGGGCCGACCCGGCTCCCCGCGCCGATCTCGGCCCCGTCGATATGGCATCCCGGCAGGATGACCGCGCCGGCGGCGATTGCCGTGTCCTTGATGCAACACCCGGCGCCGATGACGACGCCGTCGCCGATGGTCACCTTCCCCTCCAGCAGCACGTTGACGTCGATCTCGACGTCCGTCCCGCAACGCACCTCCCCGCGCGCGTCGAACCGCGCGGGGTCGCGCAGGGTGACCCCCGCCTCGAGCAGCTCCTCGGCCCTGTTCATTCGGTAATGCCGCTCCAGCAGGGCCAGTTGCGCCTTGTCGTTGGCGCCCGCCGCCTCCGCCGCGTCGCCGGCCCGAAGCGCCGCGACCGCGCAGCCGTCGGCCAGCGCCAGTTCGACGACGTCCGTAAGATAGTGCTCGCGCTGGGCGTTGTCATCCCCCACCGCCGCCAGCCAGCGCGCCAGCCCCGCCGCCGGCGCGGCCATGACGCCGGCGTAGACCTCGGCGATCCAGCGCTGCTCCGCCGTGGCGTCCCGCTCCTCGACGATCGCCCGGACGGCGCCGTCCGCGTCCCGGACGATGCGGCCCAGGCCGCGCGGGTCATCGGTCGCGGCGGTCAGGATGGACAGGGTCCGGGCGTCCGCGGCCTCCAGCAACCGTTCCAGGGTGGCGGTCCGGATCAGCGGGACATCGACCGGCAGGATCAGCACCGGGCCGTCGGACCGGGCGTCGATCCCGGCCAGCGCCTGGAGCGCCGCGTGACCGGTGCCGCGCCGCTCGCGTTGCGGGACCCAGACGAGGCCCCGATCCGCCCCGGCCGATGCCATCGCCCGGCGCACCTCCTCCGCGCCGCGCCCGACCACCACGTGGACGGCCCGGGCGGGCAGGGGCCGCGCGGCGGCCAGCACATGCTCGAGCAGCGTCCGCCCGCCCAGGGGCTGCAGGGCCTTCGGGCGGGCCGAGCGCATCCTGGCGCCCTCGCCGGCCGCCAGGATCACGACGTCCACGGGTTCCGCCGGAAGGTCCGGCGCCTACTGGGCCCGGTTTTTGATCTGGCGCAGGGCCCGCAGCTGGGCGGCGGCCTCGGCCAGTTGGGCGGCGGCGGCCGAATAGTCCATCTCGGCGCTCTGGTCGGCCATGGCCTTCTCCGCGGCCTGCATGGCCTCGACGGCCTTGCTCTCGTCCACGTCCGCGGCCCGGGTGGCGGTGTTCGCCAGCAGGGTCACCACGTTGCGCTGCACCTCCAGGAAGCCGCCGGCGACGTAGAACACCTCCTCCTCGCCGCCGGCGCGGACCAGCCGCACCGGGCCGGGCGGGATCTCCGTCAGCAGCGGCGCGTGGCCGGGGGCGATGCCCAGCTCCCCCAGCGAGCCGGTGGCGATCACCATCTCCACCAGCCCCGAGAACAGGCTCCGCTCGGCGCTCACGATATCGCAATGGATCGTCATGGCCATGCTATTCGTCTCCTCCGCCCGGCGGCCCTAGGCCGCGGCCGGCGCCTCGAGGGCCTTCGCCTTCTCCACCGCCTCCTCGATCGAGCCCACCATGCTGAATGCCTGCTCCGGCAGGTGGTCGTGCTCGCCGGCCAGGATGGCCTTGAAGCCGGCGATGGTGTCCTTGAGGGACACGTACTTGCCCGGCGCGTTGGTGAACACCTCGGCCACGGTGAAGGGCTGGGACAGGAACTGGGAGATGCGCCGCGCCCGGGCGACCGTGCGCTTGTCCTCGTCCGACAGCTCGTCCATGCCCAGGATGGCGATGATGTCCTTGAGCTCCTTGTAGCGCTGCAGCACCCCCTGCACGCCGCTGGCCACCTCGTAGTGCTCCTGCCCGATCACCAGCGGATCCAGCTGGCGGGAGCTGGAGTCCAGCGGGTCCACCGCCGGGTAGATGCCCAGCGCCGCGATCTCCCGGGACAGCACCACCTTCGCGTCGAGGTGGGCGAAGGTGGTGGCCGGCGACGGATCCGTCAGGTCGTCGGCGGGCACGTACACCGCCTGGATGGAGGTGATGGAGCCGGTGCGGGTGGAGGTGATGCGCTCCTGCAGCTCCCCCATCTCCGCCGCCAGCGTGGGC
>CAYSVD010000171.1:0-1596 GCA_964434395.1 uncultured Pseudohongiella sp.
CCGTCTCCGATCCATGCTGGTTGTCCCGCCTCGCCGGCATCGGACCGTTCGGCGCGAGGCGGGCCGCCAGCCTGAAAAGCCGGGACGGTCCCGATGCCGATGCGTCTCCCCATCGCCACACGGGACCGGGATTCGCACCTGCGCGACCCGCAACTTTCGCGAGGCGGCCGGGACGCCGACATCGGCGTCATGGGCTTTCATGCGGACGGAAAACCGCGTCGGCCCGCCCTCCCGGGTTGATCCTGTCGCTGGGGCGCTCCGCCTTCTTCAGCGCCACGGCTGGTTCCTAGATGATGAACGGCTGGCTCCCCGCCACACTGACTCCCAAGCGGCGGCCCCGACCGACGCGAGCCTCCAGTTGGCATCGGCGACACCGGTTGCCGCCAAGCCACCGGCCAGACCGCCCTGGGCGTGGCGCAACATCTTCACGAACGACACCCACGAGGCGGCACGGGGCGCCTGTCCACATCCACGGGCCCGTCCCGCCTGCGGACCCACCTGCGTCTGGTTCCCCCGGTGCGGCCTGGGACGGCGCCGTCGCCCGGACGGCGGCATTCCCTTTCTCGGCCAACGGCCTCGCCGTTCCGCCAGGATTGCCGAGTTGGGCACCCGAGGGTCTGAGCGGGTTCCCGGATGTCCGCCGCCGGACGACACGCCCGTCGGGCGGGACGGCAGGTTCTGGATCCATTCGCCGCGAAGAGTTTCGGTTGCATCGGTTGCGACAGGAGCGCAAGCGGGGGCCAGGGGCGGCCGTTCAAGATGCCTGAGCCGCGCCGACAGCGGTCGGGGCGGCGAAGGCGTCCAGCGACGATATCGCTCCCATGCGGCGAGCGCCTCTTCAGGGGGACGGCGACTCCGCCAAGGCGCGGCTGGCTTGCGTCGAGGGGCGCCGGACCGAGGCGCGGAGATGCGGGAAGCCAAGAGCCGGGACGAGAGAAAGCGGCGCCGCACGGAGGCGTTTTCCGAGCCCCCCCTACAGCGCTGAAAACCGCACGTGCGGCGTACGGGGCGGCAAGCGCCGTGTCGGGGCGTCGGCCTATCGGCCCGCCCGGCGGGACTGCCGACGGCGCGCCCCCGGCACCCTTCCCGTGGGCGGGGCCGCCAGGCGCACCGGCGGCGGACGGAGACCGTCTCCGCGCCGGCCTCGCCGGCGCATCCGGGCCGGAGCATGGCGCCGAGTCTCGCAGGCGGCGGCCCGACCGGCACTCCTTCGCCTCATGCCCAAGCGCTTTCCTGCCTGTCCTATCCTGTCCCTCTGCGTTCCCGACCCCGGCCTGCGTCGCCCCGCAACCGTTCCGGGCTTTGTGCCCAGCGCCGCAGCCAGCCGCTTCAGGACATGGGGGGAGGGGCATAACGATCCGTTTCCGCCGGAATCTGCACGGTCGCTCAGGGTCGAAGCCCGCCGCGGAAGGACGCGCCCCTTCCTCGTCCGGCTCCGAGGCGCCGGCCCCCGGAAAGCGGATCTGAGTCCCGGACGGAAGCGACAGGTCGGCGCATGGCACGGCGGGAATCCATGCGACGAGGCGCCGAGGCTGGTTGCCAAGGGGGCATTCCGGCCGGCCGTCGACATCCAAAGAGCCTGTCCGGTCCCTGCGA
>CAYSVD010000172.1:0-9628 GCA_964434395.1 uncultured Pseudohongiella sp.
TGCGACATGGCTTGCCCCCCTTGAACCACACCATGGTAGCCGAAGCGTGATGGCCTTGCAACAGTCCGCAACAGTCCGCCACTCTCCGCCACCGACCCCCCCGCCTCCATCTCCCACCCCCAACTCCGCAGTACCGGCGCGGGAAACGGGACCGTCCGCCCGGCCAGACCCCGGGCGGGAGCTTGGATCTAGGCGCAAAGCGCCCGTCCAGGTTGGTCGCTCGGGACGGAGCCGGAAGATGATGATGTTCGAGGGTGCCGGCGGGCGCCGGATGCAAGACTGCCCGGCCCCCACCCGGCGTTAGCCGGACATACCCGCCAACAGATGTCACGGAGGGGGCGGCGCCAAGCCGTTTGCTTCCTTTTTGATGCGCAAGTCCCTTTCGGGATACACTGCCGGGCGCCCGCGGGAAGCCCCGCCGCCGGCAGCCCGGCGCGGACCGCGGGGCGGCCCCTTGCAACCGGAACTCGATCCATGCCCAAAGCGCCCGTCAACTGGACCAACATGCTGCTGTTCAGCATCACCCCGGCCGCGGCCCTCCTCCTGGTGCCGCTGTACGGCTTCCTTTACGGCTACGACCTGTACGAGTGGCTGGTCTTCGCCGCGCTGATGGCGTTCTCCGGCCTGTCCATCACGGCCGGCTACCACCGTCTGTGGTCCCACAAGAGCTACAAGGCGCACCCGTTGCTGCGGCTCGTCTTCGCCGTCGGCGGCGCCTGCGCCCTGCAGAACGACGTCCTGCACTGGGCCTCGGACCACCGCCGCCACCACCGCTACGTGGACAACAACGAGCGGGATCCCTACTCCGCGGGGCGGGGCTTCTGGTTCTCCCACATCGGCTGGA
The DNA here is from genome assembly GCA_964434395.1 of uncultured Pseudohongiella sp. Lineage (GTDB taxonomy): Bacteria > Pseudomonadota > Gammaproteobacteria > Pseudomonadales > Pseudohongiellaceae > UBA9145. The sequence goes on from CAYSVD010000172.1 coordinate 845, forward strand.
TGCTCCGGCACCACGACAGCGGCCGGACCGACTTCTCCAACGTCAAGGATCTCCAGCGCGACCCGATCGTGCGCTGGCAGCACCGCCACTACCTGAAGCTGGCGTTGCTGACCAACATCGCCCTGCCCGCGCTGCTCGGCCTCGTCCACGGCGACGTCCTCGCCTGCCTGTTGCTGGGCGGCCTGCTGCGCCTGGTGCTGAGCCAGCACGTGACCTACCTGATCAACTCCGCCGCCCACATGTGGGGCTCGCAGCCCTACAGCGACGACAGCTCCGCGCGGGACAACCCGCTGCTGGCCCTGATCACCTACGGCGAGGGCTACCACAACTACCACCACACCTTTCAGTGGGACTACCGCAACGGCGCCCGGTGGTGGGACTGGGATCCGGCGAAGTGGATGATCCGCCTGTGCGCCTGGGCCGGCCTGGCCCGCGACCTGAAGCGCCCGGCGCCGGCGCAGGTCGAGGCCGCCCGGCTGAAGACGCAGTACCGGCGGGCGGCGGAGAGGTGCGAGCGGCTGAACGTCCCGGAAAGCTGGCGCCTGCGGCTGGAGCAGGAGTACCAGCAGCTCCTCGGGTTGCTGCAGCAATGGACGGAGCACCGCCGCGCCTGGCAGGAGGCGAAGGCGGGGCGCATCCAGGAGGCCCTGGAGCGCTGGGACCGGCTCCAGTTGCGGGACCGGTACCGGGAGGCGCGGTTCCGGCTGAAGATCCAAAAGCAACGCTGGCAGGCCCTGTTGCGCAGCCTGCGCCGGCCCCTGCCCGCCCCCGCCTGAGCGCCCGGAGGACCGCCGCGATGAGGCTCCTGCGGTTGCTGCTCGCGCCGGCCGCCGCGCTGGCCGTCGGCCCGGCCGCCGCGGTCGAGGCGGGCGATGCGGCGCCCCTGTTCTCCCTGCCCTCGATCCACGCCGGGCGGCCGGACGTATCCCTCGCGGACATGGCCGGCAAGGCGGTCTACGTGGATTTCTGGGCCTCCTGGTGCGCGCCCTGCCTGATATCGTTGCCTCTGTACAACGAGATGTACCACAAGTACAGGGGCCGCGGCCTCGAGGTGGTGGCCGTCAACCTCGACAACCCGTCCGAGGACGGGCTGGACTTCCTGCTCGACACGCCGCTGGACTTCAAGATCCCCTCGGACCCCGACGGCGAGACCGCCGAGTTGTTCGACGTGATCGGCATGCCCACCTCCTACCTGATCGCCCCGGACGGCACGGTGACGATGGTGCATGCGGGCTTCCGCGCCGGCGACATGGAGGCCATCGAGGCCGCCGTGCTGGAGGTTCTGCCGGACTAACCTCAGTACAGCTCCAGCGGCGGCTCGTCCAGCGCCGCCTGTTGCTCGCGCAGCGCCAGGATGTGCTCGGCCCAGTAGCGCGGGGTGTTGAACCACGGGAAAGCCATGGGAAAGGCCGGATCCTCCCAGCGCCGGGCCAGCCAGGCGCTGTAGTGCATCAGCCGCAGGGTCCGCAACGGCTCGACGAGCGCGAGCTCGCCGGCGGGGAAAGAACGGAACTCGCTGTAGCCCTCGGCCAACTCGGACAGCTGGGCTTGCCGCCGGTCGCGCCCGCCGGACAGCATCATCCAGATGTCCTGGATGGCCGGACCGGTCATGGTGTCGTCGAAGTCCACGAAGTGCGGCGTCCCGTCCCGCCACAGCACGTTGCCCGGGTGGCAGTCGCCGTGTATGCGCAGCGCGCCGGGGAGGTCCAGACGGCCCTCGAGGCGTCCGATCAGGTCGTCCGCGAGGGTCTCGTAGGCGACGGTCAGGTCGGGGGGGATGAAGTCGTTCTCCAGCAGGTGCCGGCGGCTCTCTGCGGCGTGGCCCCGCACCGTCAGGCGGGGCCGATGCCGGAACCGGCCGGTCTCCCCCACCGCGTGGATGCGGCCCAGGAAGCGGCCCATGGCGGGCAGGCTCCCGTCGTCCTCGTCGCCGGACGGACGGCCCGGACAGCGCGGGAACACCGCGAAGCGGAATCCCTCGAACCCGGACAGGCTGTCCGCCCCGCCGAGGCGCAGGGGCTCGACCACAGGAATCTCCAGCGCCGCCAGCTCGCTGGCGAAGGCGTGCTCCTCCCAGATCTGCTCGTCCAGCCAGCGGCCGGGGCGGTAGAACTTGACGATCACCGCGGAGCCGTCGACCAGGCCCACCTGGTAGACGCGGTTCTCGTAGCTGTTCAGGGGGAAGATGCGCGCGTCCGGCTCCAGCCCGACGGCCTCAAGCGCCGCCAGCACCCTGTGCGGCGTCAGCCGGGAATAGGGGTGTTCCCGCTCCATCGGCGCGCCGCCCCGGCGGACGGGGGCCCGCCCCCTAGGGATCCTTCGGTCCGGCCTTGCCGCCGACCATGGAGACCGGGAACGGCGTGATGTTGTCGCCGCTGGAGATCTTGCTCACCCCGCTCTTCTCCACCTCGTCGATGCGGATGACCGCGGGGATCGGAATGAAGCTGCGCTTGACACCGCTGAACTCGGCCTTCAGCTTCTCCTCGCTGGTGTCCACCACCATCTGGGAGCGCTCGTCGAATATGTAGTCCTCGATCTCGATGAAGCCGTGCAGGTCGCTCGTGTAGACCTGCTTGACGAACACCTCGTAGACCCTGCCCTTGTCGAGAAAGGTCACCTTGTAAATTTCGGGGACGCTCGCCATCGATGTCAGCCTCCAGGAAACGTGCGCGCCGGCCGGCGCGGGGCCGGGAGTCCGCCCGGCCGGGCAATCATACTACAAAAGCGGCCGGCGCGCGAGACTGACTGATTGAGATTGATTGAGATTGATTGAGATTGATCTCGAATCGTGATTGATCTCGAATCGAGGAAGACTTTCCCCGGGGCGGGCCACGGGCCGCCCCGCGGCGGAGCGTCCCGGCTGGGAGCATCCCGGCCGGGAGCATCCCGGCCGGGAAGACGCGGGCGGAGATGTTGCTATAATGCCGTCCCCGACGCGCACCCGACGACGACCGTGAAAACCGAACAGCCCCGCGCCGCCCGGCGGCCCCGCGGCGGATACATCAAGACCCACGGCTGCCAGATGAACGAATACGACTCCGCCCGCCTGCTTGATCTGTTGCGCGAGGAGAGCGGCGCCGAGCTGGTCGATTCGCCGGAGCGGGCGGACCTGTTGTTGCTCAACACCTGCTCGATCCGGGAAAAAGCCCAGGAGAAGGTGTTCCACCAGCTCGGCCGCTGGCGCGCGCTCAAGGCGTCCCGGCCGGACCTCAAAATCGCCGTCGGCGGTTGCGTCGCCAGCCAGGAGGGCCGCGCCATCGGCCGGCGCGCGCCGTACGTCGATGTGGTGTTCGGCCCCCAGACCCTGCACCGGCTGCCCGAGCTGCTCGATGCGGCCGACGGCTCCGCGCCGGTGGTGGACGTCAGCTTCCCGGAAATCGAGAAATTCGACCGCCTGCCCGAGCCGAAGACGGCCTCCTGCCAGGCCTACCTGACCGTGATGGAGGGTTGCGGCAAATACTGCAGTTTCTGCGTCGTGCCCTACACCCGCGGCGAGGAGGTGAGCCGGCCGCTGGACGACGTGCTGGCGGAGGCCTCGCACCTGGCCGAACAGGGCGTACGCGAGATCAACCTGCTGGGGCAGAACGTTAACGCCTACCGCGGCCTCGACCACCGCGGCGGGACCGCCGATCTCGCGCTGCTCGTCCACTACATCGCCAGCATCGACGGCATCGACCGCATCCGCTTCACCACCTCCCACCCGGTGGAGTTCCGCTCCAGCCTGATCGATGCCTACGACACCGTGCCGGAACTGGTCTCCCACCTGCACCTGCCGGTGCAAAGCGGCTCGGACCGCATCCTGGCGGCCATGAAGCGGGGCCATACCGTGCTGGAGTACAAGTCGATCATCCGCAGGGTTCGGGCCAAGCGGCCGGACATCAGCCTGTCGTCCGACTTCATCGTGGGCTTTCCGGGAGAGACGGAGGCGGATTTCGAGGACACCATGGACCTGGTGACCGGGCTCGGGTTCGACGCCTCCTTCAGCTTCGTCTACAGCCCGCGGCCGGGCACGCCGGCGGCGGGCATGAGGGACGACACGCCGGAGCGGGAGAAGAAACGGCGGCTGGCCGCGTTGCAGGCGCAGCTCGACCGCCAGGCCCGCGCGATCAGCGAATCCATGGTGGGCTCCATCCAGCGCATCCTGGTGACCGGGCCGTCCCGCAAGGATCCCGCCGACCTGCAGGGGCGCACCGAAAACAACCGGGTGGTCAACTTCCGCTGCGGCGACCGTTCGCTGGTCGGCGGCTTCGCGGACGTCACCGTCACCGACGCCCTGCCCCACTCGCTGTCGGGCCGCCTGTAGCCGGAGGAGCAGCCGTGAGCAACCGCGACGTCAGCGAACCCGCGCCGCCCCCGCCTGGTGCGCCGTCCGCCCGGGCGACGGCGCGCCAGGCGGCGGTTCCGGTGCTCATCCTCGTCGCCCTGCTGTCCCTTTCGGTCTACCTGTTCGGCGCGGACGCCAGCTCCGGCCCCAACCAGATCGCCCTGTGCGTCGGCGCGGCGGCGGCGGCGCTGATCGGATGGCGCAACGGCTGCGCCTGGGCCGACATCGAGGCCGGCATCGTCAACGGCATCACCGTCGCCGTCAAGCCGATCCTCATCCTGTTCAGCGTGGGCCTGCTGATCGGCAGCTGGATCCTGTCCGGCACCGTGCCCACCATGATCTACTACAGCCTGCTGATCCTGCATCCCGCCGTCTTCTACACGGCCAGCTGCCTGATCTGCGCGCTGGTGGCGCTCAGCATCGGCAGCTCCTGGACCGTCGCCGGCACCGTGGGCATCGCGCTGATCGGCGCCGCGGCGGGGCTCGGGCTGTCGCCGGAGATCACGGCCGGCGCGATCATCTCCGGGGCCTACTTCGGCGACAAGATGTCCCCGCTGTCCGAGACCACCAACCTGGCGCCGGCGGTGGCCGGCACCGATCTGTTCACCCATATCGGCCACATGGTCTGGACCACCGCCCCCAGCATCGTGTTCGCGCTGATCATGTTCACCGTCATCGGCCTCAACATCGACACCAGCGGCTCCGCCGACGATCTCGCCGTCACCCTGAGCCTCATCAGCGAGCATTTCACGGTCAACCCGCTGATGCTGATCCCGGTCGCGGGCCTGCTGTTCATGGCCAACCGCAGACTGCCGCCCATCCCCACCATTCTCACGGGCGCCTTGCTGGCGGTGGCGCTGGCGTTGGTCTTCCAGCGGCCGGCGGTGACGGCGCTGGCCGGCGACGGGAACGGGCTCCTCCTCGGCCTGTTCCGGGGCGTCTGGATCGTGCTGTTCGACGGCTTCGCGCTGGAAAGCGGCAACGCCACCCTGGACGACCTGATGTCCCGGGGTGGCATGAGCTCCATGCTCACCACGGTGTGGCTGGTCATGTGCGCCATGGTGTTCGGCGCGGTCATGGACCACACCGGGCTGCTCAGGCGCCTGGTCGACTACGCCCTGTCCTTCGTGCGCGGCGTCGGCAGCCTGATCGCCACCACCCTCGTCACCTGCATCGGCGCCAACCTGATCACCTCCGACCAGTACATCTCGGTGGTGCTGCCGGGCCGCATGTACAAACTGGAGTTCCAGAACCGCGGCCTGGACATGAAAAACCTGAGCCGCACGCTGGAGGACTCCGGCACCATCACCTCCCCGCTGGTGCCGTGGAACACCTGCGGCGCCTACATGGCGGGCACCCTGGGGGTCGCGACCTTCGCCTACCTCCCCTACTGCTTTTTCAACCTGATCAACCCGCTGGTCGCGCTGGTCTACGGCTTTTTGAATTTCAAAATCGCTCCGGCCGCGAGCGGGCAGCCGGCCTAGCAGCCTCGGACCTGGTCAAATCCAGGCGGTTTTAAGGCGTCCTCCAGCCGCGATCATAGGGATCTAGGCATTCGCCGCGGCGTTGGGAGCGAAGTATTGCTCCATTATTCCTTCCCCTAGCACCCTCGCCATGACTGGCGGGACGGCGTTGGCCACTTGCCTGTGTTGGTCCAGATCCCTCACCGAGCCGCTTCTTCCCCTGATCGGTCCCGCCAGCACTTGGTCGTCGGGAAACGTATGGATGCGCATGCACTCGCGCGGCGTGAGATACCTGTCCTCGACAGGGTGGTAAAAGGTTTCGCCGCATCTCAGCGTCAAGCTGGGCTCGTCGAACGACAGGCGCCTGAATTTCGTCGTGTCCTTCCGAGGATCGAGCCTTCTTCTCTGACTCTCCGGAAGATGCGTCTGACGCGCCAACCAGCCTCCCTCGGGTACCCCCTTGATCCTTTCCGCATCCCGAGTCGGGGTGATGTCCACATGCCCTGCGATGTCAGGCGCCTCCCCCTTCTTCGCCGGCGGAGGGAGGTCGCCGATCACGTCGCCCACCGTCGCATACGCCATCTTTTGGCCGGAAAAGAGTTCCCCGCCGCCGCTGGCATCATGACCCGCATGAGTCGGAGAGGGGAACACGAATTTTCCCGCCCTCGATGCGACGATGAACAGCCGTTCCCTGTGTTGCGGAACGCCGTAGTCGGAGGTCTTGAGCACCTCATAGCTCACGTTGTAGTCCAGTTTTTTGAAGTCTTTCAGGAGCGCCGCCAAGGCGCCGCCGGGACCGCCGCAGGCCCCCTTCGCGCTGATCAGCCCTTTGACCTGTTCGATCAACACCACTTGCGGCTGGATTTTTCCGACGAACCGGATCATCTGATAGAGGAGCACCCCCCTGTGGTCTTCAAGCGAGTTCCTCTTGCCGATCAACGAAAACGCCTGACAGGGCGGGCCTCCCGCCAGCAACGGCAACCGTCCTGCTTTTAGTTTGAGCTTTTTCGCCAGATCATCGGGCGCCAAGGTCGTCGCATCGTCCCAGAAAAGCGGAGAAACCTTTCTGAGATCCGACCACGCCCTCAGGCTGGACATCGCATGCCTGTCCAGTTCACAGCAAAACAGCGGGCGGAATCCCGCACGATGCAGTCCTTCATCCAGACCGCCCGCGCCGCTGAAAAGGGATATGTAGGGTATCAGCATTTGCGCCGCCTTCGGAACGGCTGCGCCGGTTTCCATCCGCCCGGTCCCAACCGCTGACGGATCGACGGCCGCGCGGGCGTTTCAGGCCGACAGGCCACGATGCCCGACCGGAGGCTCCTCGGCCTCTGCAGCGGGAACCGAAAAGACTCGAAATAGGCCCGGTCGCCCGACAGGCCGGGCGAGCCCGCCTCTTCATCGGTCAGGCGAAGCCGCGGCCGACCATGACCGCGCCCTGCATCCTTCCCAAAACCATGGCCTGGCGCATCGCGCGCGCGCCGGCATCGGTTTCGCCATGGCGGACCCTCAGCCGGACGCATCGATTTTCAGCTCGACCACGTTGCCCTCCGGGTCGCTGATGTACACCGAGCGCCCGTACCCCCGCGCCCCGTAGCGGCGCTCGAAAGCCGGCGCCTCGATGCCCAGCTCCGTCAGGCGGGCGGCCAGCGCCGCCTCGTCCACCGGCTCGATGCGCAGGCACAGATGCTCCATGTTGCGCCCGTCCTGTGAGGGCGGCCCGCCGTCCGCCGGAACCAGATCGATCAGGCCGTCGCCCGCCCGCAGCTGCACCAGGCCCGGCCGCTCCCGCTCGACGGGGCAGCCCAGCGCATCGCGGTAGAAGCGCAGCATCGCCGCCGGGTCGGCGGCGCGCAACACCACGTGGTCGATCCCCTGGATCCGGATCACGGCCGCCCCCGCTCCGGACTGCCTTCGCCGGGATACGGCGGAACCGGATCGGGCCGCATGTACACGGAGCCCTCGATGTACGCATCGGGCCAGCGCCGGAAATGCCGCCGCAGCAGCGCCAGCGGCTCCGTCCGGGGCGAGCGTCCCTGCCGGTACCGCTCGATGGCCCGCGCCAGCTCCTCCCGCCCGGCCCGGTCCAGGCGCTTTTTCAGGTGTCCCTGGATGTGCTGCAGCGCGTTGGCGTGGCCGCCGCGGGTGGCTCCGGTCTTCAGCGCGGCCATGAACCCGTCCAGGTACTCCCGGGCGCGGGCCTCGACGTCCCCGTCGCCGGCGCCCGCGACCAGCCGCCCCAGCGCGCGGCATCCGTCCTGGTCGCAGCTCATGAGCACCAACTTGTAGCTGGAATGGAAGGCCCCCAGCGCCGCGGCGTCGAGACCCCGCGCGCGCATCGCGCGCCAGCGGTGCAGGGCGAACGCCCGCAGGACGAAGCTCTCCCGGTTCGCCTCGTCGCCGAGGCGGCCCTCCTCCTCGACCGGAAGCCAGGGAAAGCGCTCCATCATCCGGGCCGCGAACAGCCCCGTCCCCTCCTCGCGCGCCTCGCCGCCGGCATGGACCGCGACCCGCTCCATGCCGCAGCTGGGGGAGCCCGCCTTGAGGATGTAGCCGCACAGGCTCTCCAGCCAGGCCGCCCGCCCGTCGGCGCAGCGCCTCAGCGCCTCAGCGCGGTCCGGGCCGGCGCCGTCGACCCGCACGCAGCGGATATCGCCGGATGCGTCCCTGCGCAGATGCATCGGCGGGCGCGGCACGCCGAGCCCGATGGCCACCTCGGGGCAGAAGGCCCGGAATTCGAACACCCCGCCCAGCGCGCCGACGATCCAAGCGTGGGCCTTGTGCCCGCCGTCGTAGCGCACGCGCTCGCCCAGCAGGCAGCCGCTGACGCCGACCGCGGGCGCCGCCGGGCCGTTCACCGGGCATCTCCGCCGCCGGACGGCCCGGGCAGGACGCCGTCGCGGATCAAGGCCTCCTTCCCGGCTTTGGGCAGCCGCTTGACCCGCCGCTCGAGCCTTAGGGCCGCGGACCGGTCCGCCGCCGGCGCGCTGAAGGCCA
>CAYSVD010000173.1:0-3407 GCA_964434395.1 uncultured Pseudohongiella sp.
GGGTGACGCGTCACGGGACAGAGTGGGAAGCCCGCGTGGCGCACCTGGCGAACCCGGAGAGCACAGCCCCCGCGGCGCCGCTTACCGGCCAGACAGGCGATGCCCAATGGCAGGACAATACTTGGTGGATATGGGGGTTTAGATAAAAAAACGCCCGGCGGGGCGAGAAAGAGGAAACCCCGCCGGGCGTAGGGCCGGTGCGGGCGAAGGTTGGATCCCGCCCGGCTCCCTCGACGCATCAGCCGTGAAGTACTCTGCGTCGTAGGCGCCGAGGCGGGCGGTTGTGGGAAGCCCGCCCCGGCTTTCCGGCACGGCGGCCCACTGGAATAAACCGCCGCGCCGAAATAAGCGCCGCCCCCTGTCCAGGGGACAGCGATGGCCTGGAAGGGGGCGACTTCCGATAGGGTCGCCCCTGTCGGCCCTTAGTATGGTACCACAATCCTTGTTTTCAAGTGATGGCGCCTTTCTTTACGGGGGGCGCTGCTGGGAGGCGGAAAGGCATAGGCCGACCCGCCCCCGCGCCGAGACGCGGAAGGCAGGCCGGTATGCCAAAAAAGCGCAGGTTGCGCCGCCGGTCGGCTTATTTTGGCTCCTCGGTGGCCGATGACTGGCCCCTCGGATCGGGTGCTACTGGCAGGCCGCCGTCATCCGGCCCTGTCCCATCCTTCACCCTTTCGGCCTGGATTGGCGATGGGGGACGCCCCGCGGTATCGCCGTCTACTTCTCCCCGCGCCGCCGTCTTAATACCGTCCACGGGGGAAACCTTTATAACACGGGGGCGCCGATGGCAGTCAACCCTTTTCAGCATCTTTTTTCTCCTTCGCGTCCCACCATCGTTTGAACGCCGCCGACCGGCTTTCCGCCGGGCCGTCCGGCTCTGCGACAAGCTCGACGATGCGGGTGATGAACTCGACCGCCTTGCCGTTGCGGACCATATCGGCGGTCACGCGCAGGAGCTTGTAGCCGAGGGCCGCGGCTTCGGCGTACTTGAGGATGTCCAGCTTGAAACCGGCGATCCGCTGGTGCCGGGTGCCGCCGGGCGAGACGCCCTCGACCTCGATCAGCAGGAGCAGGCGCGGGATGAAGAAGTCGGCCCGCCACTTCCGCTCCGGGTGGAACATGTACTCGCGGGCGTACTCCAGCTTGAGCCACTGAAGCTGTTGCGCCAGCTGCTCCTCCCACGCCGACTTGGGCAGGGCGGCCAGCCGTTTCGCGGACCGCCCCGCCTGTTCGACGAGGGCCGCCGCCTGCTCCGGGGTGATGTCGCTAGACACCGAGGAAGCCGTCCGGAAGGTCGATCTTGGCTTCCCGCGCCAGCAGGAAAACCTGGCTCCGGTACTTCCACGGGATGTGGTTGCGGACCACCCACGCATTGATCGACGCCCGGTCCAAGCCCAGTTTCGCCGCCAGTTCGCCGCGCTTAACTCCTAGGTTATCAACGAGTTGCGCGGTTTCGTTGAAAACACCGTTTTTTCTCGCCATGGGGCTTGTACTCCTTGTGACAAAATGTTGTAATACCCGTCCGGGCGGTGGCATAATGCCACAACCCCAACGGGAGAATCAACCATGACGGCGACGAAATTCGACGGGTTCCACGCGCGGGTGGCCCATGTGATGGCGGGCCTGCCCAAGATAGACCGCAAGGCCCACAACGATCACGGCAGGTACAACTACGCGACGGCGGACGATGTGTACCGCGCCATCCGGGGCCTGATGGCCGAGGCGCGGCTGTCCATCTGGCTCGATATCGAGCAGATGACGATAGAGAAAATCCGCAACCGCAAGGGCGAGGACACGCAGTGGGTCAACATGATGGCCGTGATCCGGCTGTACGGGCCGGACGGCGAGGACCACCCGGTCAACCGGAACATCATGTTGCCGCTGACCGGGCCGCAATCCTTCGAGGCGGCCACGACCTACCTTCAAAAGCAGTTCCTTCGCCAACGGTTTCTTATCGACACCGGCGAGCGGGACGCGGACACCTTCGCGCCGGCGGAGATCGAAGGCGTGGAAAAGAATCCTTACGCGGATCTCGTGCCGTCCGAACTGGAGGTCGGGTGGGACGAGGACGGCCTGTACTGCCACCCGGAAATCGAGGGCCAGTCGATACCGCCGGCGGCGATCCGGGTCATGCCGAGGGCGGTGCTGGGCGGCTTCCAGCGGGAGCTGTACCGGCAGATCAAGCGGCTGCTGGTCGATGACGAGGAGTTCGGCGAGGAGGTGATGAATCTCAAGCGGTCCCGCGAGTGGCTAGGCGTGTTGCCCGCGCGGGGCCGGGCGGAACTCGCGCGGCTGGCGGCGGAGGCGAAAAACGGCGGCGAGGAGGAGAAGGAAGCCCCCGCCAAAAAGACGCGGGCGGCGCCCAAGAAGCAGGCCAAGCTGGTCGACGAGAAGGAGGACGGCGATGACGATTAAGACGGGCATGCACACCCTCAATCGCCGGTTCCGCACCTACAGCCGGTGGCGGCCCTACGAGCAGGGACCGGAGTTCTACGGCAGGTGGATCTGGGTGCTGGTGGACGGCGACACCGGCGAGGAGCTGGCCGAGTTCGACATGTACGCGGGAGTGGCGGGCGAGGCGGCCCGCCGACTGGAGCGCGAGATCGAGACCGCGAGGGGGGAGAGCTTGCGATGAGCGAGAAGTCGTTTGAGATCGCCCTGGACCAGGGCTCCCCGGACTGGCACCGGTTCCGGCGCAAGCACCGGATGGCGTCCACGGCGGCGGTGGTGATGGGGTGCGCCCCGTCGTATTGGGCGATCAACACGCCGGAGCTGTTGCGGCGGTACAACGACGGGGCGGACTTCCCGCCGTCGGCGTTCGCCAACAAGCTGTTCGCCGCCGCGCACGAGGCCGAGGCGCGGGTGCGGGACGAGATGAACATCGACCGCGATGGGGTCGTGGATGACGACATGCCGCCGTTGGACTACCAGCCGCGCGTCTTTCTTCGGGGCAAGTACGCCGCCAGCCTGGACGGGTACGAGACGGGCGCCGGGCGGGATTGGCTGGAGGTCAAAATGGTCAACAGCCCCGCCAGCGAGACCTGGAAGGCGGCGCAGTCGGGGCGGGCGTTGCCGCACCACTATTGGCAGCTGGTCCACCAGGCGTACTGCGTCCCGGAGTCGGCGGCGGGGGTCCACTTCGTGGTGACCACGCGGGGGGACGAGCGGATCTTCCTGTGGCGGTCCCGCGAGGATCTGATGAAGGAGTGGCCCAAGCTCCAAGAGGCGTGGGACGCATTCGCCGAGTCCCGCGATCCGGTCATGCCGCCGGACGGGATAGCGGACGCCGAGCGGTACGCCCGGCTCCACTACGAGTACGAGCTGGCGGCGGCGAGCTTGAAAGAGGCGAAGGCGGCCCTGCTCAAGCACGGCCCGCGCGACTATCCGGGGGTGCTGAAGGTCACGAG
>CAYSVD010000174.1:0-1656 GCA_964434395.1 uncultured Pseudohongiella sp.
GCCGCAGCAGGAAGCCCGGCAGCGCCTCATAGACCGCCGCCCGCGGGGCGAACGGGTCCAGGAAGTCCGCCACCGCAATGTTCGCTCCGTCCGCTTCGGCGCGCAGCCACACATCGCGCGCGCCATTCGGGGCGAGGATGCCCTCGGCGACCGTCCCCGCGTCCATCAGCACGACGCCGTTGACCGCCACGGTGGTGTAGGACGCGCCGCCCTCGTTGACGATGCTGCCCTTCAGGAGATCGGAAATCCGCCGGCCGCCGGGTCGCAGCCCGACATACAGCTTTGGATTGTCGGCCGCCGCCTGGCCCGTGCGAATGGCCGCCCGGATCGCCGTCCCGGACAGCGCGCCGAGGCGCCCGTTCGGGCCGATGAACACCCGGCCGCCGCCGTAAAGCGCAACGCCCGCGCCGGTGCCCGAGCCGCCCTGCACCGGGCCGTCCACCCATACGGTCTGCCTGCGGTAGCCGCCGTCGTCCCGGGCGAGCGTGGCGAACAGGGCGTTGCCGTTGTACGAGATTCCGCCGACCGCGATGCCGTGCTGGTCTGCGCCGGCAACGGTAATCGACCCGCCCCGGACCCGGATTTCGACACGGCCGGAGCCGCCGTGCTCGGCGGCAATGCCGTGGGCTCCCCAACGCGTCCTGGAGAAAGTCGGCCTGCTCGAAAAGTCATTTGCCTCGCCCGTGACTTCGATCGCGACGCCGTCGAGCGCGATCGTGATAGGGTCCTCGAACCCACGGTTTTGATCGGGGCGGAGGGTGTTGTTACCGGCGGAGATGCCGGAGCCGCCCACGGTCCGGATCGAGCCGCCTTCGACCGTGATTGCGATCGAGCCGGCCTGGCGTATGTCGACGCGAATACCGGCGCCGCCGTTTTCGCTCGTCGACGAGAATACGCTGTCGCGGGCCCGGAGGCTGAAGCTTCCTCCGCTTTGTGCTTGTAGGATCAGGAGAGAATCTGAAAAGGCTGAGAACAGCCTTGAGCGTTCAATCTGAACGTCGGCCGACCCGTTGGACATTCGCGACCAGACGTAGAGAGCAACATCGCCGCGATCACCCTCGTTCAGCTGCTCGATCGAACTGTCGCGGACCGTGACGCGGATACTACCCCCGGGGACGTCGCTTCGGGCCCGTACGGTGTTAGTCGTGCTCGTGTCCGGGTTCACGATTGTACTGCCGACGATCGAGAGATCGAGGGCGCCGCCCTGTTGGGTCATCCAGAGATAAACGGCCTGCTTGTCGTTCTCCGTCGTCTCGATATCGACCCCGTCCAGCTCGATTTCGAAGGGGTCTGAATCGGCGTTCACGCACTCGACCCGCTCGCCCGGCGCGGGCGTGCTGCTGCAAACGGCGGTCTGGGCCCGGGCGTCGCCGCCGAGGACTGACGCCAGGACCGCCAGCGCGAGAACGGCCAGCAGGAAACCCGCCGCGCGCCGCGCGGAACGGAGCCGGGAAGAACGCGGGGAGAGCCGGAGCCCGGCCCCAGGCCCGCTCGCGGGCTGCCGCACCGGGCGGCCCGGACAGTGCCTGTAATGCTGCTGGACTTGCCGATCCGGACCGTCCGGCAACAGCCGCCGTCCCTCGATTTCCGCGCGGAGCTGCCGAATGCGGCCTGCGACGCCCTGGAGCACCCGCAGGGGAGCGGCAGCGACAGAGA
>CAYSVD010000175.1:0-5427 GCA_964434395.1 uncultured Pseudohongiella sp.
CGCATCAGGGCGATGTCCGGCGCGGCGTCGTACGCCGCGACGACCAACTGGACGATGTCTTCTCTGGCTTCACTGCTGGCCATCTGCGAAACTCCTTAATGACCGCGCCCGGCGGTCCGGAGCGGTTGCTGTTCGGGGGGATGCGGACATTCGGCCGCGGATGCCGTTTCCGGCCCGCATGCCGTGGGTCGTTCCGGCGATCTGCGACAAAGGACGAACTCCGGTTTTTCTGGTTTTCTTTCCCGGACCGTCCGTCGCCCGCTCGGCTGACCCGTGGTGAGACTGCGCCCGAATGATAAGGAGTCCCTCCCCCCCGCGTCAACACTTCACACTTTCACCTCACTCAACACATCATCTAGTCGCCGTGTGTCGCCGCCGACAGCGCGACGACGGTCCGGACGCGGGGCCGCCTAAGGCCGTCCGACGGGAATCCGCGCCAGCAACTCGCCGTCGTCGGCGTCGCGGAACTCCAGCCGGGCGCGGCCGGGCGCGGCCAGCGCCTCGAGCGGTCCGCCGTCATGGTCGGCGACGACGAAGGCCATCCGGCCCCGCAGCGTCCGTCCCGGCGCCAGCGTCAGCGGATTGAGCAGGCCGTCCGGGCCGAGCATGCCCCGGACCGCGGCCTCGACGCTCGGCGCCCCGTCCGGCGCGCCGGCGCGCGCCCCCCGGAACAGCGCATCTCGCCCGTCGCCGCCGGTCAGGCGCAGGAACACCTCCACCCGCCGGGTGAACGGCTCCCGGTTGCGCGCGGCGAGGGTCGGGGCGTAGACCGGATGGGCGAAGCCCAGCTCCACCAGCCCCCTGCCGCCGCCCTCGCTGAGCATCCCGCCGCGCTCGAGCCGCGCCTCGATGCCTTCGCCGGCCCGGGCCGGCAGCAGGACCAGGTGATGCAGGAACGCCGGGACCATGGCGGCGGCGAGGAGCGCCGCGGCGGTCCGCCCGCGCAACCGCGGAACCAGCAACCGGACGCCGGCCAGCGCCGGCAGCGCCGCCGCGTTCAGCGCCAGCGCGCGCAGGACCAGGGGCAGCGTCCCCATCGCCGCGGCGTGGCGGGCCTGCAGCAGCAACGCGGCCGCCGACAGCGCCAGGGCCGCCGCGGCGAGGGGGAGCCGCGCCCGCCCTAGCATGCGCCCGGGACGGCCTCCCCGCCGGCCTGCCGGTCGGCGTGGTAGGAGGACCGCACCAGCGGGCCGCTGGCCACATGCCGGAAGCCCAGCGCCTCGCCGTGCTCCCGCAGCGCCTCGAACTCCGACGGATGGACGAAGCGCGCCACCGCGAGATGGTGGCGGCTCGGCTGCAGATACTGCCCGAGGGTCACCATGTCCACGTCATGGCGGCGCAGGTCCGCGAGCGTCTCCCTGACCTCGTCGAGGGTCTCGCCCAGCCCCAGCATCAGCCCGGACTTGGTCGGCACCTCGGGGCGGCGGGCCCGGTACCGGCGCAGCAGCTCCAGCGACCAGCGGTAGTCGGCGCCGGGGCGGACCCGCCGGTAGAGGCGGGGCACGGTCTCCAGGTTGTGGTTGAACACGTCCGGCGGCTCGGCCCCCAGCGCGTCCAGCGCCGCCTCCATCCGCCCCCGGAAGTCGGGCGTCAGCACCTCCACCGCGATGCCCGGGTTCAGCCGCCGGATCTCGGCGACGCAGGCGGCCAGGTGCCGCGCGCCGCTGTCCTTCAGGTCGTCCCGGTCCACCGAGGTGACCACCACGTAGCGCAGCCCCATGTCCCGGACCGCCCGCGCCAGCCGCGCCGGCTCGCCGGGGTCCAGCGGCGACGGCCTGCCGTGGGCCACGTCGCAGAACGGGCAACGGCGGGTGCAGATGTCGCCCATGACCATGAAGGTGGCGGCGCCCTTGCCGAAGCACTCGCCGATGTTGGGGCAGGAGGCCTCCTCGCACACCGAGGCCAGGCCGCGCCGGCGCAGGGTCTGCTTGATGCGCGCGAAGCGGGGCGAGGCGGACAGCCGGACCCGGATCCAGTCCGGCTTCGCCGGCGGCTCCCCGGCTGGCTCCACCTTGACCGGGATGCGCCGCAGTTTGTCGGCGCCCCGCAGCTTCTCCCCCTCAGCCGGCGGCGGGTTGCGGCGCCGGCGCGGGGTCGCCCGCCCGTCCATCGCTCTCCTCCGGAACCTCGCCGCGGGGCCCGCGGCAGCCCAGCGCCGGCAGCAGCCGGCCTAGCAGCGCCGCGCCCGCCGCGGGCAACCCGACCGGCGGGACCAGGTCCGCCAGTTGCGTGACCGGCTGCGCCTTCACGCCGCACGGGTCGATGCGCCGGAACGGCTCGAGGTCCATGTCCACGTTGAGGCTGAGGCCGTGGTAGCTCCAGCCGTTGCGGATGCGCAGCCCCAGCGAGGCCAGCTTGGCGCCGCCCGCGTACACGCCCGGCGCCCCCGGCCGGGTCGCCGCCGCGACGCCGAGGTCCGACAGCGCGGCGAGCAACGAGCGCTCGATCAGGTCCACCAGCGCGCGCGCGCCCAGCCCGCGGCGCCGGACGTCGAGCAACAGGTAGGCCACCAGCTGCCCGGGGCCGTGGTAGGTCGCCTGGCCGCCCCGGTCGACCCTGAGCACCGGGATCCGCCCGGGATCCAGCACATGCTCGTCCCGGCCGGCCTGCCCCAGGGTGAACACGGGGGGGTGGCTCAGCAGCCAGATCTCCTCGTCCCGCCCCGCCCCGCCGGATTCCGCGCGCTCGCGCATCCGCCGCCACGCCGGCTCGTACTCGACCAGGCCGAGCCGCCGCACGACCGGGCCGGGGCCCGCCGCCGGGTCGAGCGGCCGCGCCCGGAACCGCGGGCCGTCCGCGGGCTCCACTACAGCACCATCTTCACGCCGTCGAGCCGCCGCAGCTCCTCGAAGACGGCGCGCAGCTGCGGCTCGCCGGTCGCGTCGATGGTCACCGTGACGGCGAGGTAGTTGCCGCCGCGGCTCGGGCGCTCGCTGATCCGCCCCGGCGCGAGGGCGCCGGCGCGCCGCTCCACCGCGGCCGCCACCGCCTCCCGGAAGCCCTCGCCGGCCGCGCCGATGACCTTGATCGGGTACCGGCAGGGGAACTCGATCGCCGGCGGGCCGCCGCGGTCCCGTTCCATCCGCCGTCACCGGCCGGAGGCCCCGCCGAACAGCAGGCCGAGCCAGTCTCCGAAGCGCTTCATCGCCCCGGCCCGCTCCACCGCCCGCATGGCGATCACCTCGCCCTCGTGAATGGTCTCCCCGTCCAGCGTGGCGGCGACGGTCCCCATGGGCCGGCGCACCGCGATCGGCGCCCGGATCACCTCGTCCATGTTGACGGTCGACACGATGCGGCCGCCCTGCCCCCGCGGGATGGTCACCAGCGCCTCCTCGGCGACGCCCAGCTCCACCTCGTCCGCCGCGCCGTACCAGACCGGCGCGCTGGTCAGCGTCTGGCCCGCCTCGTACAGCCGGTGGGTCTCGAAGTACCGGAACCCGTAGGCGAACAGCTTCTGGGTCTCCCTGATCCGCGCCTCCTCGCTCCCGGCGCCCATCACCACCGAGATCAGGCGCATGCCGTCCCGCTCGGCCGAGGCCACCAGGCAGAACCCGGCCGCGTCGGTCCAGCCGGTCTTGATGCCGTCGACGCCGCGGTCCCGGAACAGCAGGGCGTTGCGGTTGGGCTGGCGGATGCCGTTGTAGGTGAACTCGCGCTCGGCGTACATGGGGTAGTACTCGCCGTGCCGGCCGACGACGGCGCGCGCGAGGATCGACAGGTCCCGGGCCGACATGGTGTTGTAGCGCCGCTCGGTGTCTAGGCCGCTGGCGTTCATGAAGTAGCTGTCCGTCATGCCCAGCGCCTCGCCGTGCCGGTTCATCATGTCCGCGAAGGCGTCCTCGCCGCCGGCGATGTGCTCGGCGAGGGCGACGCTGGCGTCGTTGCCGGACTGGACGATGATGCCCCGCAGCAGGTCCTCGACGCTGACCCGGGTGTCCACGCCGACGAACATCTTCGAGCCCTCCATGCGCCACGCCTTCTCGCTGATGTGCGCCTCGTCGGCGAGCGACAGGCGGCCGCCGAGGATCTCCTCGATGGCGATGTAGGCGGTCATGATCTTGGTCAGGCTGGCCGGGGGCAGCGGCTCGTCGGCGTTCTCCTCGACGATGACATGGCCGGTGCGGGCATCGACGAGGACATGGCTGGTCGCGTCGATGGCCGGCGGCCGCGGGATGATGGCCTGCGCCGGCGCCGGCCGGCCGGGCAGCAGCAGCGCCGGCAGCAGCAACGCCAGGGCCAGGGCCGGCCGGCGCGCGGACGGGACGGGCGGCTCTGGCGTCGGCATGGCGGTTCGGTCCTTCCGGAGGGGCGGAGCGGCGGCGCACTCAGTCGGCGACAGTGTACGGCCTTCCCAGCCCGGCGGCAACAATCCGCCCGGCGAGCTCCGCCGCCTCCGCCTCCCCGGCGAAGGGGCCGACGCGCACCTGGTGCGTCGCGCCGCCGTCCGCGGCGGCGACGCGGCGCACGAAGACCGGCCGGCCGGTCATGGCGCGCAGCCGGTCCGCGAGCCGGAAGGCCCGGTCGGCCCGCGCGAAGGCGCCGGCCTGCAGGTACCGCTCCGGGGGCGGCTCCCCGCCCGCCGCCGGGGACGGGACGGCCGCGTCCTCGGCTCCGTCCGCGGTCACGGCCTCCACCAGCACCCGCGCGGTGCCGCGCCCGGCGTAGCCGAGCTTCAGCGCCGCCCCCCAGGACAGGTCGATGATGCGCCCGTCGTGGAAGGGCCCGCGGTCGTTGACCCGCACGATGAGCCGGCGGCCGTTGTCCAGGTTCGTCACGCGCGCGAAGCTGGGGATCGGCAGGGTCCGGTGGGCCGCCGAGACGCGGTACATGTCGAAGACCTCGCCGTTGGCGGTGCGGTGCCCGTGGAACTTCTCGCCGTACCAGGACGCCACCCCGCAGGCGCTGTAGCCCTCCTCGGTGGGCAGGACCTCGTAGGTCCGGCCCAGCACCGTGTAGGGGCTGTGGTTGCCGGCGCGGGTGCGCCGGACCGGCTCCGGCGTCACCTCGGCGATGTCGGCCGCATCGACCGGCGCGGACGGGGGCCGGTCGACGGCCAGGGCGTAGCGGCCCTCGTCCGCCAGGCGGCAACCGGCCAGCGACGCGGCCAGCAGCGCGGCCAGCAACGCCGGCGCGGCGGGCCGGACGGCGCGCGGCGCGGCGGAAAACGAGGTCGACGGTCCGGGCACGGCCCCTCCGGCGGGCGCGGCCCGCGAGCGTCTCCCCATGGATAGGGACTTATGGACCAAAAGAAGCGAAGCCACAAAAGCGGGAATCGTATACGAAAGTCGCAACCCAGCGCCGCCGCGGGGTTCCAGCGGTTTGGGATGGGGGTGAGCTGCGGGCGGAGCGGGGCTGAGGGACGTTCCCGGGGCTTCAGGCCGCTTTTCAGGGGGCAACCCGCCCAAGGCGCGGCGGGGGGTGCGCGGA
>CAYSVD010000176.1:0-20673 GCA_964434395.1 uncultured Pseudohongiella sp.
CACGAAGCGGCGCAGGGCCCCGTCGCGGGCGATCCACCGCGCCTGCTCGGCGACGGTCCGGCCCGGCGGCGGCTCGACGCCGCCCGTGATCACGTCGCCCACCTCGCCCTCGGCGTGGCAGCCCACGATCTCGATGCTCCGATCCATCGGCGGCGCCCGGCGTTGAAATGGTACATACTAGCGCGTCCGCCGCCGGGCCGCGCCCGGAACGCCGCCCGGAGCGCCGCCGTGGATCCCGCCGTCCCGCAGACCGTCGAGGTGATCGACTCCCACACCGGCGGCGAGCCGACCCGGGTGATTACGGCGGGCGGCCCGGAGCTCGGCGCCGGCGCCGTGGCCGAGCGGCTCGAGACGCTCAGGGCGCGCCACGACTGGCTGCGCCGCGCGGCGGTCAACGAGCCGCGCGGCTCGGACGCGCTGGTGGGGGCGTTGCTGTGCGAGCCGGCCGGCCCCGGCGGCGCGGCCGGGGCGATCTTCTTCAACAACACCGGCTACCTGGGCATGTGCGGGCACGGCGCCATCGGGCTGGCCGTCACGCTGGTCCACCTGGGGCGCATCGGCCCGGGCGAGCACCGCCTGGACACCCCGCCCGGCCCCGTGACCGTGACCGTCCACGACCGCCACAGGGTCAGCGTGGCGAACGTGCCGAGCTACCGGCATCGGCGCGGCGCGCGCGTCGACGTGCCCGGCATCGGCGCCGTGCGGGGGGACGTGGTCTTCGGCGGCAACTGGTTCTTCCTGGTGTCGGACCACGGCCAGGCGCTGGAGCACCGCCGCGTCGACCGGCTGACGGACTACGCTTGGGCCGTGCGCCAGGCCCTCGAGCGCCAGGGGGTGCGCGGCCCCGCCGGCGAGCCGGTGGACCACATCGAGCTCGCCGGCCCGCCGTCGGACGCGGCCCGGGCCGACAGCCGCAACTTCGTGCTGTGCCCCGGCAAGGCCTACGACCGCTCCCCCTGCGGCACCGGCACCAGCGCCCGGCTCGCCTGCCTGATCGCGGACGGCGAACTGAAGGAGGGGCGGCTCTGGCGCCAGGAGAGCATCACCGGCAGCGTGTTCGAGGCGCGGGCGCGGGTGGAGGGGGACCGGGTGCTGCCCGTGATCACCGGCTCCGCGTACGTCACCGGGAAGGCGACCCTGCTGCTCGACCCGGACGATCCTTTCCGTCTGGGACTGGTCCCGGACCTTCACCAGCGACCGCGGGAGACGCCGCCATGCGAACCTTGAAAACCGCCTCCATCCTGAAAACCCTCTCCGCCGCGTCCCTCGCGGCGGCGCTGGCCGCCTGCGCGCCGGCGGAGCCCCCGGGCGCGGACTCCGCCGCGAACCCCGCCGTCGACGAGCTGCGCCGCCTGTTCGCGGACGAGTGGGCGGACCGGCTCGGGCGCGACCCGCTGTTCGCCTCCTCCGAGGGCCTGACCGAGTACAACGACCGCCTGCCGGACGTCTCGCCCGAGGCATGGCGCCGGCGCCTCGAGCGGGACCGCGGCTACCTCGAGCGGCTGCGGGCCGTCGACCGGGCCGCGCTGCCGCCGGAGGAGCGGATCAACCGCGACCTGTTCGAGTTCGTGCTCCGCCACCGGACGACCCTGGCCGGCTACCGGCCGTACCGGATCCCCATCCTGAGCGACGCCGGCTTCCACATCGCCGTGCAGTCGATGCACCAGTCGATGCCCTTCGCCACGGTCCGCGACTACGAGAACTACATCGCGCGCCTGCGCGCCGTCGGGCCCTACTTCCGGCGGCAGACTGAGAACATGCGCGAGGGGCTGGCCGAGGGCTTCACCCAGCCCCGGGCCATCCTGGACGGCATCGCGCCCTCCATCCGCGACACCATCGCGGAGGATCCGGCCGACAGCGTGTTCTTCGCGCCCTTCGAGGCCATGCCGGAGCGGCTGGATGCGGCCGAGCGCGCGCGCCTGCGCGCCGCCGGCGAACGGGCCATCGAGGAGGTGGTCGACCCGGCCTACCGGGACTTCCTCGCCTTCTTCACCGGCGAGTACATGCCCGGGGCCCGCGAGAGCCTGGGCGCCTCGGAGCTGGAGGACGGCCGCGCCTACTACGAGGACCTGACGCGCTTCTTCACGACCCTGGACGACGCGGAGCCGGACGCCATCCACGAGCTGGGCCTGCGGGAGGTGGCGCGGATCCGCGCCGAGATGGAGCGGGTCATCCGCGAGGCGGAGTTCGACGGCGGCTTCGCCGCGTTCATCGAGCACCTGCGCGCGGACCCCCGCTTCTACGCCTCCGAGCCCGAGCAGCTGCTGAAGGAGGCCGCCCACATCGCCAAGAAGATCGACGGGCAGATGCCGGCCTTCTTCCGCACCCTGCCCCGGATGCCCTATGGGGTGCAGCCGGTGCCGGACAACATCGCGCCCAACTACACCACCGGCCGCTACTGGGGCGCCCCGAAGGGCGGGCGCCGCGGCGGCTGGTACATGGTCAACACCTACGCGCTGGACAAGCGCCCGCTGTACACCCTGGCCGCGCTGACGGCCCACGAGGGGGTGCCGGGGCACCACCACCAGATCTCGCTGAGCGAGGAGCTGACCGGGGACCGGCCGGCCTTCCGGGGGGCCTTCTATCCCCACGCCTTCGGCGAGGGCTGGGGCCTGTACGCGGAGAAGCTGGGCATCGAGATGGGCATCTACCCGACGCCCTACGACGACTTCGGGCGCCTGAGCTACGAGATGTGGCGCGCCGTGCGGCTGGTGGTCGACACCGGCATCCACTACCGGGGCTGGACCCGGGAGGAGGCGCGGGACTTCCTGGCCGACAACTCGGCGCTGTCGTTGCACAACGTGCGCACCGAGATCGACCGCTACATCTCCTGGCCCGGGCAGGCGCTGGCCTACAAGATGGGCGAGCTGAAGATCCTGGAGCTGCGCGCGCGGGCCGAGGCGGCGCTGGGCGGGCGCTTCGACATCCGGGACTTCCACGACGCCGTGCTGGTGAACGGCGGGCTGCCGCTGGACATGCTGGAGGCGCAGATCGACCGCTACATCGAGCGGACCGGGGCGTCCCGGAACCCCGCCCCGTGAGCGCCGGCGGCGGACGGGACGTCGCCGTGGTGGGGGCCGGCGTGGTGGGCCTGGCCTGCGCGCTCCGCCTGCGGCGCGCGGGCTTCGACGTCCGGCTGATCGACCGGGACGAGCCGGGGCGGGGCGCCTCCTGGGGCAACGCGGGCCACATCGCCACCGAGCAGGTGTTCCCGCTGGCCTCCCCGGCCACCGTGCTGGACCTGCCCCGGCTGCTGCTGGGCCGCCACAGCCCCCTGTCGCTGCGCCTCGCCTACCTCCCGTCCATCGCGCCGTGGCTGCTCCGCTTCGCCTGGGCATCGCGGCCCGGCGCGTTCCGGCGCGGCGCCGAGGCGCTGGCCGCGCTGCAGCGGCGGGCCATGGGCGCCATGAGGGCGCTGTGCCGGGATGCGGGCATCGCGTCCCTGCTGCGCGAGAGCGGCCACCTGGTGGCGCTCGAGTCGGAGCGCTCCCGTCCGGCGGCGGAGGCCCTGCGCCGCCGCCTCGAGCCCTTCGGCATCGCCGCCGGCTGGCTGGACCGGGACGGCGTCGCCGAACGGGCCCCGGCGCTGGCGCCGGCGGTCCGCCGCGGACTGCTGTTCGAGGGCTCGGGGCATGTGGCGGATCCCTACGAGCTCTGCCGCGGGCTGCATGCGGCCTTCGCCGCGGCCGGCGGGTGCGCCGCGCGGGCCCGGGTGCGCCGCATTGAGGACGACGGGACGGGGGGGTTCCGGCTGCTCACGGACGGGGAGGCCCTGCGCGCCGGCCGGCTGGTGCTGGCGGCGGGCGCCTGGTCCGGGCCGCTGGCCCGGGATCTGGGGGCGCCGGTCCCGCTGGACACCGAGCGCGGCTACCACGTGACCCTGCCCGGCCGCTCCGGCGGCCTGACGCTGCCGGTGGAGTCCTTCGAGCGCAAGGTGATCATGACGCCGATGAGCTGCGGGCTGCGCATGACCGGCATGGTGGAGTTCGGCGGCCTCGCGCTGGCGCCGAACCCGGCGCGCTGGCGCCGGCTGGAGGGCGACCTGCGCGAGCTGCTGCCGGGGACGGACCTGGCGGGGGCGTCCCGGTGGATGGGCTTCCGGCCCTCCCTGCCGGACATGCTGCCGGTGATCGGCCGGGCGCCGCGGCGCCCGAACGCCATCCTCGCCTTCGGCCACCAGCATCTGGGTCTCACCCTGTCGGCGGTCACCGCGGACTGCGTGGCGGCGCTGGCCGCGGGCGAGCCGCCGCCGGTGGATCTGGCGCCGTTCCGGCCGGACCGGTTCTAGTGCCGCGGGCGACCCCGCGCGGCTGGGGCCGGGAGACCCCGCGGCTCCCCGTCGAGCCGCGGCGCATTCCGACGCCGGGACCGGCCCGCAACGGCGGTTCGCCGGCGCATCGGGAGCCGGCCGCGTTCCCCGCGACAGACACGCGAGAGTGTGACACGCGAGAGCGTGATGTTGTGCGCCGAGTAGGCGTCGACTAAAATGGCGATGCCGAGCGCTGAGGAGGCGGATTATGTCGTCGGGCCAAGTGGTTGAGGTGATTTTTGAGATAGACTTTTCGAGTCGGGATGAGGACATCTCTTCAACCCTGCTCGAGATGTTTTCGTCTGAAATATTCAAAAAAAGGTTTCCCGCCCGCAAGAGACTTCCGACAGCGGGCATTCCGCTGGCGATTCGACGGGAAACGCCGGAATTTAAATATCAACCGGAGTTCATGTTGCGAGGGGATGGCGAGGCTTTGTTGATAGGCAGTCAGATGTTTGCTTTTAGCGTTCGAGGATCATGTTCGGACGAGGGAAAATTCATTGCGCAGAGCGCGGAATTGGTCGAGAATATCGCCGGGCAAAAGGACAAGGTGGATGTTGAACGAGTGGCGTATCGAGGAGTGGGCCTGATTGAATCGCATAAGGACACCGGCACAGGTTTTGATCAAATACATTTCCAAGGGAAAGTGGCGGGTTACGATCTTCCGGAGCATGATATGCTGGTAAAGTTTCAGGTAAAAGATGAGAATGGCATGTTGCACACGATCCAAGTGAAGAACAACACCACGCTAATAAACAACAGCACGAATGAAAGAATGTTCGGGCTGTTGATCGACATCTTTACGGGGAGAGACTTCGGTCTTGACGAACTTTGGTCCGACAGCGCTGAAGTAGTCGGGCAGTTACGTGCGGCGGAAGGAAGCATGTTTGAAAAGGTCATGAAGAAGAATGCAATGGAAATGCGCGAGACCAAAGTATGAGGTTATCGAAAATTCCACTGACATTGGCGACTCGCGCCAAATGGGGACCCCGATGGAGGCGCCATTATGATTGTGCTGATAGAGAACTCAGAGGTGACGGCGGCAGGAAGCCTGGTCGCTGAGACCAGCCCAGCCGTTGGGCAATACTCGGCGGAACCGTCGATGATCGATGTTCTGCGGTCTCCCATCATGTCCGGGATTGACCTTCAGCGGTTGGAACGTGATGGAAGCGGTGATGTGAACGAGTTGGGCCTGTCGCCTGCCTACTCATCCTATGTCAATAGGAAGGATATCGAAGATTTTCTTTTGAGGAAGCCCCACGTGGTGGAGATATTGAACGATCTGGCTCCGTATCTTGAAAAAAAATACGCCGTGACCGAGATATGCCTCAAGCATACTTCAAACGATTATTACGAGTTTGATGCCCTGAGGGTGACTCCCAGATTTCACACCAAGGATGTGGGCGAATTGATAAAATTGCATAAGAGGATCTCGTATGAGTTCTTTGGTCGATTGGACAAGTCGCTCACCGAAAATATAACATTCGCGTTTTAGAATTGGAGCAATATGATGAAAGGACATATGTTTTACCATGTGGCGTCTCGACTGTACGCGGAGTTGAGTGATTTAAGTCCCGGCGAAGGGTTTGTGAGAACCATAATAAGCAGGGCGTACTATGCCGTGCTTTTGGTATTGCGCGAGGCCGCCAATCTTGACACTTCTGGGAGAGGAGGGCACCAGAGAGTGTTGAATTATTACAGAAGGATGGAAGGAGTGGGCATGGTGATAGGAGACCAGTTCCAATATCTTATGGACTTGAGGATCGAGGCAGACTACGAAATGGATGCGCGCCTGACTGTTGATGATGCCAAGGTATCGTTGAATCTGTGCAGGGATATATTGGAATCCGTATCCATGGCGCCTGGAGAAATCGAGTCATAACCAAGGCGTGCGGTCCGGGTTCCGGCATGTCGGACGACAGCTGTCTGCGGCCCCTTCGAAGAGTTCTCAAGAACCGTCGGGACATCCGTTTCGAGACTCCATAACGCACGGTTGGGATCCGCATAGCCTCGGCGACGGCAAGTGCGACGATTGAATACGGCTTGAGACGGCCAGCCGCCCTTCCTGACGCACTCGCGGCCGGGCCGGCCCGTTTGGCATGCACGGGATCCGCCGACTGGCTTCATGTCCCGGTGGCGGGCATCTGCGGGGAGCCGCGGCTCCGGGGCGACCCTCCGCCGTCCTTGGAGCGGCGCGGTGTCGCCCGCTGCTGGGCGGACGACGCGAACGGAGGCGGCAGGATGCTCGCCTTCCCCGCCGCGCGGGGCTGTCGGGGCGCCTGCGGATACAGCCCGCGACAGCCCGCCGAACAGCCCTGCAGCGGGCGGGCCGTCTGGGGCATAATGGGCGGACGGGCCGGCCGCGCCGCGGCCGCCGATGGAGGAGGAGAGGGGGACCATGCGCTTCGAAGGCATCCTGACGCCGGTCATCACGCCGTTCGCGGCGGACCTGTCCTTGGACTTCGATGCCTGGGGCGAGGTGATCGACGGGCAGGTCGACGGCGGCGCGGGCGGCATCATCGTCGGCGGCACCACCGGCGAGTTCTTCGCCCTGAGCCTCCGGGAGCGGACGCGGCAGTTCGAGTTCGCCGCCGAGCGCATCGGCGGGCGGATGCCGCTGATCGCCGGCGTCAACGCCTTGGCCGCCGGCGACTGCATGGAGCTGGCCCGGGCGGCCCGGGATGCCGGCGCGGACGCCCTGCTGGTGGCGGCGCCGCCGTACGGGCTGCCGGACCAGGCGGAGCTGGCCGCCCACTGCCTGGCGGTGGCCCGGGCGGGCGGGCTGCCGGTGATGCTGTACAACAACCCCGGCCGCACCGGCGTGTCCATGGACCGGCCCTTTTTGGACGCGGTGAGCGGAGAGGAGGGCATCGTCGCCATCAAGGAGTCCAGCGGCGACGTCGCCCGCATCCCGATGCTCCTGCGGGAATACCCGCGGCTCGAGCTGAGCGCCGGGGCCGAGGACCAGGCGCTGGAGTTCTTCGCTTGGGGCGCGCGCAGCTGGGTGTGCGTCGTCGCCAATTTCCTCCCCGCCCAGGCGGCGCGGCTGCACCGGGCCTGCGCGGTGGAGGGGGACTTCGCCATCGGCCGGGCGCTGGCCGGCGCGCTGGCGCCGCTCGCGGCCCACCTGGAGCGGGGCGGACAGTTCCTGCAGTGCGTCAAGCGCGCCTGCGAGGTCATGAACCGGCCCGGCGGCCCGGTGCGTCCGCCCCTGTTGCCGCTGTCCGCGGAGCGGCGCCGCGAGGTGGACGCGATGGTCGAGGCGGCGGCCGCGGAGTTGGACGGGATCATCGCCGATGCGGACGGGAAGGGCGCCGCCGCGTGAGCGCGCCCGTCCCCGGCGCCCGGGAGAGCTGGTCGTCCCGCCTCACCTTCGTCATGGCCTCCGTGGGCTTCGCGGTGGGCCTGGGCAACATCTGGCGCTTCCCCTACGTGGCGGGCGAGAACGGCGGCGGCGCCTTCGTGCTGGTCTACCTGCTGTTCGTCCTGATCATCGGCGCGCCGCTGGTGATGGCCGAATGGACCATCGGCCGGAGCGGCCGCGGCGCCGTCTCGGCCTCGGGCAGCATCCGCTCGCTCGCTCGCGCCTCCGGAGCCGCGTCCGCCTGGGCCGGCGTCGGCGGCATCGCGGTCGCCGCCGTGTTCATGCTGATGCTGTTCTACACCACCGTGGCGGGCTGGACCATGGACTACTTCGTCCGGGCCGCCGCCGGCGAGCTGGACGGCGTCACGGCCGAGGGCTCGGATGCGCTGTTCGACGGCCTGATGGCGGACCCGGCGCGGCTGATCCTCTGGCACACCGCGGTGGTGGCGCTGACGGTCTACATCAACTCGCGGGGACTGCGCGCCGGCATCGAGCGGGCCGTCAACGTCCTGATGCCGGCGCTGTTCGCGTCCATGGTGCTGATGGTGGGCTACGCCGCCGCCGTCGGCGACTTCGCCGCCGCCGCCCGCTTCCTGCTCGCGCCCGACTTCAGCCGCGTGACCGGCGAGACCCTGCTGATGGCCTTGGGCCAGGCCTTCTTCTCGATCGGCATCGCCATGGGCGTGATGATCACCTACGGCTCCTACCTCGACCGGACAACGTCCATCCCGCGCAACGCCTTCGTGGTGGTGGGCGCGGACACGCTGGTCGCGCTGCTGGCGGGCTTCGCGATCTTCCCGCTGGTGTTCGCCCACGGCCTGGCGCCGGGCTCGGGCGAGGGGCTGGTGTTCCGCACCCTGCCGATCGCCTTCGGCGGGCTGCCCGGCGGGCGGCTGTTCGGCGGCGTGTTCTTCTTCCTGCTGTTCGCCGCGGCGATCACCTCCTGCATCAGCAACTTCGCCCCGGTGGTCGCCTGGATCGAGGAGCGGTTCCGCATGGGCCGCGCCCGCGCCGCGCTGGCCGGCGGCGCCGCCCTGTGGACGCTGGGGCTGGGCACCGTGTTCTCCTTCAACCTGCTGCGCGGCTTCCACCCGCTGGACTTCATCGGCGTCTACGCCGAACGCACCATCTACTCCATTCTGGACTTCACCATGTCGGCCGTCCTGCTGCCGGTCGGCGCTTTCCTGACCGCCGTGTTCCTGGGCTGGATCGTGCCGGCGGCGGCGATGCGCGACGGGGCGGGGCTGGAGAGCGCGAAGGCCTTCCTGCTGTGGCGCTTCCTCCTGCGCTTCGTGGTGCCGCCGGCGGTGGCGCTGATCTTCGTCGGCGGCCTGGCGGGCTGGGGCGGCTGAGGGCGGGGAGCCCGGACGGGCGCTCAGTGCAGGGTGTGGCTCCGGGCGGGAGCCGCCGCCTCCGCCTCCTCGTCGTTGCCGCCGCTCCCCATCAGCGCCTCGCTCTCCTCCTGGGAGATGTAGCTGCGGGTGGAGACCGGCCGGTCGAGGTGCTCGCCGAGCTTGCTGAGGAAGTCCTCCATGTGCTCGGTCTGGTAATGGCTCCGCAGGGCGTCGATGTTCTCCCACTCCTGCAGCAGCACCACCTGGTTGGGATCGGACACCCCCGCGAAGTACTCGTAACTCAGGCACCCGTGCTCCTGCTGGCACAGGTGCACCATGTGGCGCATCAGCCCGATGGCCTCGCGGGCGGTCTCCGGCTTCAGGTGGAATGTGCTCTGGAGCATGATCATGCGGCGTTCCTCCGGCGGCATTGTACCACGCCGGGGCCGCCCGCTATATCGCCCCGGCCGCCCGCAGGGCGGCGATCTCCGCCGGGCCGTGGCCCCACTCGGCCAGCACCTCGTCGGTGTGCTCGCCCGCCCTGGCCGCCCTCCGGCGGATCCGCCCCGGGGTGCGGCCGAAGCGGGGCGCCGGCGCGGGCTGGGTCACCCCCTCGAACTCGACGAAGGTTCCCCTGGCCCTGTTGTGGGGATGGTCCGGGGCCTCCGCAAGGTCGAGCACCGGCGCGAAGCAGGCGTCCGTGCCCTCCAGGAGGTCGCACCACTCCCGGCGGGTCCGGCGCCTGAACACGGCGGCCAGCCGCTCCCGCTGCTCCGGCCAGGCGGCCGGGTCGAGCCGCTCCCGGAACGCCGGGTCGTCGATGCCCGCCTTCTCCAGCAGCAGCTCGTAGAACCGCGGCTCCAGGGCGCCGACGGAGACGTATTTCCCGTCCCGGCACTCGTAGGCGCCGTAGTAGAAGGCGCCGCCGTCCAGCCGGTTGCTGAAGCGCCGGGCGCTCCACATGCCCGCCGCCATCATCCCGTGGAACGGGGCCAGCAGGCTGGCGGCGCCGTCGGTCATGGCCGCGTCCACCACCTGGCCCCGGCCGGAGCCGTGCCGCTCCAGCAGGGCCGCCAGCACGCCCGCCAGCAGGTACATGGCGCCGCCGCCGAAGTCGCCCACCAGGTTCAGCGGCGGGGCGGGCGGGCGGTCCGCATGCCCCATCGCTCCCAGCGCACCGGCCAGGGAGATGTAGTTGATGTCGTGGCCGGCCGCGCCGGCCAGGGGACCGGCCTGGCCCCAGCCGGTCATGCGCCCGTAGACCAGGCGCGGGTTGCGCGCGAGGCATTCCTCCGGCCCCAGGCCCAGCCGCTCCATCACGCCGGGACGGAAGCCCTCCAGCAGCGCGTCGGCCCGCTCCGCCAGCCGCAGCGCGGCCGCCGCCGCTTCGGGCTTTTTGAGGTCCATGGCCAGCGAGCGCCGGCCGCGGCCGAGCACGTCGGCGGCGCCGCCGCCGCCCTCGCGGTCCAGCCGGTCGATGCGGATCACCTGCGCGCCCATGTCGGACAGCATCATGCCGCAGAAGGGCACCGGCCCGATGGCCGCCATCTCGATCACGCGGATGTCCTTCAGGGGGCCGTCGCTCATGGATCCTCTCCGCGCCGCGCGGGTCGATGATACCGCATCGCGGCGGCCGGCCGGTTTGGCGAAACGTTCACGCTGGAAGTAGACTGCCTGCCGCCGCGCCGGTCCCGGGGGCGAGAGGCTCGGGTGCGCGCGGCGGAAAGGGGGAGGATGACGGATGGCCAGCGCGGACCAACTGAAGGCGCTCCTGAAATCGCATCTCGAGGGAGACGACGCGAGGTTTCACTCCGTCGCGATGCAGATCGCGGCGCATGAGGCGCGGCGCGGCCACGGCAGACTCGCGCGGGACCTGAGGATCCTGATCGATCAGGCCAAGGCGCGGCGGGGGTTGCCGCCGCCGGGCGGGAAGAAGGTGGTCTCGATCAGTCGTTCGCGGGGCGAACTGGCGAAACTGCTGGCGGTCAGCTATCCGAAGGATCGGCTTGGGCAGATGGTGTTGGACGATGGCCTGTCGGGTCAGCTTGACCGCATCATCGCGGAGCAGCGCAGAGGCCCTGAAATCCTCTCCCATGGACTGAGCCCGAGGCGGAAGCTGCTGCTGGTGGGCCCGCCCGGAACGGGGAAGACCATGACGGCGTCGGTGCTCGCCGGAGAGCTTGGCCTGCCGCTGTTCCAGGTTCGTCTCGACGGGCTGATCACCAAGTACATGGGCGAGACCGCCGCCAAGCTGCGGCAGATATTCGAGGCCACGGACTGTACGCGGGGGATTTACTTCTTCGATGAGTTCGACGCCATCGGTTCGCAGCGTTCCCTTGCGAACGACGTCGGCGAAATCCGGCGCGTTCTGAACAGCTTTTTGCAGATGATCGAACAGGACGAATCGCTGAGCCTGATCATGGCGGCGACCAACCACCCCGACATCCTGGACTATGCGCTGCTTCGCCGTTTCGACGACGTTTTGCGCTACAGCCTGCCGGACGAGGCCCGCATGGCGTTCATGCTCAAAATGCGGCTCGGCAAGATGTCCGCGAAGGGCGTTTCGTGGAGGCGGCTCGCCCGCGGCGCCGCCGGATTGAGTTGCGCCGAGGCGGCGCGCGCCTGCAACGAGACGCTGAAGGAGGCGTTGTTGGAAGGGCGCAGCGAAGTCACGGAAGAAAACGTTCAGCGGGCGCTGGAGGAAAGGATGCAGGTTTCCAAGCGGCTCGAGTCGCTGCGACAACAGTCTTAGGGAACCTCCGATCAAGCGCCCATGCGCCGATGGCGAGGGCTGGAAACCGCCGTGGAACGGCAACTCCAAAGACGCTGAAGGGACTTGATCGGAGGTTCCTTAGGGTTCGGAATTCACGCGGCCGCGCGGGGGCCGCCGCCCGGACCGTCGTCCCGGCCCGCCGCCGATCCGCCGCACATCCGCCGCCGGTCCCGTCTGCGCCCCGCCCGGCGCGGTGGTATGATGGCCTCCCCCCACGGCGCGCGGCGGACGATCAAGGCGATGGAGCTTGAAGGCGGCACGGCTTTCGTCACCGGCGGCGCGTCGGGCCTGGGGCTGGCCGCCGCCCGGCATTTCGTCGATGCCGGCGCGAGGGTGTTCCTGTACGACCTGGACGCCGCCGCCCTCGAACGCGCGGGGGAGGAGCTGGGGGCCGCCGCCGGCTGGCATGCGGGCGACGTGGCCGACGAGCGGGCGGTCGCCGAAGCGCTGGATTTGGCCGCCGGGCGCTTCGGGGACATCCACGTCAACGTCAACGCGGCCGGCGTCGGCGGGGCGGCCCGCGCCGTGGGCCGGGACGGCGCCATGCCGCTGGAGCTCTTCGAGCGCTCCGTGCGCGTGAACCTGATCGGCACCTTCAACGTGCTGCGCCTGTGCGCCGAGCGCATGCAGCGCAACGCGCCGCGCACCGCCGACGGCGAGCGCGGCGTGATCGTCAACGTCGCGTCCATCGCCGCCTTCGACGGCCAGACCGGCCAGTCGGCCTACGCCGCCGGCAAGGGCGGCGTGGTCGCCATGACCCTGCCGCTGGCGCGGGACCTGGCCCGGTGCGGCGTCCGCGTCGTGACCGTCGCCCCGGGCGTGTTCGACACGCCCCTGCTGGCCGGCGCCCCCGAGCATGTCCGGGAGTCGCTGGCGGCCGCCGCCCAGTTTCCCAAGCGCCTGGGCGAGCCGGACGAGTTCGCGCGGGAGGTCGCCCACATCGTGCGCTGCGGCTATCTCAACGGCGCGACCGTCCGGCTCGACGCCGGCGTGCGCATGCCGGCCTGAGGCGGGCGCGGGGCATCCGTCCGCAACGAGGAGATCGAGCATGAGCGAGGCGTACATCGCCGGCGCGGCGCGCACCGCCGTCGGCAGGAGGGGAGGCAGGCTGAGCGGGGTCCACCCCGTGGACATGGGCGCGATGGTGGTCGACGAGCTGCTGGCGCGCACCGGCGCGCCGAACGACGCGGTGGACGACGTGATCTTCGGCGTCGTCAGCCAGATCGGCGCCCAGGCCGGCAACCTGGCGCGCAACGTCGCCATGAGCTCCGGACTGGACCTCGCGGTGCCCGGGGTCACGGTCGACCGGCAGTGCGGCTCCTCGCTGCAGGCGATCCAGTTCGGCGCGCAGGCCGTGATGTCGGGCGTCCAGGAGCTGGTGATCTGCGGCGGCGTCGAGGCCATGAGCACGGTCGAGATCGGCTCGAACGTGCGCGACGGCATGGAGCGCGGGCGCGGCGTCCCCATGGGCGAACGGCTCAAGAGCCGATATCCGGGCATCCAGTTCAGCCAGTTCGACGGCGCCGAGCTGCTGGCGGAGAAGTACGGCATCGGCCGGGAGGAGCTGGACGCCTTCGGCCTGTCCAGCCACCGCCGCGCCGCCCGCGCCGCCCGGGAGGGGCGCTTCCAGCGGGAGATCGTGCCGGTTCCCGTCCGCCTGCCGGACGGCGCCGCCGCCGTGCACGAGGAGGACGAGGGGGTCCGCCCGGACGCCTCGCTGGAGGCCATGCGCGCGCTGGCGCCGCTGCGCGAGGGCGGGCTGATCACCGCCGGCACCGCCAGCCAGATCAGCGACGGCGCCGCCGCCGTGATGGTGGCCGGAGAGGCGGCCGTGAAGCGCCACGGCCTGTCGGCGCGGGCCCGGATCCACGCCATGGCGGTGCTGGGCTCCGACCCGGTGATCATGCTGGAGGGCCCGATCCCCGCCACCCGCCGGGCGCTGGAGCGGGCCGGCCTCGCCATCGACGACATCGACCTGTTCGAGGTCAACGAGGCTTTCGGTTGCGTGCCGCTGGCTTGGGCGAAGGCCCTGGGCGCCGACCCGGAACGGCTCAACGTCAACGGCGGCGCCCAGGCGCTGGGCCATCCCCTGGGCGGCACCGGCGCCAAGCTGATGACCACCCTGGTGCACGAGCTGGAGCGGCGCGGCGGCCGCTACGGCCTGGTGGCCATCTGCGAGGGCGGCGGCACCGCCAACGCCATGGTCGTCGAGCGCCTGGACGGCGAGGCGGCGTGAGCGCGCCCCGTCCCCCCGAGGCGGCGGCGTCCGAGGACGCGCCGGCCTCCCCCTGGATGGACGAGGAGCTGGCGATCATGCGCGCCGGCGCGCGCCGCTTCATCGAAAAGGAGTTCGTCCCGCACATGCCCCGCTGGATCCGGCAGGGCCGCGTGGACCGGGAGGCCTGGAACCGGGCCGGCGCGGCGGGCCTTTTGTGCGCGTCCATCCCGAGCGAGTGGGGCGGCGGCGGCGGCAGCTTCCTGCACGAGATGGTGGTGATCGAGGAGCTGGCCCGGGCCAACGTGACGGGCTTCGGCAACGGCGTGCACTCGGGCATCGTGGCCCACTACATCAACGCCTACGGCGCCGAGGAGCAGAAGCGGCGCTGGCTGCCGAAGATGGCGACGGGCGAGCTGGTCGGCGCCATCGCCATGTCCGAGCCGGGGACCGGTTCGGACCTGCAGGCCGTCGCCACCGCCGCGGTCCGGCGGGACGGCCGCTACCGGCTCAGCGGCCAGAAGACCTTCATCACCAACGGCCAGAGCGCCGAGCTGATCTGCGTGGTCGCCAAGACCGATCCGGCCGAGGCGGCCCGGGGCATCTCGCTGCTCATGGTGGAGGCGGATCCGGAGAATCCGCCGGCGGGCTTCGGCCGCGGCCGCAACCTGGAGAAGATGGGCCTCAAGGCCCAGGACACCTCCGAGCTGTTCTTCGACGACGTCGAGGTGCCGGCCGAGAACCTGCTCGGCGAGGGCGAGGGGCGGGGCTTCGCGCAGCTGATGGAGCAGCTGCCGCAGGAGCGGCTGGTGATCGCGGCCGGGGCCTGCGCGGCGATCGAGACCGCGATGCGCCTGACCCTGGAGTACGTGAAGGAGCGCAAGGCCTTCGGCCGGCGCATCATCGACTTCCAGAACACCCAGTTCCGGCTGGCCGAGCGGCAGACCGAGGCCCGGCTGGCGCGGCTGCTCGTGGACGACTGCGCGGCGCGGCTGGTCGAGGGCCGGCTGGACGCCGCCACCGCCGCCATGGCCAAGTGGTGGACCACCCAGAAGCAGTGCGAGATCGTCGACGAGTGCCTGCAGTTCTTCGGCGGCTACGGCTACATGATGGAGTATCCCATCGCCCAGATGTACCTGGACAGCCGGGTGCAGAAGATCTACGGCGGCAGCAACGAGATCATGAAGATGCTGATCGCCCGGGAGCTGTAGCGGTGCGCGCCGGACGGAAGGGAACGGGGGCCGCGCGGGCCGTCCTGTCCGCGGCGACGCTGCTGTGGGCGGCGGCGGCCCCGGCGGCGGACTACGTCCCGCCGCGCGACGAGTTCGGCGCGCCGGACCTCTCCGGCGTCTGGTCCATCGCCACCCGGACCGACCTGGAGCGTCCGGCGCGCTTCGAGCGGCTGGCGCTCGCCGCCGCCGAGGCGCGGGCCTTCGAGGAGCGGGCGCGGGCCGCCGGCGCCCGCGCCGGCGCGCCGAGCGACCCGGAGCGCCCGGCGCCCGCGGCGGGACGCGGCGTGGGCGGCTACAACGCGTTCTGGATGGACCCGGGCGCCCGGTTGGCGGTGGTGGACGGCCAGGCCCGCTCCTCCATCCTGGTGGAGCCGGAGGACGGCCGCCTGCCCTACAGCGAGCGGGGCCGGGCGAACCTGGCCGCCGCCATGGCGCGCCGGCAGTCCTACGACGGGCCCGAGACGCGGCCCGTCGGCGAGCGCTGCATGATCGGCTTCGGCTCCACCGCCGGGCCGCCGAAGCTGCCGGTGCTGTACAACAACCTGACGCGCATCGTGCAGACCCGGGACCATGTGGCGCTGGTGTCCGAGATGAACCACGACGCGCGCATCGCGCGCATCGGCGGCGCCCTCCCCGCGCCGCCGTTCGACCGGTGGCTGGGCCGTTCCGCCGCCCGCTGGGAGGGCGACACGCTGGTGGTGGTCACCACCGGCTTCCATCCCCAGCAGAGCCTGCGCTCGTCGCTGGACCACCGCTTCTACGGGTCGCCGGCGATGACGGTCGTCGAGCGCTTCACCCGCATCGGCGAGGATGCGTTGCTGTACCGCTTCACGGTGGAGGATCCGGAGAACTACGCCCGGCCCTGGCGCGGGGAGTTGCCGATGCGCAGGACCGACGAGCGCATGTTCGAGTACGCCTGCCACGAGGGCAACTACGCGTTGCCGGGGATCCTGGCCGGGGCCCGGCGGGCGGAGGTCGAGGGGGCCGAGTACGCGCCGACGGATCCGGGCTTCGGGCGCTGAGGCCCGCCCTCACCTCAGATCCGGCAGCCGGTAGCCCTCCTCGGCCAGCCGGGCGCGGATGGCCTTCTTGTCGATCTTGCCGGTGCTGGTCAGCGGGATCGAGTCGGTCGGGATCACCTCGTCGGGGAGCTGCCACTTGGCGAAGGCGCCGGCGCAGTGCCGGAGCACCGCCTCCGGGTCCAGTTCATGCCCCTCGTTCATGATCACCAGCGCCACCGGCCGCTCGTCCCATTTCGGATGGGGCTGGGCGACCACCGCCGCCTGGGCGATCTCCGGCATGGACACGATGTGGTTCTCCAAGTCCACCGAGGAGATCCACTCGCCGCCGGACTTGACCATGTCCTTGGAGCGGTCCGCGATGATCACGTACTGCTCCGGGTCGATCTTCGCCACGTCGCCGGTGACCAGCCAGCCGTCGCGGAACTTGTCCGGCTGCGGATCCTTGTAGTACTCCGAGGCGATCCAGGGCCCCCGGATGCACAGCTCGCCCACCGCCTCGCCGTCGTGCGGCAGCGGGTTCCAGTCGGCGTCGAAGATCTCGACCTCCAGCCCGGGCATCGTCAGGCCGGCCTTGGCGATGTTCTCGAACTGCCGGTCCTCGCCGCTGCCGAGGTGGGAGCGCTTCGCCACCTTCCGGGAGAGGGTGCCGAGCGGGTTGGTCTCCGTCATGCCCCAGCCCTGCACCATCTCGACCCGGTGGTGCTCCCAGTACCAGCGCATCATCTCCACCGGCGGCGCGGAGCCGCCGCAGGTCAGCCGGTCCAGCTTCGACAGGTCGTGCTTGCCGGGCGCCGCCTGCAGCGCGGCCCGCACGCCCTGCCAGATGGTGGGCACGCCGGCCGAGATGGTCACCTCCTCCTCCTCCATCAGCTTGAGGAAGGCGCCCGGCGTCATGAACCGGTGCGGCATGACCTGCTTGCATCCCAGCATGGAGGCGGCGAAGGGCAGGCCCCAGCCCATGGCGTGGAACATGGGCACGATGCCCAGCGCGGAGTCCAGCGCCGACAGGCCGATGGAGTCGGTCAGGCACTCGGCCAGCGTGTGCAGGTAGGTCGAGCGGTGGGTGTACATGACCCCCTTCGGCCTGCCGGTGGTGCCGGAGGTGTAGCACAGGCCCATGGGCGCGGTCTCGTCGATCTCGGGCCAGTCGTAGCGCGCGGGCCGGTCCTTGATGAGGTCCTCGTAGTCGGCCTGCTCGGCGAAGGAGCTCTCGCCGCCCTCGCCGTGCCGGCAGACGACCAGCCGCTCGACGCCGGGGAGCCGCTCCCACAGGGGCTCCAGCAGCGGCAGCAGGTCCTCGTCGGCGAAGATGACGCGGTCGCCGGCGTGGTTGATGATGTACTCGAGGTCGGCGGGCCCGAGCCGGATGTTCAGGGTGTGCAGCACCGCCCCCATGCTGGGCACCGCCTGGTACAGCTCCAGGTGGCGGTGGTTGTTCCACATGAAGCTGGCGACGCGGTCGCCGACCTCGATGCCGCAGTCGCTCAGGGCGTGGGCCAGTTGCCCGGCCCGCTCCCAGGTCCGCCGCAGCGTCTGCCGGTGGGCGCCGTCCGCCTGCATGGTGACCACCTCGACCTCGGGGTCGAGATGCGCCCCCCGACCCAGGATGCGCGACATCAAAAGGGGCGTGTTCTGCATGGTCATGTCCGGATTCTCCTCATGGTCGGCCGCCCGCCGGCAGCCGCGTGGTGACCACCGGCCCGACGCCCATGATCTGCACGACGACCTCCTCGTCCTTCGCCAGGTCGTAGTGGAGGCCT
Organism: uncultured Pseudohongiella sp.; assembly: GCA_964434395.1. Lineage (GTDB taxonomy): Bacteria > Pseudomonadota > Gammaproteobacteria > Pseudomonadales > Pseudohongiellaceae > UBA9145. The sequence continues at coordinate 18,010 of CAYSVD010000176.1, forward strand.
TCCGGCGGCTGGTAGATGAAGGTTCCGGCCGCGACCGGGCGCGTCGCGTCCGGGTCGTGGACCGCTGCCTCCGGCCCCGACGCCACCCACCACGTGCCCTTGAGCACGGCGATGTAGCGGGCGGTGCTGTGGTAATGGGGCCGGGTGCCGGTCCCGGGTGGGAAGGTCAGGCGCATCGCGTACAGGCCGGGCCTGGCGGGATCGCCGTAGAGCAGCTCGCGCCGGACGCCCTCGGCGGGGACCGGCTCCGCCGGCCCGGCGACGATGAAGCCGTGCGCGTCCGGGACGGCGTCCCGGGCTTGGGCGGGGGCCGGCGCGAGCGCGAGCGCGAGCGCCGGAGCCGTCAGGCGGAGCAGGCCGCGCGGCGGGTGGCCCATGGCATCGTCCTCCTTGTTTCCTTGTTTCTTCCTTTCGCCGTCGTCGGCCGGGTTCCGGCGCGTCAGTCCTCGAGGCGCGCGCCGGCAAGCCGGGCGAGGGCCGCCAGGGTGGTCTGGGCGGCGTTCAGGCCCAGCCGGAAGTCGTCGTCGGTGAAGCTGGTCCACACGTCCAGCGGCGTGTGCCAGGTCGGGTTCCAGCCGGCGCCGGTGTGCGCGCCCCGCTCGTTCTCGCGCAGGCTGATGGACGGGACGAGGTCCATGAACGCGGTGGAGTCGGTGTTGGTCATGTGGGGGCCGACGGCGGCGGGGTAGTCGGTGTTGTACTCGTCGGCCGCCGCCTTGAACGCGAAGGCCAGCCGCATGGACTCGTCCGCCAGCTCCGAATCCGCCTGGAACTCGATGTTGACGTCGGCCTCCGGCCGCTGGTCGCGGCTGACCGTGCCGTCCGCCCGCGGCGCGCCGTGGTCCCACAGCATCATGTCGTGCTGGATCATGCCCAGCCAGCGCGGCTCCGGATAGCGCCCGGAGCCGGGCGGCTCCTCGACGCCCTGCAGCTCCCGGCGCTGCTCCACGTAGGCGCGTGCGCCGTTCAGCCCGGTCTCCTCGTTGTTCCACAGCACGAAGCGGATGGAGACCTCGGTGGCGACGTCCGGAGCGCTGAACGCGCGCGCCAGCTCCATCACCAGGGCGGAGCCCGAGGCGTTGTCGTCGACCGCCTCGTTGACGCCGTGCCCGTCCATGTGGGCGCCGACGATGTACATCCGGTCGGGCCGCTCGGCGCCGATCTTGGTGCACCAGACCTGCGAGCGCGGGCCGTCGACCGGCTCCTCCCGGTTCAGCTCCCGGATGCGCGGGTCCGGCTGGGCCATCAGGTCGCGGTTGACGCCGGTGGGGGCGCGATGGCCGAAGATGGGGGCGTCTCCGGCTCCTCTGCCGTTGCGGCCGATCCGCCCGCCGGCCGGGGCGGCGGCCCGCCCGGGCTCCGCCCGGCGCGGCCGCGGCGGGCGCGGCTCGGGGTCGTACACGTAATGGAGGCGCCCGGTGTCGGCGCAACCCGCCTCCTCGAGCCACTCCTCGATCCAGTCGACGGCCCGGCGGTTGCGCTCGGTGCCCTGGCGCCGGTCGCCGAAGCGCGTCAGGCCGCGGATCGTCTCCTTGTAGCTCTCGAGGTCGAGGCGGCCGACCAGCTCCCGGACCGGGTCGCCGTCGGCGGCCGGCGCGGGAAGGGCGAAAAGGAGCGCGGGGAACAACGCGGTCCGCAACATGGCAATCCTGTCCGCGAAACGGGACAATGGAGCATAAGGAGACGCCGCCCCGGATGCAACGGGGACGGGGACGGGCAGGCCATGGGAAAAATCGCCGTCGTCGGCGGGTCCGGCTTCATCGGCGCCCGGCTCGCGCGAAGGCTGCTGGAGCGGCCGGACGCCGAGCCGGTCGTCTTGGACCTGGCGGTCCGGGACGGCCTGGCGGAGCGCACGGTGCCGTGCGACGCGACCGACCCGGACGCGCTGGCGGCGGGAACCCGGGGCTGCGGCGTCATCGTCCACCTGGCCGCCGCGCACGCGGACGACGTAAGGCCCGTCTCCCGGTACTACGAGGTCAACGTGGGCGGGGCGGCCGCCGTCTGCGACGCGGCCCGCCGCAACGGCATCCGCCGGCTGATCTTCCTGTCCTCCATGGCGGCCGGCGGCGCCGGCCACTACGGAAGGTCGAAGTTGTTGGCGGAACGGGAGCTGCGCAGGCATGCCGGCTGGTTCGAGCAACTGACCGTCATCCGCCCCGCCGTCGTCTTCGGCGAGGGCAACCGCGGCAACGTCTACAACCTCTACCGGCAGATCCGCTCGGGCTGGTTCGCGATGATCGGCCGGGGCGAAAACCGGAAGTCCATGGCGTACGTCGGGAACCTGGTCGCCTTCATCGAGCACATGCTGGACCGGGAGCGGGACACGGGAACCCACCACTACGCGGACCGGCCGGATCTTTCCATGCGGCAACTGGTGGAGCGCATCTGCCTGGCGACCGGCCGGCCGCCGCCGCGCTGGAGCCTGCCCTATCCGGCCGGGCTGGCGGCCGGGGCGCTCTGCGACCTGGCGGCCGCGGTCCTGCGCCGGCGCCTCCCGGTCAGCCGGGCCCGGGTGCGGAAATTCCGCGCCTCCAGCGTGCTGGAGTCCGACGACGTCGGGAAAACCGGCTTTTCGCCGCCCTGCTCCCTCCTCGAGGGGCTGGACAGGACCCTGCGCCACGAGATGCTCGCCGAGCCGGGGCCGGCGGCGGACGGGGCGGCGCC
>CAYSVD010000177.1:0-12682 GCA_964434395.1 uncultured Pseudohongiella sp.
GCCTCATGGACATCGCGCGCCTTCTAATCGATGCCGGCGCCGACACCAACTACCCCCGCGATAATTCGCCCCTTAGGTGGGCGGCTGGGAATGGCGACGTAGAGCTCACACGCCTTCTGCTGAATGCCGGCGCCGACCCCAACCAAGATTCGCCCCTTAGGTCGGCGGCTGGGAATGGCCACGTAGAAATCGCGCGCCTTCTGATCGATGCCGGCGCCGGCCCCAACAAAGATTCGCCCCTTAGGTCGGCGGTTGAGAATGGTCACGTAGAAATTGCGCGCCTTCTGATCGATGCCGACGCCGACCCCAACGAACGTCGGATCCTTAGGTCGGCGGCTGAGAATGGCCACATAGAAATCGCGCGCCTTCTGATCGATGCCGGCGCCGACCCTAACGGCGGTCGGGGAGGCTCTTCGGACCAGGTGCCTCTTAGCAAAGCGGTTTTGAATGGCCACGTAGAACTCGCACGCCTTCTGCTGAATGCCGGCGCCGACCCCAGCATATCCCTTCCTTCTGCGGCTGCGATTGGTCACGTAGAACTCGTGCGCCTTCTGCTGAATGCCGGCGCCAAACCCGACGGGTCACATGGTGGGGCCCTTCTACAAGCGGCTAGGAATGGCCACGTAGAAATCGTACGCCTTCTGCTGAATGCCGGCGCCACCCGCATCCAGGATGCCTTTTCCTATGCGGACAACAACGGCCACGTAGAAATCGTGCGCATCCTGAGGGCTGCCGGGGCGCGAAGATGACTGCGCGGCTTTTGGCGTTCGCGCTGACCGGCCTCGCGCTGGCCGCCGCCGCAGCTTGGGCAGCCGAGGACATCGCGGTCGGCTACGCCCTTGACGGCGAGATCCACATCGGCCCCGTCCGCCCCGCGTTGCGGCTGGACCGTTTCGGCGACGCCCGCGGCCTGGACGACCCGCGGACGATCGCGCCGGGCTTCCGGGCCGAAGCGCCGCTGGCCGACCTCGCGCGCGACGCCATCGCCCAGGGCTTCGCGGCGGGCGGCGTCGCGCTCGTCGAGTCGGGCGAGGACATGACGGTGGCCGGCGAGGTGACGAGCGTCCAAGCTCGGCGCGTCGAGCGGGACGGCGCGCCATCTATCGAATTGACCTTGCGCGTCCGGGTCCGGCTCGAGGGACGCGGGCGGACGGTGTGGGAGAGCATCCTGTTCGGACGCGGGACGGCGCCGGCCGGCGAAGGGATCGCGGCCGCCGCGCGGGCGGCGCTGGACCGCGCGGTGCGGGAACTGTTCAGGGACGACTACTTCCTGATCGAACTGCGCTGAGATGCGGGAGCGGCGCAGACCGGCCGCCCCCCCTATTTCTTCCGGTCCAGGGGAACTTTCCGGGCCGCCGCGATGGCGGACAGCACGAAGGGCCGGATCTCGTCGACCACGTCGGGAAGCGTTCCGGGGTCGATGTTCACATCGGCCTTGAACTCCGTCCACATGCCCTGCTTGTCCGCATCTTCGGCGAAAGCCTGCGACAGGGCTTCCGGGACGCCCTCCGGCAACGGGGTGCCGCGTTCGCCGAAGGTGACCGCGACGGCCCGGCCGAGACGTTCCGGCGCGAACTCGAAGGACCGGGAGAGCAACCAGATGTCGAAATAATCCTTCAAACGGGTGTTTTTCATCTTGTGCTGCACCATGGCATGGATCTTCTCCGCGATCACCGTCTCCCGAGCGTAAGCCTTCATACGAGGCGCGGGCAGATCGAGCAGCACAGGAAGCTCAACCGATGCGGCTGCGGGCACCGGGGATCCGCCCAGAGCAACATCGACGCTCACGGGGACGCGGGCCACGGCTATCGTCGCCGTCGTTTCGATGCGCCACCCGCCGAAATCCTTGACCCGAATGTCGCGGATCTTCGTCGCATCGACATCGAATTCCACTCCGTCCCGCTCTTCGGACGCGAGCAGCATCTTGAAAAGGTCGAACAGGGACTCCTTCGTCGGGCTGTCGTTGAGAAGCAGGTCCAGATCGCGCGTCACGCGGACCGGATCGTCGAACCAGGTCATCAACAGCATGCCGCCCTTGAGAACGAAGCGGTCGGCGCGATCCGACACCGACAGGCGGTAAAGCAACCGCTCGTACGCATACTGCATGAGCAGCAGCTGAAAGTCCCGTCCCGTTGCCCTTTTGACGTTCAAAAGGCGGGCGCGGACCGACGCGCCCATGTTCTTTATCACTTTGGTCGCCACTGGTCTTCTCCGGTGCGGAGGGCTTACCACATCCCCCATGCGTTGTCGGCGGTCAGGGCTTCGAGATACGGCGCCACCAGGCCCTCAACCCCGCCGCGCCGGGCGGCGTCGGCGATCTCGACCGGCGTGGCCTTCCGCTTCCAGACCGTCTCCTGCAACCCTTCTACGGCAATTTGATAACCGACCGTTCGGTGATGCCGGAAACAGTCGGCGACGGTCTTGGCCACATCGAAAATCTTCACGCTCACCCCTTCGATTTTCACGTTCAGGACGGAGTCGTTGAGGAACCTGTCGACGAAGCGCACGACCCGGATCCGCGGAGGGTCTCCTTTCGGCGCGCGGTCTCCGGCGCCGACCGCCACGCTGATCCGCCACGGAATCCGGTCGGTCAGCCCGTGCCAGGACAGCGCCGAGTCCAGGCATATGACGCCCTTCGGAGCGCGTTTGGCGACCTCGACGAAGCTGTGCCAAGTGTCGTACAGGATTCCGTCAGCATGCTCGTAGAGGCCGCGGCCGGTCCGGTAGGCCTCCCCGTTCTTGACCATGCGGCCGACCGTGGCGGCCGTGACGCCGGCCGCCTCGAACTCGCGCAGTCGCACGACCCCCTCCTTCTCAAGAAGCTCGATGGCCCGCTCGCGCTGGGTTTTCCTTTCCTTCGTCCCGTTCATGGCGCAAGGCATCGCGACTTGATGATTGAACCCACGCATGGTCCGTTTTTCCGCGATGGCTTCCGGGACCGGGCCATGGCCGTCACCACTGGGGGCCGCCCGTCGTCAACGCTTCGACGTACGGCCTCACAAGACCCTCGACTCCGCCGCGCCGGGCGGCTTCGATGATCTCGGCCGGCGTGGCCTTCCGCTTCCAAACCGTCTCCTGCAGCCCCTCTAGGGCGATCTGGTGACCGACCGTCCGGAGATGCCGGAAGCAGTCGGCGACGGTCTTGGCCACATCGAAAATCTTCACCTCCACCCCTTCGATTGTCACGTTCAGGACGGAGTCGTTGAGGTACCTGTCGACGAACCGTACGACCTCGATCCGAGGACGGTCTCCCACCGGCGCATGGTCCCCGACGCCGACCGCCACGCAGATCCGCCACGGGATCTGATCGGTCACTTCGTGCCAGGACAACGCCGACTCGAGGCATATGACGCCGCTGGGCACGCGCTTGGCGACCTGAGCGAAGGTGTGCCAGGCGCCGAGCATCTCCCCTCCATCCGGAAGCTCGTAGAGACCGCGGCCGGACCGGAAGACCTCCCCGCTCTCGACCATGCGGCCGACCGTGGCGGCCGCGACGCCGGCCGCTTCGAACTCGCGCAAGCGCACGACCCCCTCCTCCTCGAGAAGCTCGATGGCCCGCTCTCGCTGGGTTTTTCCTGCTCCGCCCATGGCGCGGATCTTCGCGGCCGGCCGCCCGTGTTTAGACATGGCCTGTCGCATTCTCGAACGTTTCCAGCCAGCGGCCCACCGGATACCTTCCCTCCGGCCGGCTCGGCAGCCGGGCGTTGTTTGACGTCAGCGCCACGATATACGGCCCCACGAGGTTGCCGACGCGCCCGCGCCGGGCGGCCTCGTCGATATCGCCCTCCATGGCCTTGTACCGCCAAACCGCCTCCCGCAGGGCCTTGAGGGCGATGTCGCGGCCGATCCGCCGCCGGTGCCGGAAGCAGTCGGCGATGGTTTTCTCCACCCCGAAGATCTTCACGTCCACGCCGTCCACCTTCACGATCCGAACGGAGTCGCTGAGCAGCCTGTCGGCGAAGCGCACGGCCCGGATCGGCGGGGTTCCCCCCCTCGGCGCCCAGTCCCCGTTGCCGACCGCCATCCAGACGACGCTCGGCATGTCGTCGACCAGCCCGTGCCAGGCGAGCGCCGACTCGAGGCAGACGACCCCCCGGGGCAGGCGCTTGGCGGCCTCGGCGAAGCTGTGCCAGACGCTGGCCGCCGATCCCCCGAGCCGGTAGAGGCCGCGGCCGGTCCGAAGCACTTCGCCGCTCTCGACCATGCGGCCGACCGTGACGGCCGTGGCGCCGGCCGCCCTGAGCTCGCGCATACGCGCGACCCCCTCCCGCTTGAGAACGCATCGAACCCGCTCGCGCTGAGTCGGCCCCTTCGCTGTTCTTTCTGGTTCGTTCATTGCTATGAAATGTCCAAATCCGGCAGTTAATATGCGAGGTTTCACACCACCTAGCGGCCCGACTGGCCAACCCCGCCTACGCAGACGCACGGCCACCCGCTCCCCGGGCGACGACCAGCCCCCGTTCGCACCTGTTTCCAACCACGTTCATCCCGTTCATGGTACAAAATATTGTAGTTTAAATTGCCAATTTGGACAAATCCTATCATTTTGGCCTTGTCAGGTGGTACAAAAAATCAATGTTTATCGGCGAGGCGCGCGGCCCGAATCGGCGGGATCCCCTTCCTCGGCGCCCAGTCCCCGCAACCCGCCTCCATTCGGACGACAGGCGGAATGCCGTCGATCCGCCCTCGCCAAGCCAGCGCCGACTTGAGACGGACGACCCCTCGGGGCAGGCGCTTGGCGGCCCCGGCGAAGCTGCGGCGGCCGCCGGGCGCCCCGGGGCCGCGCTGGACCAACCCCCCTCGCCGTTCCTTCCGGTTCGTTCATTGCTATGAAATGTCTAAATCCGGCAGTTATCATGCTAGATTTTATATCATTTGCCGGGCCGAGCCGTCTCATCCTCCGCATAGTCCCCTAGGCCAGCGCTTTCCCGCGAGACGCATTAATATGAAATGTCTAAATCCAGTATAAACCATTTATGGTTTTGTACCATATCGCCTTCCAGCCGCTGTCGCGAGCGCCGTCCGCCGCTCGCCGGGCCGCGCCGCCGGCGCCGGAAAACCTTGCTGATTGTTCGAATCCCCCGGGCTTTCGAGTTTTCAACTAGCCGGGGCCCTTCCCCGCCGCTACACTGCGCGTCCAATACGAAGGCGGCCCCCGAAGGTGTTCCGCCGACCGCCCACAGGGAGACCCCCATGCGCAAACTGTCACGCCTGGCGGCCGGAGCCGCCGTCCTGTCCGCCCTCGCCGTCCCGCCCGCCGCCGCCGGCGAGCGGGTGGGCGACTTCTCGCTGATCGACCACCGCGGCAAGTTCTTCCAGCTGAGCCGCGCCGCCGACCTCGACGCCGTCGTGCTGTTCGCCCTCGGGGACGGCCGGACCGCGCGCCGCGCCGCGGCGGACCTGGGGGCGCTGGCCGGGCGGTTCGCCGGGCGCGACGCGGCCTTCTACCTGCTCGACTCCAGCGGCGGACGCGACAAGGCCGCCGCGGCCCGAGCGGCCGAGCGGGCCGGCATCGACCTGCCGGTGCTGATGGACGACACGCAGCTGGTCGCCGGGCAGCTCGGCGTGACCCGCGCCGCCGAGACGGTGGTCATCGACTCGAAGGCCCGGGAGATCGTCTACCGCGGGGCCCTCAACGACCGCTGGCGGGCCGGCCCCCGGCCCCGGCGGGCGACGGAGCACTACGCCGCCGATGCCCTGGACGCCCTGCTGGCCGGCCGGGAGGCCGCCGGGAACGGACCGCCGAGCCGCGGCGCGCCGATCGCCTTCGGAGCTGGGGAGCCGGACGCCGTCGCCTGGGCCGCCGACGTCGCGCCGATCCTCAAGGAGCGCTGCGTCGGCTGCCACATGGAGGGCGGCATCGCGCCCTTCGCCATGACCAGCCACCAGATGGTGCGGGGCTGGTCGCCGATGATCCGGGAGGTGCTGCTCACCAAGCGCATGCCGCCCGGCCAGATCGACAGCGACTACGTCGAGGACTTCCACGACGTCTCCCACATCACGCCGGAGGAGACCCGCGCCCTGGTGCGCTGGATCGACCAGGGCGCGCCGCTGGGCGACGCCGGCGACCCGCTGGCCGGGCACCGCCCGCAAACGGCCAAGTGGAGCCACGGCGAGCCGGACATCGTGATCCCGATCCCGCCGCAGCGGATCCCGGCCACCGGCGTGCAGGACTACCGCAACCTCACCGTGCCGCTGGACATCGAAGAGGACATCTGGGTCGAGGCGGTGGAGTTCGAAGCGGGCGACCCCACCGTGCTCCACCACATCATCGCCTTCGCCTACGGGCCCAACGGCATGAACGAGTTCGAGCTGCTGAACCAGGGCATCGGGCTCGGCGCCTACGCCCCGGGCAACGAGGTCAACACCTACCCGGAGGATTCGGGCTTCCCGCTGAAGGCCGGCGGCGGACTGCTGCTGCAGATGCACTACACCACCTCCGGGCGCGAGACCGTGGACGCCTCGGAGATCGCGCTGTACCTGTGGGACGAGCCGCCGGCGCGGCCGGTGCTGGGCGGCTCGGCGGCGGAGCTGGACATCAACATCCCGCCCTTCGAGCCGCGCCACGAGATGACGGCCTCCGCCACCTTCCGCAAGGACTCCTACCTGACCATGCTCGGGCCGCACATGCACTACCGCGGCCACGACGCCCGGTTCCGGCTGGTCTACCCGGACGGCGCCGAGGAGGAGATCCTGAACGTGCCCAACTACCAGTTCAACTGGCAGAAGGTGTACGACTTCAAGGAGCCGAAGTTCCTGCCGGCGGGCACCGAGCTGGTGTTCACCGGCACCTTCGACAACTCCGCGATGAACCCCTTCAACCCGGACCCCTCCCAGACCCTGACCTGGGGCGAGCAGACCTGGCAGGAGATGTTCTTCGGCTTCTACCGCTACGTGGAGGCCGACGGCCGGCCGGCCGGCGACTGAGCGCGCCGCCCCGGCGCGAACCCCGCCGCCGCCGGACCTTTCCGGCGGCGGCTTTCTTTCGGGAATCGCGCGGCGCGAAATCGGCAATGCTGAAATGCCGGAAAATCAAGCAGGAAGCCGCGGCGCCCGCCCGGCGGTCCGGCGCCTATGGCGGTCGGCGGGAATGATCGGGGCCGAAAGCGCTTCCGCCGTTTTTGGAAGCCTCTGATCAAGTCCCTTTGGAGCCTCGTGGTCTGCTGTTTCACGGCGGTTTTCCACTCCTCACCATCGACATATTGGCACTTAATCAGAGGTTCCTTTGTCCGGCGTTTCCGAAAAAGCCGCCCTGAAAAGGGGGCCTGCATCGGTCGGAGATGGATCCGCGGCGGACCGCGGACTTGGGTTGGAGTGGCCTACGGCTCCCGCGGCGGGATGTCCGGTCACAGGCCTCCCACTTGGATTCCGGCCTCGGACTCGGACAGGGCATCGATGACCTCGTCCAGTCGACTGTTCGTCCCGTCGATCCGATCGCTCATCGCGTCCATTCCCTCGTTGACGGCGGCCAGTCCCTCGCGGAACTCCTCGCGAACGTCAAGAACTTCGCGGCGAACGGCGTAGACCTCTCTGAAAACATCGTCGATACGAGCGTTTCTCGCCTCTCCCCTGCTCTCGACGGTATCCAGCCTGTTCTCAATGGCGTCCAGCCTGCTCTCAATAGCGTCCAACCTGCTCTCAATAGCGTCCAACCTGACATTCAGCCTGCTCTCAACAGCATCCAACCTGACATTTAGCCTGCTCTCTACAGCATCCAACCTGACATTCATCACGGAGCGAGACTCAACTCCCTGCTCGTACAGCAACCCAGCGACTGCCGCCAACGCGACGATTACCGCTATCAAGTCCTGCTTGTCCTTGAGATATTGAAGGACTCTTCCTTTCTTCGCTTCCATGACACGCATCCTGAATCTCGGCAGTGTAGTGGCAACCGCAACAAAACAACCGTCGCAGGTTGCCTCTCTCGGGAATGGTTGTCGGCAAACTCCGCGGCGCCCGCTTCTCAACAACTCCGAGGATGCCTTGCCGCTGGAAAGCAACGCAACAGCCACGCTCGGTCCCAAATCTACGGAACCGCCGCCCGGCTGTCGACTTTCTCTCACTCTCACACACACTCACTCAGTTACTCAATCACTCCCCCCCCCAGTCCGCAAAAACAAGAAGCCGCGGCGCCCGTCCGACGGTCCGGCGCTTATGGCGGTCGGTGGGAATGATCGGGGCCGAAAGCGCTCCCGCCGTTTTTGTGGGGCGATTCCGAAAAAAGCCGCCCTGAAAAGGGGGCCTGCATCGGTCGGAGATGGATCCGCGGCGGACCGCGGACTTGGGTTGGAATGGCCTACGGCTCCCGCGGCGGGATGTCTGGTCGCAGGCCTCCCACCTGAACCCCGGCCTCGGACAGGGCATCGATGACCTCGTCCAGTCGACTGTTCGTTCCGTCGATCCGATCGCTCATCGCGTCCATCCTCTCGTTGACGGCGGCCAGTCCCTCGCGGACATCAAGGACTTCACTATGGACGGCATAGACCTCGCTGAAAACATCGTCGATTCGAGCGTTTCTCGCCTCTCCTCTGCTCTCGACAGCTTCCAGCCTGCTCTCAATAGCATCCAGCCTGCTCTCGACGGCATCCAATCTGGCATTCAACGTACTCTCGACGGTGTCCAATCTGGCATTCAACGTACTCTCAACAGCCTCCAGTCTGGTGCTCAGCCGATCCTCAACAGCCTCCAGCCCGCTCTCAACAGCATCCAGCCTAGCATCCATCACGGAGCGAGACTCAATCCCCTGATTGTACAGCAACCCGGCGACTGCCGCCAAGACCGCGATTATCGCTATCAAATCCTGCTTGGACCTTAGGTATTGGAGGACTTTCCCGTTATTCGATTCCATGACACGACTCCTTGAATCTCGTCAAGGTCATACCCTGACGGGGTGCGGAACCCGGCAGGGTGACGGAAACCGCAACAAAACAACCGTTGCGGGTCGCTTCGGTCGACCATGGTCGTCAACAAACGCCGCGGCTCCCTCTTCTCGACAACCCTGAGGGGGCCTTGACGCTGAAAGCAACGCGACCGCCGCACTCGACCCCGAGTCTGCGGGACCGTCGCCCGGCTGTCAACAGCAACAGACACGGCAACACAACCGCGGCATCCCGAGCGTTTTTGGGGATCTTGCGGCAAATCGGCGTTGCCGAACGCACAGGAAAACCGACAAGCAGCCGCGACGCCCGCGGAGGCCGGGGCGGCCGCGCCCGCCTGGATTCCCGGCCCGCCGGGCGGTACCCTGCCGCCATGAAACCGGCACTCCGCGGGGCGCTGGGCCCCCTCCTGATGCTGTTGCCGGCGATCCCGGGCGGCGCCCCGGCCGCCGAGGTCGAGTTGTTGCGCCCGCTCGCCGGACAAACCCCGCCGCTGGCCCTGTCCGCGCCGGATGCCGGGCGGACGGCGGCCATCGGCCTGGACGCGCTGGAGGGGCTCGCGGTCGGCGACGAGGTGCGGCTGGAGCCGTTGCCGGGCCGGACCGTCCGCTACGCGCTGGAGGCGCGGCGCGTCTTCGTCAACGGCGACGTCGGCTGGCGCGGGGTCCGCCGGGACCGGGGGGCCGTCCACCACCTGGTGCTGGTCCACAACCGGCGCTCCGTGCTGGCCTCCCTCGGCGCCCCCTGGGGCGCCTTCGAGATCGCCGGGATCCGGGACGACGGCCCCGAATACATCGTCCGGCTGTCGGCGGCCGCGACGGCGCCCCTCCGCGACCTTTCCGGCGACGTCATGACGCCGGGGCGCGGACCCGAGGCCCTCGCCCACGCCAGCGACGACCTCGCCGTCGTCCCGACCCCGGCCGAGGCCGGCGCCCTCCCGGGCGAGGCGGTCGACATCTCCGTCCGGGTCGTCAACAACCTCGCCGTCCCGCTCGCCGACGGCGTCCTGGAGGTGCTGGGCGTCTTCCCCTTCGCGGAGGTCGCGGCGGGGCTCGGGGACTGCGAGGCCGTGAGCCGCTTCTCGCTGGAGTGCCCGCTGCCCGCCGTCGAGCCGGGCGGTTCCGCCGCCGTGGACTATTCCGTCCGGGTGCTGGAGCGCCCGGAGTCGGGGCGCCTTTCCATCAGCCACTACGCGTTCTCCGGCGTCCGGGGCAGCAGCCGGTCCCACAGCGGCATCGAGACGGTCCGCATCGACGTGCCGGCCGACCCGGCGGCCGGTCCCGGCGGGCCGGCCCGGGCCGCCCATCCCGTCCTGACCGACGCCGACTACGAGACCCTGCTGGACTCCGACGGCGACGGCCTGTCCGACTTCAACGAGGGCATTGTCGGCACCGACCCCGGCGACCCGCTCTCCGCCGTCGATCCGGACGCGGCGACCGAAATCGACCTGGCCGTGCTGTACACGGCCCGGTTCGCGGACGGCGGCGACGGGACCGCGCCGGAGACCCGCCTCAACCGGATGCTGGGGCTGGTCAACGCCTACTACGCCGCCAGCGGAGCGCTCGTCGCCTTCCGCCCGGTGGCCTACCGCCGGATCGACTACGAAGCGGAGGCGGGCGCCGCCTTCACCACCCGCGACGCCGCCGACCGGCTCTGGAACGCCGTCAACGGCGGCGGCGAGGGCGCGTTCGGGGGACTGCCGGCGCTGATGGACGAGACCGGCGCCGACATCGCCGTCCTGGTGGGCGGGAGCCTGGACGACTTCCCGAGCGACGCCTGCGGACGGGGCTCCCTCAGCGGGCACGCCAGGGCCGGCAGGATGCCGCCCGGCGAACGGCCCATCTCGGCGGTCTACGGCGCGTGCGGCCCGGAGACCCTGGCCCACGAGCTCGGCCACAACCTCGGGCTCGGGCACTCGCGGCGCGACGAGGCGAGCCCCGCCGGAACCTTCCTCTGGGCGCGCGGCCACGGCGCCGAAGGGGCCTTCAGGACCATCATGGCCACCGGCTCCGGCTGGTCCGGCGGGCGGTGGCTGCCGGTGTTCTCCAGCCCGGACAATCTGGACTGCGGCGGGGCGCCCTGCGGCGCCCCGCGCCACGACTGGCGGCGGGGGGCGGACGCCGTGTCCGCCATCAACCACATGCGCTTCCAGGTCGCCGCGTTGCGCGAGGCGAGGACGCCGCCCGGGGATGCCCCGCTGACGGACGTCGAGACGCTACGCCAGACCTGGCGGCTGCCTCTGGCCGGCGGCGGCGGCGCCGTCATGTACGGCGGACCCACCCCGTCCGCGAACCCCTTCACGCGGGACTTCATCTTCCGGCCCGGCGACAGCATCGACCTGCGCGTGACCGTCGAGATCCCCCCCGAGCACCGGGAGGGGACGGGGGAGACCTACGTCGTCCTGGCGCCCCGGTACTTCCTGGACCGCGACGGGCGGCGGAGCGAGCCGGCGGGCCTGTACTTCCTGGACCGCGACGGGCGGTGGCTGCCGGCGGCGGATGCCGCCGCCCTGGAGAGCGGCATCGCGCCGCGGCCCCTCGAGGCCGTCGAGGAGCTGACGGCCTTCGACGGCTTCGTCCTGGACGAGCTGGGCATCGCCGAGTTGGACGTCGACGTGTATTTCGCCTACGCGGTGCCGTCCCTGGACGTGCTGGTGTACACGAGCCCGGGGATCAACCTGTACTTCCAGTCCCCCTGAGCCGGACGGGAGCGGCCCGCCCGCGCTGGACCCGCGCCCCGCCGGGCGATACCCTGCCGCCATGAAACCGGCTCCGCGCGCGGCGCCGCGGCTCCCGCCGCCGGCCCTCCTGCTGCTGGCGGCGCTCCCGGGCGGCGCCCCGGCCGCCGAGGTCGAACTGTTGCGTCCGGCCGCGCCGGGACCGCCGCTCGCCCTGTCCGCGCCGGACGACGCGCGGGCGGCGGCCATCGGCTTGGACGTCCTGGAGGGCCTCGCGCTCGGCGACGCGGTGCGGCTGGAGCCGTTGCCGGGCCGGCCCGTCCGCTACGCGCTGGAATCGAGGCGCGTCTTCGTCAACGGCGACGCCGGCTGGCGCGGGATCCTCCGGGACCGGGGCACCGTCCACCATCTGGTGCTGGTCCACAACCGCCGCATCGTGCTGGCCTCCTTCGACACCCCATGGGGCGCTTTCGAAATCGACGGAACCCGGGAGGACGGCCCCGAGTACGCCGCCCGGCTGTCGGCGGCCGCCGCGGCGCCCCTGCCCGGCCTCGCCGACGACATCATGCCGCCGCCGCGCGGGCCCGAGAGCCTCGCCCACTTCAGCGACGACTTCACCGTCGTCCCGAGCCCGTCCGAGGCCGATGCGCTCCCCGGCGAGGCGGTCGACATCGCCGCGCGGGTCGTCAACAACCTCGCCGTCCCCCTTGAGGACGGGGAGCTCAGGGTGGACGGCATCTTCCCCTTCGCGGAGGCGACGGGACTCGAGCACTGCGAGGCCGAGGGCCGCGGCGCGCTGTTCTGCCCGCTGCCCGTCATCGCGCCGGGCGCCGCCGCGACCGTGCGCTACTCCGCGCGGGCGCTGGAGCGCCCGGAATGGGGGCTCCTGTCCGTCAACCACTTCGCGTTCCGGGGGGTCCGGGGCGACAGCCGGTCCCACAGCGGGCTCGAGACGGTCCGCATCAACCTGCCGGCCGGCGCCTGGACGGGCCCCGGCGCGCCCCGGGCCGAACTGCCCCGCCTGAGCGACGCCGACTACGAGACCCTGGCCGACTCCGACGGCGACGGACTGTCCGACTTCAACGAGGGCGTCGCCGGCTCCGACCCCGACGACCCCGCCTCCCCCGCC
>CAYSVD010000178.1:0-4109 GCA_964434395.1 uncultured Pseudohongiella sp.
AACCTGTACTACCTGGGGACGGACGAGGCCGCCGCCTGGCTGCTGGCGACCGACCAGGGGCTGGTGCTGATCAACGCGCCGCCCGGCGGCGGGGCGGAGGGGCGGGCGGCCGAGGCCGTCCGGGCGCTGGGCTTCGACCCGGAGGACATCCGCTACCTGCTGGTCACGGACGCCCGCCGCGAGCATGCCGGCGGCGCGCGCCTCCTGCAGGACAGCTTCGGGGCGGTGACGGTGATGACGGAGGAGGACTGGATGCTGGCCCTGGACCAGCCGGACTATCCGCCGCCCGTGCGCCACCTGTCGGCGGCCGGCGGCGACACCCTGGACCTGGGTCGCGCCCGCCTGCGCTTCGCGCGCACCCCCGGCCGCACCCCCGGCGGCCTGTCCGCGCTGTTCACCGTGTACGACGGCGGCTATCCGCGGACCGCCTTCCTGTTGGGCGGGGCGGACCCCGGCGGCGGGCCGGAGGCGGCCCGCCGCGTCCTCGACAGCATCCGGCGCGTCCGGCGGATCCCGGGCGTCGAGGTCCACGTGCCGGACGATCCCGGCGAGGCGCTCGCGCGGGCGGCCCGGCTGCGCGGCCGGCGGCCCGGCGAGCCCCATCCCTTCGTCGACCCGGCCGGCTGGACCGCCTGGCTGGACGCCCTGCGGGAGCGGGCCGAGGCGGCGCTGGAGGGCGCGGGCCGGTAGCCCGCAACGGCCGCCGGCGGGGCGGCGGCCGCGCAGCCGGGTCGCCAACGCCGCCGGCGGGCCCTTCGCGGACCGTCGCGTTCCCGCATCGTCCCGTCCCCCCGGCCGGGCGCCGTCCGCGGCGCGGGCCGGGACGGCGCGCGAAGAGTCGCAATGTGAACCGCGGCGGATTCCCCTATAATGCGCCCGTCCCTCCCGCCGGGGACGCCGCGCACCCGTAGCTCAGTTGGATAGAGTACCTGGCTACGAACCAGGCGGTCGCACGTTCGAATCGTGCCGGGTGCGCCAGACCGCCGCCGCCTCTTCGCGGAGAATCCCCCATGCGCAGAACCGCCGCCGCGCTCGCCCTCCTGCCGGTCCTGGCCGGCGCCCTCCCGCCGGCCCTCGCCAACGAGGGCGTCGTCGCCTTCGTCGGCGCCGCCATCATCGACGGCACCGACGCGGCGCCCCTGCCGGACGGGGCGCTGGTGGTCGCCGACGGGCGGATCCGCGCCGTCGGCCCGCGCGGCGAGGTCGGCCTGCCGCCCGGCGCGCGGGTGGTCGACGTCTCGGGCCGGTACATCATGCCGGGCCTCGTTAACGCGCACGGCCACGTCGGCGGCACCCTGGGCCTCGAGGGCGGCCGCTACGACGAGGAGAACCTCCTTCGGCAACTGGCGCTCTACGCGCGCTACGGCGTGACCGCGGTGAACAGCCTGGGCGGCGACGGGGAGCTGGGCGCGGCCCTGCGCGACGCCCAGTTCGACCGCGGCCTGGACCGCGCCCGCCTCTACGTGGCGGGCGCCGTGGTGGGCGGCGGCGACGAGCGGGAGGTGCGCGCCGCGGTGAACCGCAACGCCGACATGGGCGCCGACTTCATCAAGGTCAGGGTGGACGACAACCTGGGCGCCGCGCGCAAGATGCCGTGGCCCCTGTTCGAGGCCGCGGTCGACCAGGCCCGCATCCGGCGGCTGCCGGTGGCCGCGCACCTGTTCTACCTCGACGACGCCCGGCGCGTCCTCGACGCCGGCGTCGGCCTGATCGCCCACAGCATCCGCGACCTGCCGGTCGACGGGGCCTTCATCGAGCAGCTCCGGGCCCGGGACGCGTGCTACGTCCCCACGCTGACCCGGGAGGTCTCGACCTTCGTCTACGAAAGCGTGCCCGACTTCTTCTCCGATCCCTTCTTCCTGAAGGAGGCCGATCCCGCGACGCTCGCGGCGCTGTCGGCGCCGGAGCGGATGTCCCGGATCGCCGCGAGTCCCTCGGCCCAGGCCTACAAGGCGGCGCTCGAGGTGGCGCTGGCGAACGTGGGCGCGCTCCACCGCGCGGGCGCGCGGATCGCCATGGGCACGGACACCGGCCCGCCGGCCCGCTTCCAGGGCTATTTCGAGCACATGGAGATGCGGCTGATGGCGGATGCCGGCATGGCGCCGGCGGACGTGATCCGCGCCGCCACCGGCGCGGCGGCGGCCTGCATCGGCGCGGGGGACATCGGTACGCTGGAGCCCGGCAAGTGGGGCGACTTCATCGTGCTCGCGGCCGACCCGGCCGCCGACATCGCCAACACCCGGACCATCGAAAGCGTGTGGATCGCCGGCAACCGGGTGCCCGACTAGCGGCCGGTCAAAGGCCGTCCGCGGGCGTCTTGGGGCCGGCGTCCTGCAGGGCGATGCGGTCGCGGCAGTGCGGGCCGTCGAACGCGGCGGCCGCTTCGGCGACGGCCGTGTTGAAAGGCAGATCCCAGATGTGGCGCCCGACGGCCGCCAGCCAGCGCTCGCCCCGGGGGAAGCCGGCGATGTAGGCCACCGCCTGCTCGATGCTCTCCAGCCACGGCGTTTCGGTCTGCCCCGTGTCCTCCAGCAGCTTGATGCGCAGCGCGAACTGCAGCCGGGCCATGAACACCGAATCGGCGATCAGCTTCTCGGCGTCGTTCAGGGCGTCGGGGGAGCCGCAGGCCTTCGCCATCACGGCCGAAGCCTCCTCGCCCAGCATCTCGGTCTCGATCATCACCAGCTCGCTCATGGCCTCCTGCACCATCTCGGTGAAGGCGATCCGCCGGGTCAGCTGCAGCTCGTAGATCACCAGGCCCAGTCCCAGGATGACGGCGGCCGCCGTGGCGAGGTGGACCAGCAACTCGGCGGTGCGCTTCTTCATGGGCGCGTCCCGCCGCGAAGGCGCGGCGGTCCTAGACCTCCGCGATCATGGGCGCCCGGGTGCCGCCCGCCGCCCGGTCGGCGCGCTGCCGGGCGCGGCGTTCGGCGCCGCGCCGCGCCAGCTCCTCCCGGTTGCCCTCGTCGACCCGGGCGTAGCTGTCCCGCCAGCCGCCGTCCCCGCCCCAGTCGTGGGGGGTGCGCCAGGTCGTGTTCGGCCCCGCGGCCGCCGCCAGCAGCTCGAGCGCCTGGGCCGCGATGGCGCGTTGCATGGCCCGGTCCCAGGGCTTGCCGCAGGGGTTGCCCAGGGGGAAGTCCGAGTGCAGGTAGCGGGGGACGCCGCAGCGCTCGACGACGTCCAGCGCGCTGCCCACGATCACGGTGGGCATGCCCCGCGATTCCAGGTGCCGGGCGGTCAGACTCACGGTCTGATGGCAGACCGGTCACAGCGGCACCAGCACGGCGACGTCCACCTCGTCCTTCGCCAGCCGCCTGAAGATCTCCGGCGCGTCCCGCTCCATGGTGTTGCGCCGGCTGTAGTCGGTGGGCACGGAATGGAAGCGCGCCGCCGCGCCGCCGACGACCCCCTCCGCGGCGAGCGCCTTCAGCGCCGCCAGCGGCAGGAAACTGCCGACGTCGTCGGTGTGGGTCGCGCTCTGGTGCCACGACAGGTCCTCGGTGCGCATGGACGCCGGGACCGGCTCGGACGGCGCGGAGCGCACGCGGCGCCCGCCGCGCCCCTCCGCATCGTCGGGCATGGCCGTGGTGACCGTCCCGACCCGGCATGCGGCCAGGGGCTTGGGCAACGGGGCGAACGGGGTGTCGGGGAAGCTGGCCCAGACGTAGTCTTTCTCGTAGCCCTGGGCGCGGTAGTAGTCCCGGGTGCGCTGCATGTAGGGAACGTCGTACGCGGCGGTCACGGGCATGCTTCACGGGGCGCGGGCTCGGCGCATCTTGAAGGGACAGCGTAACAGCCCGTCGGACCGGGGACAAATCCGAGGCTTGGTCCGAGGCTTGGTCGAGCGAGTTCTTGTGTCGCGGGGCTTGTCTCGCGCGGAGCCGGCGTGCGGCGGTTTCGGGCCATGGATGCGCACCGTTCGCGCTTTCGACGGACGCTGGCGGCCCTGAATGAAAAGGGGTCCGCGCAGGGTCTTTTCGTCGCCATCGTCCGAGTCCGACAAGCCGACAAAAGAATCGCGCGCCGAGGCTGGTGCGGCAACTCGCCGTGTCGTCCGGTGTGTCGTCTGGGGCGGGGAGGTCCGTCGCCGCCTCTGCGGCCTCTTGATC
>CAYSVD010000179.1:0-11938 GCA_964434395.1 uncultured Pseudohongiella sp.
ATCATGCCCTCGCCCAGCGCCGCGGCGGCCAGCGCGGCGGCGGCGGCGGCCTCCCGCGGCGGCCGGGGAGCCCCGCCCGCCTCCGGCGCGGACGGCGGGGCCTCGCGGTGGGGGGCCGGGTCGTAGCCGCCGTCCCAGTGCGGCAGGATCGCGCGGATGCGGTCCTCCAGCGGCGGATGGGTGGCGTACAGGCCGCCTAGGGCCGCGCGCGCACCCTGCCCGAACAGGGAGTGGCTGATTTCGGCGCCGGCGGGATGGTCGATGCGGGAGCCCCGCTCGTGCCGCGCGATCCGCATCAGGGCCCCGGCGATGCCGTGCGGGTTGCGCGTGTACTGGACGGCCGAGGCGTCCGCCAGGTACTCCCGCTGGCGGCTCACCGCCGCCTTGATCAGGTTGCCGAAGAACACCCCCGCGTAGCCTGCCGCCAGCACGCCCAGACCCAGCAGCATGATCCCGCCCGCGCCCTTCGAACGGCGGCTGAAGGCGGCGCCGCGCAGCAGGTGATGGCCGATGACGCCCAGCGCCGTGATGCCGAACAACACGCCCATCAGCCGGATGTTGATGCGCATGTCGCCGTGCAGGATGTGGCTGAACTCGTGGGCGACAACCCCCTGCAGCTGCTCCCGGTCCAGCGTCTCGACCGCGCCGCGCGTCAGTCCGATCACCGCGTCGCTCGGCGAATAGCCCGCCGCGAAGGCGTTGATGCCCTCCTCCTCGATCAGGTAGACCGGCGGCACCGGCGTGCCCGAGGCGATGGCCATCTCCTCGACCACGTTGAGCGTCCGGCGCTCGCGCGGATCCCGGGATCCCGCCGCCAGCAGCCGCCCGCCCATCATCTCGGCGACGCGCGCGCCGCCGCCGGACAGGGTGCCGATCCGGTACAGGCTCCCCGCCAGCACGACCGCCAGCACCGCGCCGGTGACGACGGCGAACCGCGGCCAGTCCGCCGCCGGGCCGCCGGGGCGCGGGTCCGCGGCGCCGAACGCGAGCGCCGCCAGCAGGTTGACGACGACGACCAGCGACAGCACCGCCAGCGCGAACAGGACGATCAGCCGGACGGTGCTGCGCTTCGCCGCGGCCTGGGACTCGAAGAAGTTCATCGGGCAGGTCGGTCCGCAGCCGCGCGTCCCGGGGCCGCGCGCCTAGAAGGAGACTTCCGGCGCCTTCTGTATCTCCGCGCTGTCCTCGAACTCCAGCAGGCTCGCGTCGGACCCGTGCCCGAAGACGCCGGCCAGCAGGACGGCCGGAAACGACTGGCGGTAGGTGTTGTAGGCCATGACCTGGTCGTTGAACGACTGGCGGGAGAAGGCGACCTTGTTCTCCGTCGCGGTGAGCTCCTCGCTCAGCTGCATCATGTTCTGGTTGGCCTTCAGGTCGGGATAGGCCTCCATGACCACGTTCAGCCTGCCGAGCGCCCCGGCCAGCGCGCCCTCCTGGCCGGCCAGCGCCCGAACCGCGGCGGCGTTGCCCGGGTCCGCCGCGGCGGCCGCCAGGCCGGCCGCGGCCTGGTTCCTGGCGCTGATCACCGCCTCCAGGGTCTCCCGCTCGTGGCGGATGTAGCCCTTGGCGGTCTCCACCAGGTTGGGAATGAGGTCGTGGCGCCGCTTGAGCTGCACCTCGATCTGGGCGAAGGCGTTCATGTAGCGGTTTTTCAGGCTCACCAGCCGGTTGTACACCCCGATGCCCAAAAGCAGCGCGAGGGCGGCGGCCGCCAGCATCACGATCAGCGTTATGTCCACTTCCCCCCTCCCGCGGCGGCCTCGAGAAGCCGCCATTATCCCACCGACGGCGGCGGATGTCGCCTGCCGCAACACTGCCGCCACACTGCCGCCACACTGTCTTGTCGCCACACCGTCCGCGGCGACACCGCCCGTCCCGTATCGCGCCCTGTCCGTCCCGCGGCCACCCCGGCACCGTCGCGATACCGCCGCGGCGTTTCCGCATCCCGGCGTTTCCGGGCTATACTGACCGAAGCGGCGGCGCCCGCCGCCGGAGCGGGAGATCCTTCCATGGCGCGAAAGCAACCTTTCAGACCCAAGATCGGCGGGGCGCCCCCGCTTCTGGCCGGCCGCGAGGAGGAGCGGCGCGTTTTCCTCGCGGCGCTCGAGGAGCTGGCGAACGGGGGGGCGGGGCCCGCCCCGATCGTCGTGTACGGCCCGCGCGGCGCCGGAAAAACCGCGTTGCTGCGCTGGTTCGGGAAGGAGTGCAAGAAAACCGGCCTGGAGCCCGTTTCCGTCTTCCCGAACCGCCTCAAGGACGTCGGCGACGTTCCCAAACTGTTCGCGGAGGCCGCGGGCGGCGGCCCCTCCGGCCCGGAGGATCCGCTGATCGAGCAACTCGCCGGGCGGTTCGCGCAAGCCCCCGGAGCGATTCTGATCGACGAGGCCCACGATCTGGCGGATGACGTCATCCGCAGGCTGACGGACATCGGGCGGCGGGTCGCCGCCGCCGCGCCCTTTCTCCTGGTCGTGGCCGGGCGGCCGCTGACGGCCTCCCGCCTCGCGGCGGCCGACGCCGCCTTCATGGACCGCGCCCGCGCGCTGCCCGTGGGCCGCCTCTCCGAGAAGGAGGCCGGGGAGGCCATAACCGGACCGCTGGCCGAAGACGACATCCGCATCGAAGCGGACGCGCTGGCCGCGGTGGTCGACGACGCCATGCGCTTTCCGTACTTCCTGCAGATGTGGGGGGCGGGCCTCTGGGAGATCGCCGACGAGACGGGTTCGAAAATCATCACCCTCAAGAAACTTCTCCGGGAATGCCAGGGCGTTCCGGACAAGAAGCGGGACGCTTTCTTCTTTTGGCATTACGACAAACTGCCGGACTCCCCCCACCTGCCGGCGGCGTCCCACGTCGCGGCCTGGAGGCTGAACCAACGGGGCTCGCTCAAGGAGCGGGAACTCCGGGAGATCATCGGCGAGGCGCTCCCGCCGGACTGCGAAGAACGCGACCGGCAGGTCGACGAGATCCTGGCCGGACTGGAGCGCAGCGACGCCGTCTGGCGGCCCCGCGGCGACTTCGAGGCGGGGATTCCCGGGTTCACGTACTACATGATGCATCGTAGCGGGATGCGGCTGAATCCCCGCGGCGACGAGGACGAGGAGGCCGGGGACGAGGACGAGGAGGACGCCTGGGACGAGGCCATGAAGGCGGCGGACGGTCCCGGCGGGCGGCTTCCCATCACGCTGGAATTCGCCTCCGACGAGGAGATGCCGCCGCACCACAGCTTCCTGGGCCTTTTGCGGCGCGAGTACGCCTATGACGAGCTGGAGGACTGATCCCCCGGGCGCCGTCCGCATCCGGCGCCGGGAGCGGCCATGAGCGCCGGGCCGCTCGCGCTGCTTTCCCTGCTGCCCATCGTCGCCGTCGCCGTTTTCCTGGTGCTGCTGCGCTGGCCGGCCAGCCGCGCCATGCCCATCGCCTACGGGACGGCCGCCGCGCTGGCCCTGCTGGTCTGGCGGGTGCCGGCGGCGAAGGTGCTGGCCGCCAGCGTCAACGGCCTGTGGATCGCCGGCACCCTGATCTACATCATCTTCGGCGCCATCCTGCTGCTCAACACGATGCAGCGCGGCGGCGCCATCCGGGCCGTCCGGGAGGGCTTCTCCGCCATCACCCCGGACCGGCGCATCCAGGTCATCATCATCGCCTGGCTGTTCGGCTCCTTCATCGAGGGCGCGGCGGGCTTCGGCACGCCGGCGGCGGTGGCGGTGCCGCTGATGGTGGGGCTGGGCTTCCCGGCCATGGCGGCCGTGGTGGCCGGCATGATCATCCAGAGCACCCCGGTGTCCTTCGGCGCCATGGGCACGCCCATCGTCGTGGGCGTCGGCACCGGCCTGTCCGCCGACCCGGACATGGCCGCCTACGCGGCCGGGCGCGGCTTCGAGGACTGGGACGCGTTCCTGGCCTTCATCGCCGCGCGCGTCGCGCTGCTCCACGCGCTGGCCGGAACCTTCGTCCCGCTCATCGTGACCGCCGTCATGACCCGGTTTTTCGGGCCCGCCCGCTCCTTCGCCGACGGCTTCAGGGTGTGGCGCTTCGCCCTGTTCGCCGCCTTCGCCATGACCGCGCCCTACCTGCTCGTGGCCGTCTTCCTGGGGCCCGAGTTCCCGTCCCTGCTCGGCGGCGCCGTCGGCCTCGCCGTCGTGGTCGCCGCCGCCCGGACCGGCTTCCTGATGCCGAAGGAGGACGAGGTCTGGGACTTCGACGACGGCGCGCGCTGGGAGCCGGAATGGACCGGCCGCCTGCGGTCCGTCCCCGAGGCCGCCGGGCCGGCCATGCCTCTGTGGCGGGCCTGGCTGCCCTACGCGCTGGTGGCGGGCCTGCTGGCGCTCACCCGGTGGCCCGCCCTGGGCCTCGAGCGGCTGCTCCGGGCCGACGGCATGCCCGCCACCTGGAGCTGGCCGGCGATTTTCGGCAGCGACATCGGCGCCTCGTTCCAGCCCCTGTGGTCCCCCGGCGCCATCTTCATCGTCGTCGCGTTGCTCACCATGGCGCTCCACGGCCTCGGGGCCGCCGACCGCCGGGCGGCCTTCGCCGGCTCCCTGCGGACCCTGGCGCCCGCGTCGACCGCGCTGCTCTTCACCGTGCCCATGGTGCAGGTGTTCATCAACTCCGGCGGCGGGGCGGCCGGCATCGAATCGATGCCGATCGCGCTGGCGGAGGGGATCGCCGGCGCCGCGGGAACGGCTTGGCCGTTCTTCTCCACCTTCATCGGCGGGCTGGGGGCCTTCGTGGCGGGCAGCAACACGGTCAGCAACATGATGTTCTCGCTGTTCCAGTTCGGCGTCGGCGAGCGGATCGCGGTCGATCCGCTCTGGATCGTGGCCCTGCAGGCGGTGGGCGGCGCCGCCGGCAACATCATCTGCGTGCACAACGTGGTGGCGGCTTCGGCCGTCGCGGGGCTGGCCGGCAGGGAGGGCGCCGTCATCCGGAAGACGCTGTTGCCGTTCGCCTACTACGCCCTGACGACCGGCGCCATCGGCTACGGCCTCGCGAACCTGGACGGCGGCGCCTTCAACGCGGGCTTCGCCCTGGCCGCGCTGATCGCGGCCCTGATGGCCGGGCTGATCGTCCGCTTCAACCGCCCGCCGGCCCATGCGCGCTGAGCCCGGCCGGGCGGCCGGGCCGGATCCCGCCGCCCCGCCCGCCCGGCAACTGATCGTGGCCGCCGCCGGCCACGTCGACCACGGCAAGACGGCGCTGGTCCGGCGCATCACCGGCGTCGACACCGACACCCTCGCCGAGGAGAAGGCCCGGGGGCTCAGCATCGCCCCGGGCTACGCCTACCTGCATTACCGGGACGGGGAGGACGGCGCGGCGGGCGTCGTCGGCTTCGTCGACGTGCCCGGCCACACGGACTTCATCCACAACATGCTGGCGGCCGTCGGCTCGGTCGACGGCGCCATGCTGGTGGTGGCGGCCGACGACGGCGTGATGCCGCAGACCCGCGAGCATCTGGCGATCCTGAGCCTGCTCGGCGTCTCCCGGGGCTGCGTGGCGCTGACCAAGATCGACCGGTGCGAGCCGGAGCGGGCGGAGGCGAGCGCGGCGGCGGCGCGCGCGCTGCTGGCGGACACGCCGCTGGCCGGCGCGCCCCTGTTCCGCGTCTCCAGCCTGACCGGCGAAGGCGTCGAGGAGCTGGTCGGGCATCTCAAGGCCGCGGCCGCGGCGGCGGCGCCCCCGCGGCGCCCCGGGGACCGGCGCCTTCGATACCTGGTCGACCGCGCCTTCACGGTGAAGGGCATCGGCACGGTGGTCGCCGGCTCGGTGCGCGCGGGACGGGCCCGCGCCGGACAGGCCGCCGCGCACACGGGCAGCGGCAGGGAGACGCGGCTGAAGGGCATGCGCCTCGACGACCGGGACATCGACGGCGCGGCGGAGAACCAGCGGGCCGCCGTCGGCATCGGCATCCCGCGCGCCCTCGTCCGGCGCGGCGACTGGCTGCTGGACCCGGCGCTGAACCGGCCCGTCGACCGCTTCGACGCCGAGGTCTCCTGGCTGGAGGCCGCGCCCGAGCCGCGCCCGGGCACCGTCTTCCACCTGTTTCTGGGCGCGTCGCACCGCCTCGTCAAGTTGCGGCCCCTGGACGCCGGGCGGGAGCTGCACCGGCTCCGGGTCCGCGAGCCGGTGTTCGCCTGCCAGGGGGACCGCTTCATCCTCCGCGACCCGGCCTCGCGGCGCACCATCGGCGGCGGCGCCGTCATCGACGCCTTCGCGCCGCGCCGGGGACGCGGCGACGCCATGCGCCTGCGCGAGCTCGACGCCATGCGCCGGCCGGCGGCGGCGGACGCGCTGGCGGCCCTGGCCGAACTGCTGCCGGAGGGCGTGGACCTGGACCGCTTCGCGCTGAACCGGAACCTCAGCGGGGAGGGGCTCGAGCGGCTGCTGCGGGAGATGAGGCGGCGGGACGGGCCGTGGCTGGAGCTCGAGGAGTCCGGCGCCCTGCTGGGCCGGGAGCATTTCCGCGCCTTCCGGCGGGCGGCGCTGGAGGCCCTGGCGGCCCGGCACCGGCGGCATCCCGAGCGGCGGGGCGTCGACGAGGCGGCGCTCAAGGCGGCCATGGGCTTCCGGGGGCCGGAACGGCTGTTCGGCGCCCTGGTCCGGCGCCTCGCGCGGGACGGGGACGTGGCGCGGGACGGAACCCTGTTGCGCCTACCGTCCCACCGGGCGGCGCGGAGCCGGGAGGAGGAGCGGTTTTTCGCCGACATACGGCCGGCGCTGGAGAGGGCGGGCACCGTGCCGCCGCGCACGCGCGAACTGGCGGAGACGACCGGCATCGCGCTGGGGCCCCTCGAAGCCATACTGCGCCGGTGCGCCGGCGCCGGCCACCTGGTGCGCGTGGCGGCCAACCGCCACTATCTGCCGGAGACGATCGCCGAGCTGGCGGCGCTGGCCGAACGGCTGGCCGGGGACGAGGGCTTCACGGTCGTCCAGTTCCGGGACGCCTCCGGCATCGGGCGCAACCTGTGCATCGAGGTGCTGGAGCATTTCGACAGCGTCGGGTTCACGCTGCGCCGGGACAACCTCCGGTTCCTGCGCGCCGGGCGGGAGCAGCTGTTCGGACGTTGAAGGGACGGCCGATCATTGCGACGAAGATGGTAGAATGCCCTTCCTGTTCGAAGAATCATAGGACCGGCGAAGCGGCATTCTTGAAAAAGGCGAAAAGGCGGCATCCGGAGGATGCTTCGCTGTAATCGCGGAAACGGATACTGGTGCTGTCGTTCATGGAAGCCTTGATGGGCATTGCCGTCGACGCCTTATCCGCAAGAGCGATTTTTCGACAATCCAAAAAGCATCGAAACGTGGTTCAATGTGTTTTCGCCTGAAAAGGCCGGCGTGAACGACCTTCCGACCGACTTGAAACTTTTATCCAACTGGAAAAAAGGAGCCGGTTAGCATGACGGCGGGAAGAAAAAACGGAAATTCGCTGAGCCAGCACTGGTGCACGCCGCCGAAGTACGTCTGCGCTGTGAGGAAATTCTTCAACGGCGACATCGCCCTGGACCCCTGCTCCAACGAGCATTCCGTGATGAACGCGAAGGGACTGGGACTTGTGTAGTAAAATACGCGGCATAATTGCTGAAATATCATGGACAAGCGGATTCTGACATACGAGCGCGGACTGCGGGCGGGCTCGGGGGTGAAAGCCAACCGACTGCGGCAACTGGCTGGCGCGAGCCGCCACGTCCACAATTTCATGGTCGATCATCTGCTGATGGAGATCGGAACCACGGGAACCTGCGACGCGCGGTTTTATACGCTTTGCAAGCGGCTCACCATCCTCATCCGCGGAACCCCGTGGATGCGGGCCTATCCCGTCGCCGTCCTGCGAATGCCGCTGCGTTATCTCGCCGCCGACATGGCCCGGCATCGGAAAGATCCCGCCAACTACTCCATACCCGGCAAAAAGAACAAGCACAACTCGCCATGCTCTTTCACGGTCCCGAAGCAGTGCCTGAAATGGTACGGGGGCAGTTTGTTCATCTCCAGCACCGGAACCTGGCGGGTCAAGGGGCCGCCGGTCCCAGGCGAGGTCCGCGAGGTCACGATCAAAATCAATCTGGGAGAATGGCTGGCATTCGTCCGGACCGCCGTCGACCGCCCGCCCCGGGAAAAAACAGGAAAAACCGTCGGCGTCGACCGCAACGCCGGCAACCTCGCATTCCACGACGGCGAGACCGGCAAGGTCATTGAGCCGCCCGCGCGGCTGGCGGCGCTGTGGGAGCGGGCCCGCCGCCGCCAGCGGGCCCTGTCCAGGCTGTGGAACATCCGCTGGGAAGAAGTCAGGGCCGAAGCGAAGGCGGAAGGCTGGGACGAGCCCCGCAACCCGCGACCATCGAAGCGGATGTTGCGCATACAAGACGACTTCCGGCGCGACTGCCGCAAGATCGGACGGATCATGCATTGTTGGCGGCACAACATCACCGCCGAGATGGCGTGGAAATACGACGTCATCGTCCTGGAAGAGCTGAATCTCAAGGCCATGACCGCCGCCGGCAGCGCCCGCAAAAAAGCCATGAACCGGGGCATGCGCAACGTCGGACACGGGTACATGGAGCGAATGTTCGAGTACAAGGCGGATGCGGTGATCAAGGTTCCCGCCGCCTACACCAGCCAGCGGTGCTCGAGTTGCCATCATACGGAGCCGGACAACCGCCGCGGGCGGAAATTCAAGTGCCGCGACTGCGGCCATCGAGATCACGCGGACCTGAACGCCGCGTCGAATGTATGGGCCCTGGGGACTAGGGCGACGGGGCTAGGCTCAGAGGGGCTCGGGCCCCCGCCTGCGATCCCCCAATAGATGTAGAGGAGGACGCGACGACGTAGGCTGGTTGCGTATTTTGATACATGAGTCCCAACGCGAAAGTCGAATACCGGCTGCCCGTCAAAGACGGCCTGCTGGAGCCCCGGGACACGGACACCATCTACGTGAATCCGCCCTACGGCCGCGACCGGGACCGAGGGACCGGCATCATCGACTGGCTCCGGAGATGCAGCGAGGCGAACGCGCGGCGCGGAGCCGAGGTGCTGACCCTGGCGCCGGTGGCGACCAACACCCGGCACTGGAAGCCCTTCGTGTTCGGGAGCGCGGCCGCCGCGGCCTTCCTGTGCGACACGAGACTGCGGTTCCTCGTCGACGGCAAGGAGGGCGGAAAGGGCGCTCCGATGTCCTGCGCGACGGTCTGCTGGGGCGCGAGGTACGCCGACTTCGAGAAGACGTTCATCCGCTACGGCGCCGTGGTCGACATCCGCCACCTGCGGGAAAAGCCGGCCGGGTTTCACGAGCGCGGCTTGAGGCTGAACCTGTGACCGCGGCCGGGCCGCCCGGCGGCCGCGACCGCTCGAAGGCGTTTCCGCCGGAGCGGCGGATGCGCGTCCTCCGGGGCCGGGACGGCGCCGGCGGCATCCGGAAAGGCGGCATCGCCGCTGCGCCTGCCGAACGCCGTCACGGTTGACGCGCGGCATGAACGGGCGGAAGGCCGACGCGCCGTTGCGCTTTCTGGCGCGCGGGGCCACCGCGCCCGGCCGGGTCGAGGGCCGGTTGCTGAGCGGCGCGGCCGCCCCGGGGGACCGCGTCGTGCTGGTGCCGGGCGGCGGGCGCGCCGCCGTCCTGGCGGCGCCGGACGGGGGGACGGTCCTGACGCTGGACCCCCC
Organism: uncultured Pseudohongiella sp.; assembly: GCA_964434395.1. Classification (GTDB taxonomy): domain Bacteria; phylum Pseudomonadota; class Gammaproteobacteria; order Pseudomonadales; family Pseudohongiellaceae; genus UBA9145. The sequence goes on from CAYSVD010000179.1 coordinate 9,652, forward strand.
GGTCGAGGTCCGCGCCGGCCAGGTCGTCGCCGACGCCGACGCGCCGCCGGAATACGCCGACCACTTCAGCGCCCGGATCGACTGGCTCGGCCGGGAGCCGTTGCTGCCCGGGCGCGTCTACGCGCTGGAGGCCGGCTGCGGGCGCCGCCGGGCCGCGGTCAGCCGCCTGCGGTGCCGCATCGAGCCCGGGACCGGCAAGCGCATCGCGGCGGACACCCTGGCGGCGGGCGAGAGCGGAGTGGCCAACGTCGCGCTCGACGCGCCGCTCGCCTTCGACCCGGAGGCGGCCTGTCCGGCCACCGGCGCCTTCCTGCTCCGTGGCGGGGAGAGCGGCGAACCGGCCGCCCGGGGCGGCGTCCGGCACGGGCTGCGCCGGGCCGTCAACGTGCCCTGGCAGGCGCTGGCGGTGGACCGGGCGGGACGCGCCGCCATCAAGGGCCAGCGGCCGGCGGTGGCCTGGCTGACCGGCCTGTCCGGAGCCGGCAAGTCCACCATCGCCAACCTGGTCGAGAAAGAGCTGCTGGCGCGGTCCCGCCACACCTACCTGCTGGACGGCGACAACCTCCGCCACGGGTTGAACCGGGACCTGGGCTTCACCGACGCCGACCGGGTCGAGAACATCCGGCGCGCGGCCGAGACCGCGCGGCTGATGGTCGACGCCGGGCTGATCGTGATCGCGAGCTTCATCTCGCCGTTCCGCTCCGAGCGGAGCATGGCCCGGGCGCTGTTCGAGCGGGGCGAGTTCGTCGAGGTGTTCGTCGACGCCCCCCTGGCGGTGTGCGAGCGGCGGGACCCCAAGGGCCTGTACCGCAAGGCCCGGGCGGGAGGACTCGCCAACTTCACCGGCATCGACAGCCCTTACGAGACGCCGGAGCGCCCGGAGATGGTGGTCGACACCGTCGCCGAAAGCGCCGAGCGGGCCGCCAGGCGCATCGTCGACCGGCTGGATCCGGAGACTTGAGACCGCCGCGGGGAGACGTCCCCCCGGGGTCGCCGCTTATCCACAGTATCTGTGGATATCCCGGTGCATAGTTTTCCCCCCTCGCCGCCGCGCCGGACGGTTTTCCGACGGACGCCGCCTCGGGGCGATCCGCGGTCCGTCCGATATCCTTTTTGAAATCAACTGGTTGCCGCTTTCATATTGCCTGATCGACAACAAAACCCGCGGTTTCTCGGGTTTTCGGGACGGGCCGTTCACTCTTGTGCATAAAACCTCGGCGAAAGCAGCGCCCGCCCTGATTTGTCGCTGTTTTTACTGGATTTTTTGGACGCCGAATGCGCCGGCCGCCCGTGCTACACTGGGCGTCCGCCCCCGACGGGACCGCCATGCCAGCCCGCCGCGCCAGCGCCTTCCCCGCCGCCCTGCCCGTCGCGCTCGTCCTGGCCGCGGCGCCGGCCGCCGCCCAGGCGCCCGCGCTGGACGAGGCGCAGCTCGCCTGGCTGGGGGAGAGGATCTTCCAGAACGAGTGCGGCGGCCGGCCGCGTTGCCTGACCAGCTGGAACGAAGGCGAGGACTTCCCGTCCCTGGGCATCGGCCACTTCATCTGGTACCGGGCGGGCCAGCGGGAGCGGTTCGAGGAGAGCTTCCCCCGCCTGCTGGCCTGGCTGGCGGACAACGGCGCGGCGCTCCCGGCCTGGCTCGGCGAGCCCCTCGCGGCCGACAACCCCTGGGCCGACCGCGGGAGCTTCTACGCGGACTTCGACGGCCCCCGGATGACCGGGCTACGCCGGCTGCTGGAAGACACCCGGGGCCTGCAGGCCCGCTTCATCGCCCGGCGGCTGACCGTCTCCGCCGACGAGATCGCACGGAGCTTCCCCGCGCCGCGGCGGGAGCGGGCCGCCGAAGCCATCCGCCGACTGGCGGAGAGCCATCCGCCGCTGGGCCTGTACGCGCTGATCGACTACCTGCACTTCAAGGGTAGCGGCCTGCTCGAGTCCGAGCGCTACCGGGGGCGGGGATGGGGCCTCAAGCAGGTGCTGGAGGAGCTGGGCAACCGACCGCCCACCCTCGAGCGCTTCGTGGAGTCCGCCGAAGCCGTGTTGCGCAGGCGGGTGGACAACGCCCCGCCGGAGCGCGGCGAGGCGCGCTGGCTCGAGGGCTGGACCGCCCGGTTGCGCACCTACCTGCCGCCGGGGTGACGGGCGCCGCCGCGGTCTTGCCCGGCGCGTCCGGCCCCGCTACCCTTCGGCCTCCCCAAGGCTCCGCCGCCGCCCCATGAGCTTCGAGCGCCCCAACATCGGGAGAATGCGCGGCTACCGCCCCGGCGGCAGGTAGGTGCGCAACCGG
>CAYSVD010000180.1:0-38848 GCA_964434395.1 uncultured Pseudohongiella sp.
CGGCTCCCTGCTCGAGGCGGCCGAGGCCCTGGTCTCCGGCGAGCGCTGGGCGGCGCTGTATCCGTCGTCCCAGACCTCGGCCGAGTTCTCGGACGCCTGGCTGGAGACCCTGTTGCCCGGCGTGGGCGCGGACCTGCTGGAGTTCGGCCGCGGCATCGTGGTTCCTCTCATCGACGGCGGCGGCTCGCCCGGCGGCCTGGTGCTGGCGGCGCAGGCCTTTCTGAGCGGTCCCGGCGTACCGGCGGACTTCGCCGCTTTCGCCAGCGGCTTCCTCGAGCGGAGCGGGGAGGCGATGGACGAGCTGGCCGAGAGCGAGACCACCGAGGATCTCGTCCAGCTGGCCGTGGCGGCGTACGGCGCCGCGCCGGGCGCCGTCCTGCTGGCGGAACTGGAGGCGGCCGCCGCCGGCGGGGGCGGCCTGTCCGCCGCGGCCGGGGTTCTGGTCGGGAACGAGCGCTGGGCCGCGCTGTACCCGGACTCCCAGACCCGCGCCGAGTTCTCGGACGCCTGGTTGGCGATTCTGTTGCCCGGAGTCGGCGCGGACCTGCTGGCGGTCGGCCGGGACGTCGTGGTTCCCCACCTCGAGGCCGGCGGGGCGCAGGCCGAGCTGGTGTTGCTGGCGCAGGGGTTCCTGAGCGCCCCTGTCGCGCCGGCGGGCTTCGAGGATTTCGCCGAGGCCTTCCTCAACCGGAGCGAGGTGGCGGCGGAGCATTCGGTGGTCCGGATGTTGGACGGCGAGCCCGCCGAACTGAGCGATGCGCTGGCCGCGGTGACCGACGACGACGCCACCGTGCCGGCGGCGATCGACGCGCTGGGCGATCAGATGCCGGGCGACCAAATGCCCGGGGGCGGCTCCGGCGGCGGTTCCAGCGGTGGCGGCACGGGCGGCGGTTCCGGTGGCGGCGCTGGCGGTGGTTCCAGTGGCGGCGGTTCGAGCGGTGGCGGTTCCAGCGGTGGCGCCACGGGCGGCGGTTCCAGCGGCGGCGGCGGCCAGACGCCCGTCCCCTCCGGCAACCGCGACACGAAGGATGCCCAAGAGCGGGTCGTGTTGACCGAATTCGACGAGGACTTGGACGGCACGTTCGAGCGGGCCGAAGCCTACAAGTACGGCATCGGCGACCTGAAGATTAAGACCGCTTGGTACGACGAGTGGGCGCTCGAGGCGGACGGCTCCGGCAAGGCGCTGGACATGCAGACCATCGATCGGGCGTTGGAGGTCATGGACGCCGACAACGACGGCACCGGCGAGTCGAGCCGGCGCGACAAATACGACGGCGCCGGCGAGCTCGTCGTCGAGTCCCTGTTCGACGACGGCAACGACGGCGGAGTGAACCGCGCCGAGGCCTACGCTTGGGACGCCGCCGGGCGCAGGACCGAGACCCGCTTCTTCGACCCGTACGCGGGAACCTTCGATCTGTCCGGCGAGACGGCGGCCAAGGTCCACGCTTGGACCTACGGCGCCTCCGACACCGACGACGCCAGGGAGCTGACCTTCTCGGAGGACTTCGACGGCGACGGCAACGTGGATCTCAAGACCGCCTTCGCGTATCACGGAACCACCGACACCGCAGCCACGCGCCGGAAGGACTATGACGACGGGCATGGAGGCGAGGTCGCCGACGACGGGACCGTCGACAAACGAGTCCACGAAACCTTCGGCGCCGCCGGCGAGCTCGAGTCCACCAAGCACGACGACGACGGCGACGGCGTCTGGGACCGCACCGAGGACAGCGGTGCGCGCTACATGCGCGACGGCCAGAACCGGATCACGCTGGCCGAGTTCGACGACAACGGGGACGGCACCCACACCCGGGCCGAGGCCTACGAGTACGGCAACGGCGATCTGAGGATCAAGACCACCTGGTACGACGAGTGGGCCGTCAAGACCGACGGCGCGGCCGAGGCGCTGGCCGACCAGACCATCGACCGGGCGCTGGAGGTGATGGATGCCGACAGCGACGGCGCGGGCGAGCGGAGCCGGCATGACCTCTACGACGACGCAGGCGAGCTCGTCGTCGAGTCCCTGTTCGACGATGATCTCGACGGGACGTCGGACCGCGCCGAAGCCTACGTCCGGGATGCCGCCGGCCGCAGGACGGAGACCCGCTTCTTCGACCCGTACGCGGGAACTTTCGATCTTTCCGGCGAAGCGGCGGACAAGATCCACGCCTGGACCTACGATGCGGCCGATACCGACGATGTCCGGGCGCAGATCTTCTCGGAAGATCTCGACGGCGACGGCGTGACGGACATCAAGACCTCCTTCACGTACCGCGGTTCCGGCGCCGTCCTCGCCGCGCGGCGAAAGGACTACGACGACGGCGCGGGCGGCAAGGCCGCCGACGACGGCGTGATCGACAGGAGGGTCCTCGAGACCTTCGGCATCGGCGGCAGCCTGGAATCCACCAAATACGACGACGACGGCGACGGAACCTGGGACCGCGCCGAGACGACCGCCCGCCGCGCCGAGACGGACGACAAGGGCCGGCCCACGCTGACCGAGTTCGACGACGACGAGGACGGCGCCTACGAGCGGGCCGAGGCCTACGAGTACGGCGCCGGCGACCTGGTCGTCAAGACCAGTTGGTACGACGGGTGGGCGGTCGATGCGGACGGCAAGGGCAAGGTCTTGGCCGATCAGACCATCGATCGTGCGCTGGTCGTCGCGGACGGCGACGAGGACGGCACGGGCGAGTCGCGCCGGCACGATACCTACGCCGCCGACGGCATGACCGTCGTCCGCTCCCTGTTCGATGCCGACGTCGCCGGAAGCTGGGACCGGGCCGAGGGCTACGAGCGCGACGGGAGCGGTCTGGTTCTCAAGAAGACCGGAACCGTCAGCGGAACCGATGCGGATCCCGGCGAGGACGCGGTCGTCTACACCAAGGCGGAGATCTACCTCCGGGACGGCGGTGCCGTCGCGGAGATCCGCTTTTTCGATGCGGGCGACTACGACGGCGCGTCCGACTTCGCCGCGCTGACCGCCGCCGGCGTCTTCGCCAGCCGCATCCACTATTTCGGACTGAGCCTGGACGATGCCGGCGCGGACGACGACAAGCGCTACGACACGCTGGACGACAAGGGCCGGGTCGCCCGCTCGGCGTTCGACTACGGGCCGGATGCGGGCCTGGACGCCGTCGAGGATTACGAGGAGCGCGAGGGCGGCGGCGCGGACGCCCGCGTCACGGTGAAGCGCATCGGCTCCGCCGCCGGCGCGGATCCGGCCGCGCCCGACATCACCTGGGACAGGCGCGAGCGCTACACGTACGAGGACGCCGCCGGCGACCGCCTGCGCTTGGTCGAATACGACGACGCGGCGGCGGCGAGCGCCGACTACACCCGGGCCGTCGCGTACGAATACGGCGCCGCGGACGCCAACAGGAATCTGGCCCTGCGGACCGTCTGGTACGACGACTGGGCGCTCAAAGCGGACGGCGCCGGCGAGGATCTGGCCGGCCAGACCATCGACCGGGAGCTGACCGTGGCGGACGACGACAACGACGGCGCCGGCGATTCGGCCGAGCACAAGACCTACAACGACGCCGGCGACAAGGTCGTCCGGCTGCTAAGGGACACGGACAACGACGGCAGCTGGGATTCCGCGCTGGGATCCGGCTTCGACGGGGAGGGTCGGCTCATCCTGTCCAAGAGCGGAAGCGGCATCGTCGGCGCCGACCCCGCGACCGCCGCGGTCGCCTGGAACAAGGCCGAAATTCATATTCTGGACGGGACCGGCACCGCGGAGACCCGGTTCTTCGACGCCTACGACGGCGCATCCGAGTACAAGAGCCTCATCGGCGAGACCGCCAGCCGTGTCCACCGCTACGGACTGGATCTGGACAAGGACGGCGCCGCCGGCGACGCCCGCTACGACAAGTTGGACGGCGCCGGGCGCGTCCTCGTGTCCCTGTTCGACATCGGCGCGGACGGGGCGGAGCGCGCCGAGGCCCACGCGTACGACTCCGGCGGCAGGAGAACGGAAAGCCGCTTTTACGACGCCTGGACCGGCAGCTTCGACCTGTCCGGAGCGAGCGCGGACAGGATCCACGCCTGGACCTACGATGCCGGCGACACCGCCGACGGCCGCTGGCTGACGTTTTCGGAGGATCTCGATGCCGACGGCAACATCGACCGGCGGACCATCGTCGCGCACCGCGGCGCGGATGCGGCGCTCGCGGCGAAGGAGGTCGAGCACGACGACGGCTCGGGCGGCGGCTCCGCGGACGACGGCACGATCGACAGGCGGGTCCACGAGACCTTCGACCTCGGCGGCGCCGTCGCCTTCACCAAGTACGACGACGACGGCGACGGCGCCTACGAGCGCGGCAAGGACCGCGACGGGGTCGCCAGCCGCAACCGCCACGACAGCGAGGGGCGGGTCGCGCTGACCGAATTCGACGACGACGGGGACGGCACCTTCGACCGGGCCGTCGTCTTCGAGTACGGCGGCACGACGGACGCCGACAGGCACCTGGCCACCAAGGCCGTCCGGTACGAGGCTTGGGCCGTCAAGGCCGACGGCGCCGGCGAGGATCTGAGCGAGCAGACCGCCGCCCGCTACGAGACCTACGAGCGGTTCGCGGCCGGCGAGGCGTTCGCCGGCGAGATCAGCAAGGTCTCCTTCTTCGACAACGGCCCCGACGACGCCGTCGTCAACCGCTACCACGAGTACGGCGACATCGGCGGCGGCGTCCGCGCCGTCGTCAGGAAGGGCTTCGACACCCGCGACGACACGGGCATCGATGTCGACGGCGACGGGGTCATCGACATACCGGGCGCGCCGCTCGACGCCGACGGCGACGGGACGGTCGACTTCGACTTCAACGCCGACGGCACGATCGATCTGAGCGACGGCGATGCGGGAGCGGTTTTCCTGAAGAGGTCCATCGACTGGGTCGAATCCTATCAGTACGCCGCCGGGCGGATCGCCAAGGTGTCCTACGACACCGCCGGCGACACGGCCGCGGAACGCATCGACCGCTACGAGTACAACGGCGCCGGCGAGCTGGAGAAGGTGTACCGGGACTTCGACGCCGACGGCTCCGTAGACAGGGTGCTGGTCCACAAATGGGAGTCCGAAAGGATCGTCGAGACCGCCTTCCACAAAGGCGCCGACGTCGGGGGCGTCCCCGACTGGACCGAGACGTACGCCTACAACGGCGGACGCGTCGGCCGCGTCGACTACCACGACGGCGGGACCAACGATGGATCTCCGGAACGGATCGAAGAGTACACGCGCGACGGCGACGGACTGATCGTCGCGGTGAAATTCCACGACGACGGCGACGCCGCCACCGGCGCGGACGAGACCGCGGACTACGCGTGGAACGACCCGTCCGGCGACGTCAACGAGTTGGTGATTTTCGATTCGGCGGACGCGGGCAACCTGCCCCACCGCTGGATCACGCTGAAGGACGGCGCGACGGTCATCGGCACATTGAGCGATCCTTCGGTCGACGGGGTGGACGATGTGGTGGACTACAGGATGAACATCGGCGGTCCCGGCCTCGACATCGGGCCGGACGCCGTGCCCAGGACCATCAATGCGGAGCAGGCGGAAAGGTTGACGATCTGGCTGCCGGACAGGGTCAACACCGGGGATGAGGGCGGGGAGCTCCGGGGAGCGCACGGCACCCCGCTCGACGACGTCATCGTCTTTCCCCAGCCCCCCGTCAAAATAGGGTACGCCGGCGGCGACCGGTACAACGTCTGGGGCGGGGGAGGGGCGGACGTGTTCGTGCTCAACGTCAACAGGCCGACCACGGCATTCGGAGAGCACATCACCATTCACGATCTCACGCTCGATGACGGCGACAAGATCCGGTTCGTGGGAGCGAACGACGAGGACGGCGACGGCGACACCGACATGGATGACCTGCGCGGCGATCTGCGCCGGTCGGGAACCTTCTTCTCGAGAGCGGACGGCATAGCCCTCTCCGCGAACACGCATGTCACGTTCAACGACGGCGGCGGCGACGCGAATCTCGTCCTGAAGGGAGTCGTGTACCGCGAGCATGCCCTGCATTTGCCCGATGCCATTCCCCCCGAGGAGGAGACGGGCAGCGACTTCGACAAGCGCGACCGGGTGCGGGTGGCGAGTTCGGGCCTGACGGAGGACGAGGTGGAGTTTTACAGCACGCTCGCCGTGCCGTTCAAGATCACGGAGAGCGACTACCCTTACGAGTTCAACGACGAGGGGCTGGTCGTCCTGGCCAGGTACGACGGCGACCCCCGCGACGGCTCCGACGCCTACGACCGGGCCGTGGCCTTCGAGTACATCGTCACGACCGGCGGTCACGACAGGTTCTCCAAGGTGTCCTAGTACGACGACTGGGACGGCGAAATGGACGTTGCGGACCAGACCCCCGACCGGGTGATGGTCGTCACGGACGAGAACCGCGACGGCAACAACGAAGGGCGCCGGCACGACACTTTCGAGATCGTCGCCGGCGAGCGCCTCATCGTTCGATCGGTGTTCGACGAGGACACCGACTCCAGATGGGGCTGGGCCGAGGCCTACACCCACGATGTGGGCAACGACAACCGGCTCATCCTGCTCAGGATCGGCGCCGTCGACGGCAACGCCAGCAGAGATCCGGTCGACAGCGAGATCACCTACAACAAGGCCGAGCGGTACCATTACGACGATGCCGGGGTGAAAACCACGGTGGACTATTACGACAGCTGGACCGACCCGACGGACGGCAGCCTCCTCGGGGACAACACGGCCGACAGGCCCGGCGAGCCCTACGTCCCCCCGAGCGGCCGGGGAGCCGGGGAGCCCGGCGGCGCCGGCCTCGAGGCGCCGCCGGAGCACGGCCTCGTCGGCGGCCCGGCGGTGCCGCCGTCCTACGACGACTGGGGCGTGTGAGCGGCGGGCCGCGGCCCCGCCGCTAGCGGCGGGGCGGCCGTTCCTGGGCCGCCTTCGCGGCGGCGCGGACCCGGCCCGGCGCCGTGCCGCCGGGATGGTCGCGGGCCGCCGCCGACCCGGCGGGGTCCAGCACGTCGAACACGTCCGGCCCGATCAGTCCGCTGAACGCCCGCAGCTCCTCGAGCTCCAGTTCGGCCAGCTCCCGCCGCCGCTCCTGCGCGCGCCGCACCGCCCGCCCCACCGCCTCGTGGGCGTCCCGGAACGGCAGCCCCTTGCGGACCAGGTAGTCGGCCAGGTCCGTGGCGGTGGGATGGCCGCGCCGGGCGGCCGCCAGCATGGCCCCGCGGTCGCAGACCATGGCCGCCGCCATCTCCGTCCACACGCGCAGGCAGTCCGCGGTCGTGTCCAGCGCATCGAACAGCGGCTCCTTGTCCTCCTGGTTGTCCCGGTTGTAGGCCAGCGGCTGCCCCTTCATCAGGCACAGCAACGTCGTCAGGCGGCCGTGCACACGCGCCGCCTTGCCCCTGACCAGCTCCGCCGCGTCGGGATTTTTCTTCTGCGGCATGATGGACGAGCCGGTGCAGAAGCGGTCCGGCAGCTCCACGAAGCCGAACTGCGGCGAGGTCCACAGCACCAGCTCCTCGGCGAAGCGCGACAGGTGCGTCATGATCAGGGCGGCGGCGGCCGTCAGCTCGATCGCGAAGTCCCGGTCGCTGACCGCGTCCAGCGAGTTGCCGGCGGGCCGGTCGAAGCCGAGCAGCCGCGCCGTGTATTCCCGGTCGATGGGGAAGGTGGTGCCGGCCAGCGCCGCCGAGCCGAGCGGGCACTCGTTCAGCCTTTCGCGGCAATCCCGCAGGCGGCCGCGGTCGCGCTCGAGCATCTCGCGCCAGGCCATCATGTGATGGCCGAAGGTGACGGGCTGGGCGCTTTGCAGATGGGTCAGTCCCGGCATGACGGTGTCCGCCTCCCGCTCGGCGACGTCCGCCAGCGTCCGCTGCAGCCGTGCGACGAGCGTCTCGAGGCGCTCGGCCTCCTCCCGCGCGTACAGGCGCGCGGCGGTGGCCACCTGGTCGTTGCGGGAGCGGGCGGTGTGCAGCTTCCGGCCGGCCTCGCCGATGCGCTCGGTCAGCGCCGCCTCGATGTTCATGTGCACATCCTCCAGCCCGGTCCGCCAGACGAAGCGCCCCTCGTCGATCTCCCGGCGGATGGCGGTCAGCCCCTCCTCGATGGCGGCGAACTCCTCGTCGTTCAGCACGCCGGCCCGGTTCAGCATGCGGGCGTGGGCGATGGAGCCTTCGATGTCGTGCCGGTACAGCCGCCGGTCGAAATCGACCGATGCGGTGAAGCGCTCGATCAGCTTGTCGGTCGGCTCGGAAAAACGGCCGCCCCAGGGCTTGCCGGCGTCGTCGTCTTGCTCGCTCATGGGGGCGGGAACGGAGGGCGCGGGCCGGCGAGTATAGCAGGGGGCCCCGTGACGGTCCGGACCGGCTTGAACCGATTTGAACGGGACCGACCCGGGACCGACCCGGGCAACGGAGCGGGGGCGAGTCTGCTACCATGGCCCGTCCCCCCGCCGGGGCCGGGGGCGGTCGATGCGGGGTCGGGACGTGGCGGAGCGGAAAACGGAGGATGCGTCGGACGGGCCGTCGCGGAGCGGCCGCGCCCGCCCGGCCGCCCGGCGCCGCTTGGCCGTTCTCGGGCTGGCATTCCTGCCGGTGCTGGCCGCCGTGGGCTGGCTCGGCTGGTCCCACCACCAGTTGCGCGGCGCCGTGGTGGCGCTGGACGAGCGCGGCCGCCGGCTGGACGAGGCGCTGGCGGACCGGGACGCTTGGCGGCTCGAACTGGAGGAGAGGCTGCGCGGCGAGTGGCGCGAGGCGCTGGCGCGGCGACGCGAGGCGCCGCCCGGCCCGGACGCCGGACGGCTCGACGCGCTGGAGGCCGAGGCCGGCAGGCTGGGCCGGGCGCTTGAGGGCCTGCGCCGGCAGGCGCGGACGGCGCCGGCGGACGCGCCGGACCGGCGCTGGCGGCTCCATGAGGCGGATTACCTGGTGACGCTGGCCGCCCGCCGGCTCGAGCTGGAGGCGGACGTCGCCACCGCCATGGTCCTGCTCGAGCAGGCCGACATGTCCCTGCTGGATTCCGGCGCGGGCGACGCGCTCGGCGCCCGCCAGGCGCTGGCCGCCGACCTGTCCGCGCTGCGCGCCGCCGAGCTGCCGGACCGCGAGGGGCTGTACCTGCGCCTCGGCATCCTGATGGACCGGGCCGCGGCCATGGACTTCGCCGGATTCATGCGGCGCAACTTTGAAAACCGCGCGCCGCCCGAGCCTCCGGCGGAAACGGCGCCGGGGGGATGGATGGACCCGGCGCTCGAGTTGCTGGGCTCGGTGTTCGTCTGGCGCCGCTGGGAGGACCGGCCGGAACCCGTGCCGTCGCCGGAGGAGGAGGATCTCATCCGCCGGCAACTGCGGCTGCTGCTGCAGCAGGCGCAACTGGCCGTGCTCGGCGGCGACGGCGGGCTGTACCGCTCCAGCCTGAGCGGCGCGCGCGCGCGGATCGCGCGCCACGCGGCCGCCGACTCGCCCGGGGACCGGGCGATCCTTGAGGAGCTGGACCGGCTCGGCGAGGTCGACCTGGCGCCCTCGCTGCCCTCTCTGGAGCGCTCGCTGTCCGCGGTCCGGCGGCTGGCGACGGGCGCGCCGTAGCGGATCATGATCAGGCTGTTCGTATTCAGCCTGCTGACCATCGCGGCGGCGCTGTGGATGACGCTGTACCTCGGCTTTCCCGCCGACCCAGGCTACCTGTTGCTCGCTTTCGGCGACTACACCTTCGAGACCAGTCTGCTGGCCCTGCTGGCCGCCGCCGGCCTCGCGTATCTGTTGCTGCGGCTCGCGCTCGCCGCCGCGCGGTGGCTGAATCCGCGGCGGCTGGTGACCTTCGGCAGGGACCGGGGCCGGCGCCGGGCCCGCAGCCACGCCCTGGAGGGCCTGCTGAGCTACGCCCGCGGCGACTGGCGGGCGAGTTACGGCCATCTGACCCGGGGGGAGAAGGACGGCGACGCGTCGGTCGTCAACCGCTTGGCCGCCGCCTGCGCGGCCCATCGGATGGGCGGGCGGGAACTGTGGATGCGGGAGCTGGAGGCGGCCGAGCGGGAGCACCCCGCGGCGCGTTCCACCGTCAACGCGGTGAAGGCGCGGCTGCTGTTCCGGTCCGGCCAGTTGGAGCAGTGTCTGGCGCTGCTGGAGAAGATGAAGGACACCTCCTTGAACGACGCCGCCATGCTGGGGCTGCTGAAGGACGTCTACGAGCGGCTTGAGGACTGGGAGCGGCTGGAGGCGCTGTTGCCGGCGCTCGAGAAGTCCGGGGCGGCCGGGGCGGACGAGCTCGGACGGCTGAGGGTCCGGCTGTTCATGCGGCGGCTGCGCGAGCCGCGCGGCGGGGCCGGCGGCGAGGGCGCCGGCTCCGCAGATGAGATCAAGCGGCTGTGGAAGGCGGCCGCCGCGGAGGTCCGGGAGGACGGCCGGGCGGCGCTGCGCTACGCGGAGCTGCTGGCGGAGCTCGGCGACGGGGATGCCGCCGCCCGGGCGGTCGAGGCCGCCCTGTCGAAGCGGTGGGACGAGACGTTGGTCCGCCGCTACGGCGAGATGGACTTGGGCGGTCCCGCCGCGCGGCTGGCCGCCGTGGAGAAGTGGCTGCGGGACAGGCCGGACGACGCGGCCCTCAACCTGTGCGCGGGCAGGGTGTGCCTGCGCAACCGGCTGTGGGGCCGGGCCAGGGAGCATTTCGAGGCGAGCGTCGGGGCCGCGCCGACGACGGAGGCCTACGGCGAGCTCGCCCGGCTGCTGGAGCGCCTCGGCGACGGCGCCGCCGCCGCATCGTGTCTTAGGGAGCATGCGGGGCTGCTGGGCGCGGGCCTGCCGGCGTTGCCCATGCCGCGGACCGGCGGGGATGCGGACCGCCCGGACGGGCCGGCGGGGGGACGGGAGCCGTGAAGCCGTCGGCCGCGTTGCTGTCCGCGCCGTGCATTCTGTCCGTCCTCGGCGCCTGCGCGCCGGCGCCGGAGGGCGGGCCGCCGGCGGCCGCCCCGGCGGCCGCGGCGCGCTACGCCCCGGCGAACCGGCCGGACGTGCGGGGTCGGGCCGGCGCCGTGTCGGCCGGCCATCCGCTGGCCGCCCAGGCCGGCATGCGGGCGCTGCAGCAGGGCGGCAACGCCGTCGACGCGGTGATCGCCATGGCGGGGGTGCTGGCGGTGGTCCGGCCCCACATGAACGGCGTCGGCGGGGACGCGTTCGGCATCTTCCTCGACGGCGAGACCGGCGAGGTCGCGGCCATCAACGCCAGCGGCCGGGCCGGGGCTCTGGCGAGTCCGGAGTTCTTCGCCGCCGCCGGGGCGGAGCGCGTCCCCGGCGGCGGGGGCCTGTCGGTCACCGTGCCCGGCGCGGTGGCGGGCTGGGCGGACGCCCACGAGCGCTTCGGTTCGATGGACTTCGCCGCGCTGCTGGCGCCGGCCGTCGAGTACGCCCGGGAGGGTTTTCCTGTTTCCAGCAGGCTGGCGCGGGACTTCGCGGAGCAGGGCGGGAACCTGAACGCGGCTGGCCGCGCGCTGTACCTGCCGGGCGGCGCGCCGCCGCCGGTCGGCGGCCTGCTGGCCAACCCGGCGCTGGCCGACACCCTCGAGGCCATCGCCCGCTCCGGCGGCCGGGATTTCTACGAGGGCGAGCCGGCGCGGCGGCTCGCGGCCTTCGTGGCGGCGGAGGGCGGCCACCTGCGGACGGAGGACTTCGCGGCCCACCGCTCGGAATGGGTCGAGCCGCTGGCCCGGGACTACCTGGGGATCCGGTTCCTGGCGATGCCGCCGAACGCCCAGGGGGCGGCGCAGCTGGCCCTGATGGAGATGTCCCGGCATCATCCGCTCGAGGCCATGGGGCACAACAGCGCCCGGTACCTGCACACCCTGATCGAGCTGAAGAAGCTGGCCTTCGCCGACCGCGACCGCTGGATCGCCGACCCGGCGATGGCCGAGGTGCCGGTGGACCGCCTGCTGGATCCGGACTACCTGCGGGCGCGGGCCGCCCGGGTGGATCCGGCCCGCGCGGCGGCGCGGACGGAGCCCGGCTTCGGCGGGATGCTGCCGCCGGACGGGGCGCCCGACGGCGCGGGGGACACGGTGTACGCCGCCGCCGTGGACCGCCGCGGCAACGCCGTCAGCTGGATCCAGAGCAACTTCGCCGGCTTCGGCTCGGGGCTGCTGGACGGCGGGACGGGGGTTCTGCTGCACAACCGCGGCGCCCTGTTCACGCTGACGGAGGGCCATCCGAACCGGGTTGCGCCCGGCAAGCGGCCCTACCACACGCTGTCGCCGACGATGGCGCTGCATCCGGACGGCTCCCTCGCGTTCGCGCTGGGCACGCCCGGCGGCGACGGCCAGACCCAGACCGTGCTGCAGGTCGCGCACAACCTGCTGCTGTTCGGCATGACGCCGCAGCAGGCGGTCGAGGCGCCCCGCTTCCGCTCCTCGGAGGGCGCGGCCGTCGCCGTCGAAAACAGGATGGACGCCGCCGCGCTGGCCGGGCTCGAGGCGCTGGGTCATCGGCTGGACGTGGTCGACGGCTGGACCGCGGCCTTCGGCGGCGCGCAGATGATCCGCCGCGATCCGCTCACCGGGACGCTCACCGCCGCGGCGGACCCCCGGCGCGAGGCCTACGCCATCGCCTGGTGAGCGGCGCGGGCCCGCCGCAGCGGGCGATGGCGGATGCGGACCCGCGGTCGTCGGTCTCTTGGTGCCGATGCGGACCGGGCGCCGGCGTTCGGATTGTCGGATTTACCTCTGGCCCGGTTGTGGGTAGACTCCCCCCGTAAGGCTATGGAAAAGCGCAACCGGAGGCTTGGGGGGCACCCAGCCGCCGACCCAAGAAGAACAGGGGAAAGAAAATGAACGATGCCGCTGATGTCGATACCATGGAGGGCGTCGCCGACAAACATATCCTCAACACCCCGTACGAGTACCCCGCCCGCCATTGGGAGCTGGACGAGAAGACGCAACGGTCTCTTGACCAAATTATCAAGGGGCGGCGTCCAAGCGGAGCGTACCTGCCGGTGCCCAGAGATCGCCCCGGCGAGGAGTTGCTTGAATTGGGCGCCGCCGTCCAGATGCCGCCCTACTCGACGATCAACGAGATCAGAGAGTACGTCAAGGCGTGGCGGGAGAACGGCTGGGTGGGCGCGAATGGGCCGACGCGCAAGTTGCTGGAACACTGGAGCAGGGACGAAGCGTCGCCGAGGCCGTTCTTTTGTCAGGTCGAAGCGATCGAGACCATTGTGTGGCTTCGCGAGGCGGGAAAGCGTTCCGAATCGAAGGCGATGCAGAGGAAATGGCGCCGGATCGATCGGTTGTTGAAGGAAGTCAACGAAAAGTGGAACGAGGGAATCGACCGCATCGCCATCAAGATGGCGACCGGCACCGGCAAAACCAGGCTGATGCAGATGCTCATCTGCTGGATGGCCGTGAACGGGACGAGAAACACTGAGTTTCTGGCGATCACGCCCGGACTCACGGTGAAGGAACGGCTGGAGGAGATAAAGCCCACCCCGGGCGGTGCCTATGACGAGCTGTTGCCGACGAGTCTTAGGAATCGGATTTATCAGGCGAAGGTGACGGTGCTCAATTTTCAATCGTTCCAGAAACGAGACAGGCTCTCGGTCGCCGGTGAAGACGATCACCTTTCCGGCATCGGAAAGATGTTGATCAAGCGAGGCAGGGAAGAAGATCCCGAGCGCTGGAAAGAGAGCGATCAGGCGATGCTGGGAAGGTTGTTGGGAAGATCGGGTGGGAGCAAAGTAATCGTTCTTAATGACGAGGCGCATCATTGCTACGCTCCCTCCGCGGGAAACAAAGGGGATAAGGAGGAAAGGGATTATGAGGAAGCCGCCGCGCTCTGGTTCAACGCGTTGCGGTCTCTGCGGAGGACCGAACGGCTAGGGATCGTCTACGACTTTTCCGCCACCCCGATGTACCTTCGACGACCTGCAGAACTGCGCGTAGAGGTGTTTCCTTGGACGGTGTCGGACTACCCCTTGATCGAGGCGATTGAGGCGGGACTGACAAAAATACCTAGGGTGCCGGTCGAGGACGACTCGGACATGAGCAGTCCGGTATATCGGAACGTCTACATGCACATTAAGCCGAGCAAGATAGATCTGCACGGGGTGCCGTCCACCATCTCCGCGCTTCTTGAGCAGATGCACGAGCACTATCGAACCGTCGATGAGGCTTACGTCGGAGCCGGAGAGAAGCGGAAGCCGGTAATGATCGTCGTGGCTAATTCCATTGAAAACGCCACGGTCCTGTACGGACATATCGCTGGGCATCGCGCCGGAGGAAAATGGGTGCGCGGAGCCTATGAGCTGTTCTCGAACGTTGAACCGGACGGCAGCCGCCCCAAGGAATATCCGCCCACATTGCTGGTTCATTCAAGACTGGACTCGCCGGAGGAGCTGACCGGAAAACTCGGAGCGATTCTGGACCAAGAGGCGGAGATACACACGGCGGGGGTCGAAACGAAAGCAAAGCGGCTGGAGCGGATTCGAAAGATATTCAACACCGTGGGGAAAACAGGAGAGCCCGGAGAGCGCATACGCTGCATCGTCTCCGTGTCCATGCTGACCGAGGGATGGGATGCCAGGACGGTCACCCACATTTTCGGCTTCAGGCGCTTCGGAACCCAACTGCTGTGCGAACAGGTGGCGGGCAGGGGGCTACGGAAAACCGGTTTTGAGAATGCCGGCCCCGACGGTCGTTTGCCAGCCGAGACGGTGAACATTTTCGGCATTCCTTTCAATTTCATGCGGGCCGGGGATGTCGAGCCAAGGCCGCTGATCGAGCCGTACCGAGTGCATTCGGTTCTGGAGAGGGCGGAAGCGTACCGCATGGGCTTTCCGAATATCGCGTCCTATCGAATCAGGATGCCCGGTCAGATAATCAAACTGGACCCGGGCAAGGTCGAAAGCTATGCCGTCGAACCCAAAACAGTTCCCACCATGACCGAAATCACGGGCATGACGGGGGAAAGCCATATCCTTGAACTCACGGAGAAGCGGCGAAGATACGTGTTCTACAAGCTGGCTTCGCTCGTTCTGGAGGAGATTGATGCGGATGAGTCAAGGAGGCGGGATCTGTTCCGGTCCGCTTTGGCAGCGGTGCGGGACTGGCTCAATCACCCCGCGGTAAATTGCCCTGATCTACGCTTGCTGTTGGTCGACCCGCATGTCAGCACGGTTCCTCGCAAGATCGCTCGCTGTTGCGACTCTACCGAAACGGTAGGTCCGTCGATCGTGCCAGTGTTCGTCGATGAGGTGGACGCCGCCCAGCCTCGTACGCTGGATACAGGCGACATTGATTTCGAGACAACCGTCCGGCGGTTCCATGACACCGCCAAGTCCGAGCTGAATCGAGCGCCGTGCGACTCGGGATCTGAAGTGCGCGTTGCCGAAGCGCTTGATTCGATTGACGGCATATCCGCTTGGGCGCGCAATTTCCGCCTTGGATGGCAAATCCCATATTTCGACCAAAGCAATGGCGTCTGGAAAAGCTATGTTCCGGACTTCGTCGCGCGACTGAAGCGGAACGACAATGATGGCAGGCCGGTTCACCTTGTGATTGAATACAAAGGGCGGGCCGGCGAAGACAGCGACCGGAAAACCAAGGCCGTCGATGACTGGTGGCTGCCGGCGGTCAACGGCTCGAACGATCCCGCTTGCGACGGCGAGTGGCGTTACGTCTTCATCGACGACGAGGAAACCATCCACTCCCAGCTTTGGGAAGAAATAGAGAGGGAATAAGAAATGACCACTAGAAAGAAGGTGATAAGGGCCACAAAGAAAAGGGTTGCAGGAAAGAAAGTCGACACTTACAAGCACTCGACGAGGAGAACCAAGATACCGACGGAACAGTCGGAGGCCTACATGCCGGACAAGGACAAAGCGGGAGTCAGCTACCGGCAATCCGTTCGTGCGAAAGGGTCTGCTCCCACGCTCAACTGGGACAGGGAGCTGGATGCCGATGGCTTTAAGGTTCAGGCCCATCCTCTGTACATCCATGAAAAGATACATCCTGCCAATTTTATACAGTATCTCGGGGGGGGGGGGCATAAGCAGGACAGTCTTTGGGACGACTTCAATGGTTTTCCCGAGGGATCGACGTACAAGTGGTACGAGCACACGGGGAACTGGCAAAACCGCATAATACGCGGCGACTCGAGCAGGATCATGGCTTCCCTGCTTGAGAAGGAGGGAATGAGGGGGAAAGTGGACATGGTCTACTTTGATCCCCCATATGGCATTTCCTTCAAGTCGAATTTTCAGGCCAGCACTCAGTCACGCGGCACGAAAGCATCAGCGACGGATATTCCGAATGAGCCTTCCATGGTGGCCAGTTTCCGCGACACATACCAGAATGGCATCCACTCCTACCTCGACAACATATGCAAAAATGCTCATCTCCTGCGGGAATTGCTTGCGGACACTGGTAGCATGTTCCTTCAGATAGGAGACGATAATGTTCACCGCATAGCAGTATTGCTTGATGATGTGTTTGGAAATGAAAATCATGTTGCGACCGTTCCGTTTGCTAAAACTGGAAGCTCTTCATCTCAGCACCTGCCGCTGGTTACCGACTATCTCCTTTGGTATGCAAAAAACAAAAGCGCCTTAAAGTATCGTGACTTGTATGAAATATTATCTAGGCAAGAAAAACTGGAACATATGCACTCGTATGCGGCTGTTGAAGCGCAAGATGGAAGCAGTCGTTCACTAACCAAGGAAGAGATGGGTGATGTATCACTACTCCCTGAAGGGGCAAGGCTTTACCGTCGGATGCGGCTCAGTTCGATAGGTGAATCAACCACTGGTCGATCTAAAAATTACATATGGAATGAAAAGTTGTACGAATGCCCAGCAAACAATCAATGGCGTGTATCGCATGAAGGCCTGGATCGGCTCGCTGAACTGGGAAGGTTAGCCGTTGCGGGGGATGGTCGTGGGGAGTTAAGCTGGAAGCGCTACGAAGATGAGGTTCCTGGAAGGCGAATCAACAATCTTTGGTCAAAGCAAATGTCGGCCACCGATTTGCATTATATTGTCGAGACAGCAGAATCCGTAATAGAGCGATGTTTGCTGATGTCGACGGATCCGGGCGATCTTGTGCTTGATATCACCTGCGGATCCGGCACCACAGCTTATGTCGCCGAAAAGTGGGGCAGACGTTGGATCACGACGGACACTTCAGGCGTTGCGGCGTCGCTGGCGCGGCAAAGAATCGCCACCGGGGCCTTTGATTATTATCAACTGAAAGATTCGGAAGAAGGCGCGCGACTGGAGGCAGAGCTGACAGGGAAAACGAAACCCAAAGCGAAAACCTACGGTAATGATGTGGGCAAGGGATTTGTCTACGAACGGGTTCCGACCGTAAGCGCTGCGATCTTGGCCTACGATCAGAAGGTCGAACCAACGTATTTGGTCAATGCTCCTTACAAACGCAAAGGGATTATTCGTGTGTCGTCTCCGTTTACTGTGGAAAGCGAATCGCCTTATCGCTTTATGTCTCCCGATGATATTTCCGATGGCATGGAAAACAGCGAGGAGGATAGGGAAGCCTTTGCGGATCAGGTGGCCGCCATTACAAGCGCCCTTGAAAAATCGGGAATCAGCGGCCGGAGACTGACCAAGGACGAGAAATTCCTGTTTTCCGAGGTATCCGAATGGGTGCCGCCATCGGACGGCGAATGGTCCGTGGGGACGGTGAAAGCGCCACCGATCACGCATACCGCCTGGGCCCACGTCCCAGGCGGGAAAGGCGAGGACATGAAGGCGGCCATCGCCATCGCGCCCGACGACATGACGGCATCCGGCGCGTTCATCGACATGGCCGCCGAAAGCGCCGCGCGCATCAGGGGCGTGGACCTGCTGGTGGTCATAGCCTTCGCGTTCGAGGCCGGGCCGCGTTCATCCGATGTCGAGCAACGCGGCAAGTTGAAGATTCTGAAAGCGCAGGCGAACCGCGATCTTCAGATCGGCAACCTGCAGGACAAGGATTCCGACCACGCATTCGTGATGGTCGGCGAACCGGATGTAAGTATCGAGGATGCGGGGGACGGCCGGATCACCGTAGAGGTGCTGGGTTACGACACCTACAATCCCAAGTCGGGCAACGTCGAGCCGGGGGGTGCGAAGGAGATCGCCTGCTGGATGATCGACAGCGACTACGACGGCAATTCGTTTTACGCCAGGCGCATACATTTCCCGATTGAGGGGGACAAGCAGATCGAGCGGCTGAAAAAGCGCCTCAGCAAAAACCTTGACAGGGATGCCTGGGATGCGATGCTCTCTCACAAGTCGACGCCGTTCAGACGTCCGAAGACTGGAAGAATCGCGGTCCGGATCGTGACCGTCACGCACACGGAGATGACTGCGGTCATTGACTGCGGGATGCCCGATGGTGCGGAGAAGAGAGAGAAAATGGCGGGATAGATAGTTGTCGCCCAGGCCATGTCAAACGTCGTTTCGGTTTTAGGCGGCATCCCTCACAAGCTTGCGCTTTCAGCATCGTTGACGGCGGACAAGGGTCCAAGATCAAGCATCCTGCACTCCCAGCACATCCTTAAGCTTTTGATAGGCTACCGCATGATTGCCGTCGGGCATTTTGGCCAAGTTGATCAGTCTCCACCGTATGGCTGGAAGCTCGCTGATGTTTTCCAGTCCCAGCAAATCCCAATCCGGATTCCTGTTCTTGAAAGACAGTAAAAACGCCTTCTCGTCATCTGTCAACTCTTTATGGATCAAAGCGATCAAACGCTCCCGCGCGTCCTTGAGTTCCTGTAGCGAAGCATCCTGTTCAGCCATCTCAATGAAGTCGTTTTGGTAGAGGTTCATGATGTTGGCGGGAAGTTGCGGCCGCAACAATCCGGCGATGGGCCGTTTGCCGCAGACCAGGTAGACCAAGAAGGCCTTGCGCAGGTCATCGGTCAGGCCTTCGTTGTCCAGTAGCAATTTCACGTCGAACAAGTCCCTCGGGTGCTGGCGATCCAGCGCCGCGCAGACTTTTCCGGCATACACGTCCGCGAAGGACGCAACGGCGATTTCCGCAGAACCAAGCGACTTCGCGGCCGCTTCGCAAGCCGACATGATTTTCGGTTCAAAGATCGTTTCGCGCATTACGGGCGACAACTCAACCTTTATTTTCACCTCGCCCTGCGTCACGAACAGGCGCAAATTGTCGACTTTGTGCTTATGGAGCCCGATAATTTCCGTTCCCTTCAGATTTTTGGACACGGCGTCGCTTATTCCGTCAAGCGCCGCATGGATCTCTGTCAAAGCATCGTTGCGGGCCTTCGCCGGCAGATAAACCAGATCGATATCGACCGATACCCTTGGAAAATCTCTCAGGAAATAATTGATTGCCGTGCCGCCTTTGAGCGCGAAGCATTCGTGCTCGGCCGCATAGGGCAACACCTGCATGACCAAGCTTGCCTGCTTGTGGTAACAATCTGAGATGCTCATTGGGATGTCCCTACATTATCACATTGTCGAACAAGCGGTGCGGCACCGTGATAAGGTAGTCCTTGTCTAGCTTCCCGCCTTTTTCGAGGACGCGCTTGCCGGAACCAAGGTTGTATTTCTTTCGATCGAGTTTTTTGAACCACTGGTACTCCTGTCGCGCCGCCAGCCAGAGGAACAATCTCTTCACCTTGATGCTGCGGCATGCGCTCAGAAGACCATCCAACTTGCGCGGCGACAGGTTCACCTGTCCCACCATCAGATTGTCCGCATGATCGAGGCTGATGTTGATAGGCACCCAATGCAATACCTCCATCAACGCCTTTTCCGGGCACGAGATGTACAACGGCGGCAAATTGACATCCCACTGGTACTCTTTCAGGTACGCCTTGTCGGCCATCAGACTTTCCGGCCAGAGGGCCTTAACGCTGTGCCTCTTGAAATTCTCCGGCAGAGGCAGGCGAAACAGCCACCCCGGCAACCTGTCGTGCGTGTAGAGATGCACGGTCAGGGCGCGCATCGGCAGATGGTGCGCCATCCCCATCAGCAACAGCGCCGTCAAGCCGCCCACGTGCACGGACGGCACCGACGTTCCTCCCATGCGTTGCAACGACGTCGCCACGCCCTCCCAGCGGATTTCGCGCGTGTACTGGGCGTACACGCCCGGTGCCAACGGAAGTAGCGTTTCGGTCTTGACCGCGTTGTCCAGCGCGTGACCGCTCAGGCCCCGCGCCATCAGGCATTTTCTGGTGGTCAGCATTCCATAAGGCAACATCCCCCTGAGCGGTTTTATGTAACCGCCTCTGCCCGCTGGAACCTTCGGGGCTTCGCCGACCTCGACGGACATGTCTGAGACTCCAAAAGTTTGATGTCTTGGCATTCTACGGCGATCAGCGCCGCCATACAAGCACTTTTTAAACCGCATTTCCCAACTGCCGCTACGGCAGAGGTTTGCTAAATTCCATTTCAACGGCGTTTATCGCCGTCAATTCAGAAAAATTCAAACCATTGTGGCAGGGGGCCTGCCGTCCCGCCGCCGTCTCAGTCGCCAGTATGGCCGGGGCCGCGGACGATGCGCCCGGGCCGGCGGCCGGTGTGTTCGCCGTCCTCGACCACGAGTTCCCCGTTCACCAGCACATGCTTCATGCCCACGGCGTACTGGTGCGGATCCTCGAAGGTGGCCATGTCGACGATCTCGTCGGCGTCGAACACCGCGATGTCGGCGTAGTAGCCGTCGGTCAGCAGGCCGCGGTCGTGGATGCCGAGGCGCCGGGCGGACTGGCTGCTCATCTTGCGCACGGCCTCCTCCAGCGTCAGCACGCCGCGTTCCCTGACGTAGACGCCGAGCACCCGGGCGAAGGCGCCGTACTGCCGGGGATGGGGCGCGCCCTCCCCGAAGATCCCCACCGGTCCGTCGGAGCCGACGGCGGTGGCCGGGTGCCGCATGATGAGGTCCACGTCGTCCGGCCCGATGGCGTGGTACACGGCGGTGCCGCCGCCGCCGCGGATGATGTCGAACACCACCTCGGCGGCGTTTTCGGGCGTCGGCTCCATGCCGGCCTCGACGATCAGCTCCGCCAGGTTCTTGCCGGCCATGTCCGGATCCCAGCTGTTGCGGGAGATGAAGACGTTCTCGGGATGGCCGCCGCCCCGGTCGTAGAGGATCTTGGCGACCACCTCCTCCTTGATGGCGGCGCGGGTTTCGGGGCTGTCGATGCGCCCGATCATCCGCTCGGCGCCGCCCTCCTGCGCCCATTGCGGAATCAGCGCCGCGATGCCGGTCTGGGAGGCGGTGTAGGGGTACTGGTCGATGGTCACGTCGACGCCGCGGGCCCGGGCCTCGTCGACCAGGCGCAGGCCGCTCGCCGCCGCGCCCCAGTTCCGTACGCCGATGACCTTGTGATGGGTGATCTGGACGGGCAACCCGGCCTCCTCGCCGATGCGGATGGTCTCCTCCACCGACTCGAGCAGCCGCGCGGCCTCGTCCCGCATGTGGGAGATGTAGATGCCTCCGTATTCCGCCGCCACCCGGGACAGTTCGATCACCTCCTCGGTGGGGGTGAAGCTGCCCGGCACGTAGAACAGGCCGGTGGAGATCCCCAGCGCGCCCTGCTCCATGGCCTGCCGGACCATGCCCTTCATGCGCTCCATCTCATCCGCCGAGGCGGCCCGGTCGTCTTCGCCGATCACCATCCGGCGCAAGGTGCCCTGGCCCACGAACACGCCCCAGTTCGCGCTGATCCGGGTCTCCATGATCTCGTCGAAGTGCTCGTCCAGCGGGAACGGCGAGCCGCCGTCGTTGCCTTCGGTGAGGGTGGTCACCCCCTGCAGCAGGGCGCTGTCGGCGGTGGGCACGTCGAAGATGCCGCGCAGCGCGTGGGTGTGGGGGTCGATGAAGCCCGGCGCCACCACCAGCCCGGCGGCGTCGATGACCTTGTCCGCCGTCGCGCCGTCCAGCCGGCCGACGCGCGCGATGCGGTCGCCGCGCACGCCCACGTCCGCCCGGTACCAAGGGTTGCCGGTGCCGTCCACTACCCGGCCGCCGCGGATCAGGATGTCGTAGCGTTCCTGCGCCGCCGCCGGGGCGGCGCCCGCCGCCAGACCCAGCGCCGCCGCCATCATCGCCGGCAGTGTTCTCTTCATGGTCGCGGTCCTCGCAGTCCGTCGTGAAATCACCAGATGCGCACGCGCTCCTCCGGCGGCAGGTACAGCGCGTCGTCCGGCCGCACGTCGAAGGCCTCGTACCACTCGTCGAAATTGCGCACCACGCCGTTGACCCGGAACTCCGAGGGAGAGTGGGGGTCGGCGGTCAGCCGCTGGATCAGGGCGTCCTCGCGGTACTTGCGCTGCCAGACCTGCGCCCAAGCCAGGAAGAAGCGCTGGTCGCCGGTGTAGCCGTCGATGACCGGCGCCTCCTCGCCGTCCAGCGCCATCCGGTAGGCGCGGTAGGCGAGCGACAGCCCGCCCACGTCGCCGATGTTCTCGCCCAGGGTGAAGGCCCCGTCGATGAAGTAGCCCGGCACCGGCTCGAAGCGGCCGTACTGCTCCGCCAGCACGGAGGTGAGCGCGTCGAAGCGGGCGCGGTCCTCGGCGGTCCACCAGTCGCGCTGCACGCCGGCCCAGTCGGACTTCGATCCCTGGTCGTCGAAGCCGTGGCCCATCTCGTGGCCGATCACCGCGCCGATGCCGCCGTAGTTGACCGCCATGTCGGCGGCCGGGTCGAAGAAGGGCGGCTGCAGGATGCCGGCCGGGAAGACGATCTCGTTGAACGAGGGATTGTAGTAGGCGTTGACCGTCTGCGGCGTCATGCCCCACTCCTCGCGGTCGGTGGGCCGGCCCAGGCGCCCGATCTCGTCCGCGTAGAAGAACTCGTGGATGTTGCGCGCGTTGTCGAACAGGCCGTCCCGGGATATCTCGATCGAGGACAGATCCCGCCAGCGGTCGGGATAGGCGATCTTGGGGCGGAAGGCCTCCAGCTTGCGGTTCGCCTCCGCCTTGGTGGACGGGCCCATCCAGTCGTTCTCCTCGATGCTCCGGGCCAGGGCGGCGCGCAGGTTCTCCACCAGCTCCTCCATCTGCTGCTTGGCCGACTCCGGGAAATGCCGCCCCACGTACACCTGCCCCACCGCCTCGCCGAGGCCGTCCAGCGCGCCGACCCGCAGCACCCCGCGCTCCCAGCGCTCGCGCTGCTCCGGCACGCCGCTGAGCACGGTGCTGTAGAAGCGGAAGGCCTCCCGGTCGAGCTCCTCGGACAGTACGCCGGCGCTGTCCACGATGTGCCGGTAGCGCATGTAGCTCTTCCAGTCCTCCAGCGGCAGGTCGTTGATCAACTCAATGACGGGCGCCATGGCGCTGGGGTAGAGCACGTTCAGGTCGCTCAGTCCCTCGACGCCGCCGGCGGCGAAGAAGGCGTCCCAGTCGAGGCCGGGATAGCCGGCCTTGAACGCCGCGTAGTCCATGGGATTGTGGGTGAGATCCCGGTTGCGGCGCTGGGCGCGGGGCCAGAGGTGCTCGGCCACCCGGGTCTCCAGCGCCAGGATCGCCTCGGCCCGGGCCGCGCCGCCGCCGACGCTGGCCAGGTCGAACACGCGCTCGATGTGGGCCGCGTACTCCCGGCGGACCTCGAGGAACCGCTCGGTGTCCTCCAGGTAGTAGTCGCGGTCCGGCAGGCCCAGGCCGCCGACCATCAGGTTGAGCTGGTGGCGGTCGGGATCGACGCGGTCGGCGCCGACGAAGAAAATGAAGGGGCTGGCCGTGTTGTCCAGCCGGGCGCGGCCCAGGGCGGCGACCAGCTCCCCGCGCGAGCCGATCGCCTCCAGCGCGGCGAGGCCGGGACGCAAGGGGCCGATGCCCAGCCCGTTCAGCCGCTCCACGTCCATGTAGCTCAGGTAGTAGTCGCTGATCTTCCGCTCGATGGAGCCCCGGGCGGGCTCGGCGGCGGCCAGGTCGTCGATGATGGCCCGCACCCGCCGCTCGGAGCGGTCGCTGAGCACGGTGAAGGAGCCGTAGTTGCTGCGGTCGGCGGGCAACTCGAAGTCGTCCAGCCACTTGCCGTTGGCGAAGCGGAAGAAGTCGTCGCCCGGGCGCGTGTCCGGATCCTGGTGCGAGAGGTCGATGCCGAAGGCGCCCAGCTCCGGCCCGGGCCGTCCGGACCCGCCGGGGCCGCAGGCGGCCAGCAGGGCGCAGAGGGCGGCCGCTGTCGGTCTTGAAGGGAAATTCATGGCGCGTCTCCGGAAGCCGCGGTCGGGAACGGCCCGGCAGTATACCCGAAATCCGCCCGGAGCCGCCCCCGCCGCGCCCGGCCTTACGACGTCCGGCCCTTTCCGGTAGACTGCCCCGGGCGGGACGGTCCCGCAACGGGGAGGATGTCAGCCATGAGAGAGAACGGGACGCTGGCCGCCGCGCTGGCCGCCCTGATGTTGCCGGCCGCCGCGGCGCCGGCGCAGGAGACCGCCACGCCGAACGGCATCGCCGACCGGCGGGCCGGGGCGTACGCGTTCACCGGCGGCGTCATTCACCGTCCGGACGGCGAGGCGCGCCCCGGCGCGTTGCTGATCCGGGAGGGGCGCATCGTCGAGGTGCGCGACGGCGGCGGTGCGCCGCCGGGCTACTTCGAGATCGACCTCGCCGGGCGGCACGTCTACCCCGGCCTGATCGACGTCTACAGCGACTACGGCATGGAGGAGCTGGAGCGCGCCGACGGCAACGGCGCGGCCGAGAACCTGTTTCCGGACGAGCGGCCCCTGAACGCCAACGACGCGGTCCACGCCGGCTTCCGCGCCGGCGCCGCCCTGGTCCCGGACCGCGAGGCCCGCGAGCGCTACCGCGAGCAGGGCTTTTCCAGCGTGGTGACGCACCGCCGAGACGGCATCGTCCGGGGCACGTCGGCGCTGGTCACCCTGGGGGAAACCGGAGCCAACCGGGCGGTCGTCGCGCCCGATGCGGCCGCGCACTACTCTCTGGACAAGGGCAGTTCGGTCCAGGCCATGCCGTCCTCGCTCATGGGGGCCTTCGCTCTGCTGCGCCAGACCTTCTTCGACGCCGAGTGGTTCACCGCCCAGGAGCCCCGGCCGTTCACCGATCCCACGCTGGAGGCCCTGAGCGCCGCCCGCGGCCTGCCGCAGGTCATGGAGGTCGGCGACTGGCAGCAGGCGCTCACGGCGGTACGCGTCGGGGAGGAGCTGGGCGTCCGCTTCATCCTGAAGACCGCCGGCGACGGCTACCGCCGCCCGGAGCTGATCCGGGAGACCGGCGCCGCCCTGATCGTGCCGCTGGACTTTCCCGAGGCGCCGGAGGTGGAGGATCCGGCCCTGGCCGACGAGGTTTCGCTCGAGGAGCTGATGCACTGGGAGACGGCGCCGTTCAACCCGCGGGTGCTGGCCGAGCACGGCATCCCCTTCGCCTTGGACGGTGGCGGCGAGGACTTCTGGGACAACCTGAAAAAAGCGGTGGACCACGGCCTGCCGGCCCGCGCCGCCATCGACGCGCTGACCCGCGCGCCCGCCGAGATGCTGGGCCTCGACCACCTCGTGGGGCGGCTGGAGCCGGGGCGCCTCGCCAACCTCCTCATCGCCTCGGGGCCGCTGCTCGACGACGGCACCGCGCTGCTGGAGAACTGGATCGCCGGCGAGCGCTTCGTCCTCAACGCGGATCCGCGCTGGACGCCGGGGCGCTACCTGCTGACGGCGGGCGGGCGGCGCTTCGAGCTGGAGCTCTCCCGGGACGAGGACGGCGGCGCGCGGGCCGAGCTGATGGAGGAGGACGGGCAGGGCGAGCCGGTCAGGCTGGAGCTCGGGGAGGATCTGATCGTCCTCGGCTTCGACGCCGGGGACGGCGGCGCGCCGTTGCGCCTGTCCGGCTGGCCCATGGAGGACGGACAGGGCTGGCGCGGCGCCGTCGCGGACGGCTCCGCGGCCGACTGGCGGCTGCGGCTGGTCTCGGCCGCCGCCGAGGCATCCCCGGCGCCTCCGGCGCCGGAGCCCGCGCCCGACCTGGTCCGCCCCTTCGGCGCCTACGGGCGGGCGGCGCCGCCGCCGCGTCGGGATCTGCTGATCCGGGGCGCCACGGTGTGGACCAACGAGGACGCCGGGGTGCTGGTCGCCGACGTGCTGGTGCGGGACGGGCGCATCGAGCGGGTGGGCGACGGCCTGCCGGCGGACGGGGCGGAGGTGGTCGACGGGCGCGGCAAGCACCTCACCCCCGGCATCATCGATGAGCACTCCCACATCGCGCTGTTCGACATCAACGAGACCCAGACCAACTCCGCCATGGTGCGCATGGAGGACGTGGTGGACGCGGAGGACATCGACATCTACCGCAACCTGGCGGGCGGCGTGACGGCGGCCCAGTTGCTGCACGGCTCGGCCAATCCCATCGGCGGGCAGTCCGCGATCGTCAAGATGCGCTGGGGCGAGCCCGCCGAAGGACTGCTGATCGAGGGCGCCGACGGCTTCATCAAGTTCGCCCTGGGCGAGAACGTGAAGCGCTCGCGCAACCCCCAGTCGATCCGCTATCCCCAGACCCGCATGGGCGTGGAGCAGGTGTTCGCGGACGCCTTCTCGCAGGCCCGGGAGTACGGCGGGGAATGGGACGAGTACAACGGCCTGTCCGCCGCCCGCCGGCGCGGCGTTCCCGCGCCGCGCCGGGATCTGGCCGACGAGGCGCTGCTGGA
This sequence comes from uncultured Pseudohongiella sp., assembly GCA_964434395.1. Classification (GTDB taxonomy): domain Bacteria; phylum Pseudomonadota; class Gammaproteobacteria; order Pseudomonadales; family Pseudohongiellaceae; genus UBA9145. Next base: position 26,589 of record CAYSVD010000180.1, read on the forward strand.
GGTCCTCAACGGGGAGCGCTTCGTCACCAGCCATTCCTACGTGCAGTCGGAGATCAACATGCTGATGCACGTGGCCGAGCGGTTCGGCTTCCGCATCAACACCTTCACCCACATCCTGGAGGGCTACAAGGTGGCAGACCGCATGGCGCGCCACGGCGCCGGGGGCTCGACCTTCTCCGACTGGTGGGGCTACAAGTGGGAGGTGCGCTACGCGATCCCCTACAACGCGGCGCTGATGCGGCAGGCCGGCGTGGTGGTGGCGCTGAACTCCGACAGCGCGGAGCTGTCGCGCCGTCTCAACCAGGAGGCCGCCAAGGCGGTGAAGTACGGCGGGGTGAGCGAGGTCGAGGCGCTCAAGATGGTGACCCTGAACCCGGCCGTGCTGCTGCATCTGGACGACCGCATGGGCAGCATCCGCCCCGGCAAGGATGCCGACCTGGCGCTGTGGTCCGACCACCCCTTGTCGATCTACGCCGTCGCCGAGACCACCTGGATCGAAGGGGCGCCCTACTACGACCGGGAGGAGGATCGGCGCCTGCGGGAGCGGATCGCCGCCGAGCGGACCCGCCTCATCGGCCGCATCCTCAGCGAAGGCGCCGGCGACGGCGCGGGAGACCCGTCATGAAACCGTCGTTCAAGACCCTGCCGTCCGCCGTGCTGGCGTCGGCGCTGGCGGCCTCGGCGCCGGCCGCGGTTCCGGAGCCGGTGCCGGAGCAGAGCGGCCCCATCGCGATCACGGGCGCCGTCGTGCATGTCGGCGACGGCTCCGTGATCGGCGACGGCGTGATCACCTTCGACCGGGGCGTCATCACGGCGGTCGGCTCCGCCGCCGACGGCGTCGACACGGCCGGGCACCGGGTGGTCGACGCGGGCGGGCGGCACGTCTATCCCGGCCTCGTGCTGCCCAACACCACCCTGGGCCTGCTGGAGGTGGGCAGCGTGCGGGCCACCAGCGACGTGCTGGAGGAGGGCGACATCAACGCCAGCGTGCGCTCGGCCGTCGCCTACAACACCGACTCGGAGCACATCCCCGCCCAGCGCTTCAACGGCATCCTGACCGCGCAGGTCGCCCCGCAGGGCGGGCTGGTGGCCGGTTGGTCGTCCGTGTTCGGCCTCGACGGCTGGAACTGGGAGGACGCCATGCTGCGCGCCGACGTCGGCCTGCACCTGGCCTGGCCGCCGCTGCGCGTGCGGCGGCGCGATCCCGACACCGGACGGTTCGAGACCGCGGACAACGAGGACTACGAGGCGCAGACCGGTCTGCTGCACGCGCTGTTCCGGGACGCTCTGGCCTACACCGGCGAGCCGCTGAACCTGAATCTGGAGGCGATGCGGCCGCTGTTCGGCGTCGGCGCGAAGCTGTTCATCCACGCGGACATGGCCCGGGAGATCATCAGCGCGGTGCGCTTCGCGCGGCGCTACGGCGTTAGGGACATCGTGCTGGTGGGCGGCGCCGAGGCGCTGAAGGTGAAGGACTTCCTGCTGGAGCGGGACATTCCGGTCGTCTACGAGCGGGTGCACGCGCTGCCGCTGCGCGAATGGCACGACGTCGACGCGCCGTTCCGCGCGCCCTTCGAGCTCCACGCCGCCGGCCTGAAAGTGGGCATCGGCGGCGGCGGGCTCTCGCTGGACCGCCAGCGCAACCTCCCGTTCCTCGCCGGCACCGCGGCGGCCCACGGGCTGGAACCGGAGACCGCCCTGTCCCTGGTCACGCGCAACAACGCGGAGATCCTGGGGGTGGACGACCGGATCGGCACCCTCGAGGCCGGCAAGGACGCGACCCTGTTCATCTCGGAGGGCGACGCGCTGGACATGCGCACGAGCCGGGTGGTCGGCGCCTACATCCAGGGCCGCGACATCGACCTGTTCGGCATGCAGCAGCAACTGTACGAGCGCTTCCGCGACCGTTACGCCCGGCAGGTGGAATAGCATGCCGCGCGGATTTCCGCGCGCGGCGCGGCGCGGACGCGCCGGAGGCGGGCGGCCTTGAAGGAGTACCCCACCTTCGTCACGCATCTGGAGTGCGGCGAGACCGGCGAGCGCTATCCGGCCGGCCGGCTGCACGGCCTGTCGGACGCCGGCAAGCCGTTGCTGGTGCGCTACGACCTGGACGCGCTGGGCCGGGCGGTCGGCAAGGACGACCTGCGCGCGCGCGCGCCCGAGTTCTGGCGCTACCGGGAGTTCCTGCCGGTGACGCGCTCGGAGAACGTGGTCCGCCTGGGCGAGGTGATGACCCCGCTGCTGCCGGCCGAGGCGCTGCGGCGGGAATACGGCTGCGGCGAGATCCTGATCAAGGACGAGGGCCGCCTGCCCACCGGCTCGTTCAAGGCCAGGGGGCTGGCGCTGGCGGTGGCCATGGCCCGGGAGCTGGGCGTCGAGCGCATGGCCATGCCCACCAACGGCAACGCCGGCGCGGCGCTGGCGGCCTACTGCGCGCGGGCCGGCATCGAGACCTGGGTGTTTTGCCCGGAGGACACGCCCAGGATCAACGTCGAGGAGATCGCCTTCATGGGCGCGGAGACCTTTCTGGCCGACGGCTACATCAACGACTGCGGCCGGGTGGTGGGCGAGGGCCGGGACGCCATGGGCTGGTTCGACGTCTCCACGCTGAAGGAGCCCTACCGCATCGAAGGCAAGAAGACCATGGGGCTGGAGCTGGCCGAGCAGCTGGACTGGAGCGTGCCGGACGTCATCTTCTACCCCACGGGCGGCGGCACGGGGCTGATCGGCATGTGGAAGGCCTTCGACGAGCTCGAGGCGATCGGCTGGATCGGCCCGAAGCGCCCGCGCATGGTGGCGGTGCAGGCGGAGGGCTGCGCGCCGATCGTCAGGGCTTTCGAGGAGGGGAAGCGCCACGCCGAGCCTTGGCGGGCTGCCCGCACCGTCGCCGCCGGCATCCGGGTGCCGGCGGCCGTCGGCGACTTCCTGATCCTGGACGCCGTGCGCGCCAGCGGCGGCTTCGCCGCGGCGGTCGGCGACGGGGAGATCATGGCGGCCCAGCGGGAATGCGCGCGGCGCGAGGGCATCCTGCTGTGCCCCGAGGGCGCCGCCACCCTGGCCGCGCTGAAGCGGGCGCTGGCGGAGGGACGCGTCGGGCGGGACGAGCGGGTCATGCTGTTCAACTGCGCCACCGGCCTGAAGTATCCCATGCCGGCCGCGCCCCGGCGCCTGGACCTGAAGCGGCCGGTCGACTACGCCGCGCTGCGGCCGGACGGAGCGGCGGGGCCGTCGGGTCGGTAAAGCTCTCCCGCGGTCGCCACCGCATCCAGCCGCACGTCCCACTCCTCCGCCGGCAGGTTTGCCGTCAGCTGGCACGCGTGGGCCAGCCCGACCAGCAGCGGCGGCCCGCCGGGGCGGGCGCGCCGGAAGGCGAAGGCGCGGTCGTAGCCGCCCTTGCCCAGGCCCAGCCGGAAGCAGCGCCGGTCGAAGCCGACCAGCGGCACGAACGCCAGGTCGAGGCTTTCGGGGTCGACGGGCGCGGCGGGCGCGGGCGGCTCGGCGATGCCCCAGCGGTTCTCGGTCAGCGCCGTGCCGGCGTCGAAGGGGGCGAAGACCAGCCGTCCCGGGTCGTCGCGGCCGGTCACCGGCAGGAAGCACGCCTTGCCGTCCTCCAGCGCCGCGGCGAGCAGCGGCGCTGGATCCAGCTCGCCGTCGAAGCGGTGGTAGAAGGCCACGCGCCGCGCCGCGCGGAAGAAGTCCAGCGCGGCCAGCCGGTCCCGCACCGCCAGCGCGGCGGCGGCCTGCTCCGCCCCGCCGAGCCCGTTGCGGGCCCGCCTCAGGCGGCGGCGCAACGCGGCGCGGCGCGGCGACGGGTCCACGTCGGAACGGGGATGGGACGGGAGGGGGGCGAAAGGCATGGACTCCCCAAGACACCGCTGCCGAACGTGTCCTGAACCCAAGGGCTCAGGTGGTGGCGCCCGCGATGCATCAGGCTTTCCGTACTTGCGGACATGCGCAACAGCATCCGTCGAGTCGCCTCCGGTTACGGAGTTATCGGCTCAAGAACATCTTCGACTGGCCAATGTCCCAGGGAACCCGGGGCCAGTATACACGCCGCCCCGGCGGGGGGAAAGGCCGAGACTGGCCGGAGACTGGCCGGGTTCCGGCCGGTCCCGGCCGCCGGGACGGGGGTCGCGGCGGGGCCGGCCCGCGTCAGGATCCGGTCCGGCCGGCCGCCGTCAGCGCCCGGTCGATCCGGTCCCCGATCTCCCGCATCCGCCGGGCGGCGGCGGCGCGGACGTCCTCGTCCGCCCCGCCGCCGGCCAGCAGGTCGTGGGTGATGTTCAGCGCGGCCATGACCGCGATCCTTTCCGTGCCGTGGATGTCGCCGCGCTGCCTGACCCGCCGCATGTGCTCGTCCAAGTACCGGGCGGACTCCAGCAACGCCTCGCGGTCGCCGGGCTGGCAGCTCACCTGATAGTCCTTGTCGAGGATCCTGATCTTGACGGTGGTGCTGCGTTGGCTTTCGGGTTCGCCCATGCTCCGCGCTCCGCCCGCGGCCTAGGTGTCGGCCAAGTTTTCGAGGCGCAGCAGAACCGACTTCAGCCGCCCCCTGATTCGGCTGTCGCGGTCCCTGATCCTCCCGCACTCGTCCCGCCAGCGCGCCTCGCTGACCTTGAGCAGCCGGTTTTCCCGGTCCATCCGCTCGCAGTGCGCGATCAGCCGGTCGACCTTGTCGCCCAAAGTCCTGAGATCCTCGTCGCTGTCGCTCATCGCAGCCCGTCCCGCGCCGGCGAATCCGTTTCCCCGCAAGGGGCTATCGGACCTGTTTTAGAATCGACATTAACCAGCGTACACTATAGGCCCGGCGCCGCCGGGGGTCAACACACGCGGGCGCACACGCGGGCGCACACACGCGGGCGCGCACGATCGCACAACGCGTGCGATGCGGCGCGGCGGGAAGACGGAGCGCGCGGCGGGGCGGAATGGAGCGGCGGCGATGAAGCGGCAGCGAAAGACACGGCCGGAGGCGCGGCGCCGGGCGGACCCGCTGGAAGGCGGCGACAGGGGCCGCCGGCGATGGCTGGCGGAGGAGACTCGGGCGCGGCGCAAGCGGCTGATGACGCGCCTGGGCCCGGACAGCGTCGCGATCGTGGCGGCGGCGCCGCCCCGGACGCGCAGCGGCGACACCGAATACCCCTACCGCCAGGACAGCGATTTCCACTACCTGACCGGGTTCGGCGAGCCGCGCGCCCTGCTGGTGCTGTTGCCGGGCCGCGAGGAGGGCGAGGCGGTTCTGTTCTGCCGGGAACGGGACCGGGAGCGGGAACGGTGGACCGGCCCGCGGACCGGCCCCGCCGCCGCCCCGCGGCGCACCGGCGTGGACCGGGCCTATCCGGTCGGCGAGTTCGATCGGCGCCTGCCGGCGTTGTTGCGCGGCCGCCGGCGTCTCTGGTGCGTCATGGGCCGGGACGAGGCCTCCGACCGGCGGGCGACGGGCTGGTTCGGAACGCTCCGCTCGGCGTCCGGGACCGACGGCGGGCCGGCCCCGCGCCTTCTGGACCTCGCCGGGCCGCTGCACGAGTTGCGCCTGATCAAGAGCCGGGGCGAGATCCGGCTGATGGAGCGGGCGGCGCTGATCTCCGGCGAGGCGCACCGGCGGGCGATGGCCAGTTGCCGGCCGGGCATGCGGGAGTACGAGCTGGAGGCGGAGTTGCTGTACGCCTTCGCGCGCCGCGGCGGCCGCGCCCCGGCCTACAACCCCATCGTCGCCGCCGGCGGCAACGCCTGCGTTCTGCACTACGACGCCAACGCCGCCAGGATCGGGAAGGACGACCTGGTGCTGATCGATGCCGGCTGCGAGTACGGGCACTACGCGTCCGACATCACCCGGACCTTTCCGGCCTGCGGCCGCTTCACGCCCGAGCAGCGGGCGGTCTACCAGGTGGTGCTGGACGCGCAGCGGGCGGCGATCCGGGCGGTGCGGCCGGGGGCGCCCTGCGACGCGCCGCACCGGGCCTCGGTCCGGGCGGTCACGCGCGGCCTGCTGGGGCTCGGCCTGCTGAAGGGACGGGCCGACCGGCTGATCGCCAAGGAGGCCTACCGGCCGTTCTACATGCACCGGGCCGGACACTGGCTGGGCATGGACGTGCACGACGCGGGACGCTACCGGATCGACGGCCGGTGGCGGCCGTTCCGGCCCGGCATGGTGACCACGGTCGAGCCGGGCGTCTACATCGCGCCGGACAACGCCGAGGTTCCGGCCCGATGGCGCGGCATCGGGGTGCGCATCGAGGACGAGGTGCTGGTCACCCGCGGCGGTCATCGCGTGCTGAGCGAAGGCGTTCCGAAGACCGTGAGCGAGATCGAATCGTTCATGGCCGGCGGCTGACATGCCGTTGCGCGCGCCCGAGGCCCGCTACGACGTGGTGGTCGTGGGCGGCGGGCTGGTGGGGGCGAGCTTCGCCTGCGCCCTGTCCGCCGGGCCGCTTTCCGTGCTGGTGGTGGAGGCGGCGGCGCCCGGCGCGGCGCGGGACCGGCCGGGCTTCGACGCGCGCTCCACCGCCCTGTCCTGGGGCTCGCGCCGGATCTGCGAGGACATCGGGCTGTGGCCGCGGATGGCGCCGCTGTCCGCCCCGATCCGGGAGATCCGGGTCTCCGACCGGGGCCGCTTCGGCTCGACCCGCATCGCCGCCGACGAGCAGGGCGTGGAGGCCCTCGGCCACGTGGTGGAGAACGCCGACTTCGGAGCGGCGCTGAACCGGGCGCTGGAGGCGGCGCCCGCGGTCGGGTTGCTCGCGCCCGCCGCGGTCCGGTCCATCGCGCCGACGCCCGGGGGCATGCGGCTCGAGATCGAGGGCCGCGAGGCCGGATGGCGGGTGGACGCCGCCCTGGCGGTGCTGGCGGACGGGGGGCGTTCCCCCGCATGCGCGCGGCTGGGCATCGGCCGGACGGTCCGGGACTACGGCCAGCACGCCGTCGTCGCCAACGTCGCGCTGGAGTCGCCCCACGGCGGCGTCGCCCACGAGCGGTTCACCGAATCCGGTCCGCTGGCGATGCTGCCGCTGCGGACCTTCAATGGCGCGCATCGCGGCGCGCTGGTGTGGACGGTCGAGGCGGCGCGCGGCGATGCGGCGATGCGGATGGAGGACGGCGAGATCCTGCGCGAGCTGACGCGGCGCTTCGGCCACCGCCTCGGACGGATCAGGCGGATCGGCCGCCGCTTCCGCTATCCCCTGCGCCGCGTGGTCGCCGCCGAACAGATCAGGCCCGCCCTGGCGTTGCTGGGCAACGCGGCGCACACCCTGCATCCGGTGGCCGGCCAGGGCCTGAACCTGGCGCTGCGGGACGCGGCGGCGCTGGCCGGATGCGTCGGGCGGGCCGCCGCGGAGGGGCGGTCGCCGGGCGCCGTGGAGGTGCTGGAGGACTATCGCGCTGGGCGGGAGCTCGACCAGCGGCTGACGCTGGCCTTCACCGACGGCGCGGTCCGCCTGTTCTCGAGCGGCGATCCGCTGCGGGCGGCGGCGCGGACGGCCGGGCTGGCGGCGCTGGACCTGCTGCCGCCGCTGAAGCGGGCGCTGGCGGACCAGGCGATGGGCGCGGGTGCCTTCAGCCTTCCCGGAGGGCGGCCCTGATCCTTTCCACGCGCCGGCGGTTGGCCCCGAGGTCGCTGTGGCCCAGCCTTGAGGCGGAGCGCACGTGCGTGACCTCCCCGTCCGGGTCGGACAGGAACTCCACGTCGTCCACGAAGCCCATGATCCGGCTGGTGAACTCGGCGTACAGGTAGCCGGTCTCGGCCCGCACGATGTTCGCCCCGCGCATGCCGAGCAGAACCCGCTCCACCTGCGCCAGGCCGCCGCGCAGCGGGGCGATGCCGTGGGGCTCGCCGGTCTCGAAACTGGACACGCAGTTGGGGGAATCCGGGCAGGGCGCGAGCCGGCCGTCCCGGACGCCGAGGTCGCCGGGCGGCTCGCCGGAGCAGGCGGCGAGCAGCGGAAGGAGCGGGAGCAGTTTTCTCATAGGGGCGTCTCCGGGCCTCAGCCGACCACGGTCATGCCCAGCCACTCGGCCACCAGCGCGGGCTTGTTCTCGCCCTCTATCTCGACGGTGACGTTGTGCCTTAGCAGGTGATGGCCGGGCTTTTTCTCCTCGGCGCCGGCCAGCTCGAAGCGGGCGCGGATCCGGCTGCCGGCCTTGACCGGGCTGATGAAGCGCAGTTTGTCCAGGCCGTAGTTGATGTTCATGACGGCGTTCGCCAGCCTGATGCCGCCTTCGCCGGCCAGCGGCGCCAGCAGGGACAAGGTGAGGAAACCGTGGGCGATGGCGGCGCCGAACGGCGTTTCGGCGGCGCGTTCGGGGTCCACGTGGATGAACTGGTGGTCGCCGGTGGCGTCGGCGAACCGGTTGATGCGCTCCTGGTCCACCAGCAGCCAGCCGGACACGCCGACCTCCCGGCCGATGTGCTCCGGCAACTCGTCAACCTTCAGGGTCAGGGCCATACGCTGTTCCTGGGCGCTCCGGCCGCCGGGCCGGGGACGGCCGCACGGTCCGGGCGCAGTCTACCAGCATGGCGGCCGCCGCGGTACCGGGATCCCGACCGCCGGCCCCGCCGGACGCGTCAGCCCGCCTCGATGTCATGGAAAATGAAGTGGCCGGCGAGGCTTTCGTCGGTGAAGAGGAAATAGGGGTTTTCCTTCCACCCTATCACCAGGATCCTGTCGTACGCGAGGCCGCCGTCGGCGCTTTCCAGCGCCCTTTCCAGTATCGACTCGCTTGCATAGCCCTCCCCGACGGAGTCGCCCAGCAGGGCGTCGAACCGGCTCGGTTCCCATCCCACCAGCATGATCCTGCCGTCGCCGCGATTGAGGCCGTCGTTGTAGTAGATGGAGATGGCCGTCCGGCCGCGGTATTCGACGGGCACCGGGTCGTGCTCGTCGAGCGTGCCGTCGTCCTCCACCGAAAAAATCACGGGATCCTCCCTGAACCATATCCGGTCGCCCTCGGCGGAGGAGTAGTCCGTGATGATGTCGAAATCGTCGTCGTACCGGAAAATGAACCGGTCCGCCCCGCCGCCGCCCGTCACGACGTCGTCGCCCGGGCCGAGGTCGATCCACTGCCGCCCCTCCCCCCCGGTCCCGGTGTCGTGTCCGTACCCGTCGGAGCCGTAAATGAGAACGATGTCGACCGTGGCGTCGTCGTCCGGATTTCCGTTGTCCCGGGTCTCCACCCGGGTGATCGAGGTCGGCCGATCCTCCCCTTTCGTGTAGCCGTAGGCGTCCAGCCAGTCCCAGGTCGAGTCGTCGTCGTGGTCGTATTTGACGGAGACGACCGCGCCGTTCCGGTCCAGGGTCTGCTCCATCCTCCGGTCGCGGAAGCCGTCGCCCGCTCTGTCGCCTCCCGCTCCGGTTCCCCGGCCGTCGTCCAGGTCGATCCGTTGCGTGGTGGTCCCGTCGGCGTTGGGGCTCGCGTGATGGATGGACCGGGTGGGATGCGATTGCGCGGCGCCGGGAGATATCCGTTCCACAACGTCAAACCCGCCGTCGATCTTTTCCTTCGGCATGACGGTGAGGGTGCCGGCGCTGGATGCCCAGTGGCCCTCGTCGTAAATGTCGGTCCGGACCTTTTTGTCCAGGATGCCGTCGTAGTAATACCGCTCGGCGCGGTTGTACACGCCGCCGTCTCTGCTGGGGCGGCCGAACTCGGCCAGATAGAGGCGGCCGTAGTAATCGAAATGATGCCGCGCGGCGTCCGCGGCGTTCACCACCTCCCGGTCCCAGGTTCCGTCGCCGTCGTCGTCGTGCTTGGTGAAGAGGAGCACGCCGTCCGGCTGAAGCGATGCGAGCTCCCTTCTGTCGACGACGCCGTCGTCGGCGATCCCGTCGCCGTGGCCGTCGTCGAACTCGGCCAGCCGCGTGCGGGTGCCGGCGACGCGATCCTCGGCGAAGACGACCTTGATCTCGAAGTGGATGTTGCCGTCGCCCGCGTTGTTGTTTTTCCAGATGGTCGCCCAGTTGGTCTCGTCGGGATCGTCGGGATGGAGGTAGGCGCGCCGGTGGATCTGGTCCGGCGTACGGCCGGAAAGGTCGAAGGTGCCGGTGTAGGAGTCCAGATACCGGTTTTCCGTCCTTCTGCCGATCTCGTCCCGGGTGTAGGCCGCGGCGACGTCCGGCGTGCCGTCCGAGTCGTAGTCGTCCAGCCGTTCGACCCAGCGGCCGTTGGCGTCCAGCTTCACGTAGTAGGCATCGTCGGCGAGGCGGTCGTTGTCCAGGCTTTTCCTGAAATAGTAAATGCGGCCGGCGACTTCTCCGGCAAGGGTGTCGAAACCGGAAATACCGTTGTAGTCGTCGAAGAGCCGGGTCTCCGTTTTTCTGCCGAGGTCGTCGTAGAAGTATATCTCCGCCCCGTCGTAGTCGATCGCGGTGGTTGCGGGATCGGCGCCGGCGACGGAGCCGGTCTTTTTGAGAACGAGCCTGCCGTCGTCGTCGTACGCGTAGCCCTCGGCCCGCTCCCAGCCGCCGTCCGGCGCGTTGTCGTCGTCGAACAGGGATTCGACGACGGTCTCGCCGTCGTCGGCGTACGCGTCGCGCCGGCGCGCGTCGTAGACGCCGTCGTCGGGGGTTCCGCCGCCCGAGCCGTCGTCGAATTCCGTCAGCCTCGTTTTCAATTCGCCGCTTTCGCGGTAGTCGTAGACGGCGGCCCGGTCGTAGGTGCCGTCGCCGTCGCCGTCGTCCTTGAAGGATGCCAGCGCGCCGTCGACGTCGTACTCCGCGAGCCGCCTGCGGTCGATGTCGCCGTCGCCGGCGGTCCCGTCGCCCCATCCGTCGTCGTCCAGCACCAGCAGCGTTTTGCGGCCGCCGCTTTCGTGGTAGGTGTGGAGCTGGGTCCGTTCGTACGCGCCGTCGTTGTCGAGGTCGTGCTTGGAGGACTCCCGCCTCCCGTCGGCGTCGTACGCGACGAGCGTCTTTTGGTCGACGAAGCCGTCGTCGTTGCTGTCGATGCTGTACTCGCGCGTGGCGATGGCGTCGCCGCTCCAGACGGCGGCGCTCTTCTGGTCGACGTTGCCGTCGCCGTCGAAATCCTCCGAGAAGGTCAGCCACCGGGCGTCGGCCGCATCGGCCGCGTCGTAGGTCCAGGCGTGGATCTTGCCGGCGGCCGCTTCGGAAAGGTCGAAGGTTCCCGTCCAGGGATCGTGGAAGCGGGCCTCCGTCCTCCTGCCGTCGCCGTCCCAGGCGTAGGTCTCGGCGCGGTCCGGCCCGTCGGAGTCGATGTCGAACAGGGACTCGACCGTCCGGCCGGCGCCGTCCAGCTTGTCGTAGCGGGCGTCGTCGGCGCTGCCGTCGTCGTCCAGCTCCAGCTCGAAGCGGTGGATGCGGCTGGCGGTCAGGGCGGCGGAGTCGGACGAACCGTCGTAGGCGTCGAAGAAGCGGATCTCCGTCTTCCCGCCAGCGGCGTTCAGGGTGTAGGCCTCGGCCCGGTTCCAGACGACCTCGGCGGTTTCGGGATCGGCGCCGATGATCGCGCCGGCGGTTTTGCGGAAGACGAGCCTGCCGTCCGCGTCGTACTCGTAGCCCTCGGCCCGCTCCCAGCCGCCGTCCGGCGCGTTGTCGTCGTCGAACAGGGATTCGACGATGGTCTCGCCGTCGTCGGCGTACGTATCGTGCCGGCGCGATGCGGCCGTTCCATCCGCGAGGATCTCGACCGAGCCGGTCAGCACCCGCTCGACGGTCCGGTCGCTCAGATCGATGCCGTATCCCCAAGTGTTGTACCAGGTGGTTTTCACGACCCGGCCGCCGGCGCCGTACTCGTAGGCCTCGGCCCGGGTGTACACGTCGCTGTCCCCGTCCGCGAATACGGCCAGGACGATCCGTCCCTTGCCGTCGTGTTGGTGCTGCCGGGATCCTTCGCCGTCCTTGATCCGGTCCCACAGCCCATCGTTGTCGTCGTCGTGCTTGTCGGACACGAGCGCGCCTTCGGCGTCGAAGGTCTGAAGCCGCCGGCTGTCGATGATGCCGTCGTCGGCGGTCCCGCCGCCCGCTCCGTCGTCCCGCTCCGTCAGCCGCGTGGCGACGGCGTCGGAGGCGCCGTGCCGGGTGACGGCGGTCCGGAACTCGAAATGGCCGTCGCTTTTCGCGTCCTCGTTGATCCAGTGCGTCAGCCACCGGCCGTCGTCGGCTTCGGATCCGTAGGTGTGCCGGTCGATCCGGTCCGGGGTCAGCCCGGAGAGGCCGAAGCCGCCGCGGTGGGAGTCGTGGAAGCGGATCTCCGTTCTTCGGCCGGCGGCGTCCAGGGAGTAGGCCTCGGCGCGGTCCGTCGAGCCGTCC
>CAYSVD010000181.1:0-2911 GCA_964434395.1 uncultured Pseudohongiella sp.
CCCCCGGGAGCGGAGCCTTGGACGAGCGGAGCGAGCTGGAGCGGCTACGGCTTGAGAACGCGCGGCTCAAGGATCTGCTGGCGCGGAGCGGCGTCCGGCCGGAGCCGGCGGAGACGGCGGACGCCGCCCCGGAGCGGCCCCGCCCCGCGACGGCGGGCGCCTCGTCCGCCGCCGACAAGATCGCCCTGTTCCGGCGCCTGTTCCGGGGCCGGGACGACGTCCACGCGACGCGCTGGGAGTCGGCCAAGGGCGCCTCCGGCTACTCGGTGGCCTGCGCCAACGAGTGGCGCCCCGGCGTCTGCCGCAAACCGAAGATCCGGTGCGGCGACTGCGCCCACCGCGCCATGCTGCCGGTCACCGACCAGGTGATCTACGACCACCTGGCCGGCCGGCGCACCGTCGGGGTGTACCCGCTGCTGCCCGACGACAGCTGCCGCTTCCTGGCGGTCGACTGCGACGCGAAGGACTGGCGCGCGGACATCCTCGCGCTGGCCCGGTCCTGCCGCGAGCTGGACGTCCCCGCCGCGGCGGAGATCTCCCGCTCCGGCCGCGGCGCCCACCTATGGCTCTTCTTCTCCTCGCCGGTCCCGGCCCGCCAGGCCCGGCGCCTGGGCGCGGCGCTGATCAGCCACACCTGCGGCCGGACGCGCCAGCTGTCCCTTTCCAGCTACGACCGCATGTTCCCCAACCAGGACACCATGCCCAAGGGCGGCTTCGGCAACCTGATCGCGTTGCCGTTGCAGAAGGCGCCGCGCGCGGCCGGGCGCAGCGTGTTCGTGGACGAGCGGCTGCGGCCCTGGCCGGACCAGTGGGCGTTCCTGGACGCCGTGCCGGCCCTGTCGCCCGAGGAGCTGGACGCCGCGCTGGGGCGCGCCTGCGCCGGACGCCACCCCCTGGACGTCGCCTTCGCCCCCGAGGAGGACGGCGGGGCCGCGGCCCGCGCGCCCGGCGGGGCGGCGCCGGCCGGCCGCCGCAAGCCCTGGGAGCGCCCGCGGGCCGAGCCGGCGCGGCTGCCGGGGCCGCTGCCTCCGTCGCTGAAGCTGGTGCTGGCCGACGGGCTGTACGTCGCCAAGGACGAGCTGACTCCGCCGCTGTCCAACCGGCTGGTCCGCTTGGCGGCGTTCCAGAACCCCGCCTTCTACCGGAAGCAGGCCATGCGGCTCTCGGTGTGGAACACGCCGCGGGTCATCGGCTGCGCGGAGAACCACCCCGAGCACATCGGCCTGCCGCGGGGCTGCCTGGACGGCGCGCTGAAGCTGCTGCAGGACAACGGCGTCGAGGCGGAGCTCCAGGACGAGCGCCTGTCCGGGAGCGCGCTGTCCGCGCGCTTCGCCGGAACGCTGCGCACCGACCAGGAGGCGGCGGCGAAGGCCGTGCTGGCGCGCGAGACCGGCGTCCTGTGCGCGCCGACCGCCTTCGGCAAGACGGTGACCGCCGCCGCGGTCATCGCCCGGCGCGGGGTGAGCGCGCTGGTCCTGGTGCACCGCGCCGAGCTGATGCGGCAGTGGCGGGAGCGGCTGGACGCCCTGCTCGACCTCCGCGGCCCGGGGCCGGGCGCGCTCGGCGGCGGCGAGGACGCCCTGTCCGGCGCCGTCGACGTCGCGCTCATGCAGTCGCTGTCCCGCCGGGAGGACCTGGGCGCGCTGCTGGACGGCTACGGCCAGATCGTCGTGGACGAGTGCCACCACGTCTCCGCGCTGTCCTTCGAGGCCGTCCTCAAGCAGTCGAAGGCCCGCTTCGTGCTGGGGCTCACCGCCACGCCGCTGCGGCGCGACGGCCACCACCCCATCATCTTCATGCAGTGCGGGCCCGTCCGGCACCAGGCCGCCCGGCCCGAGACCGCGCCGGCGCGGCTCGAGGTCCTCCCCCGTCTGCTGGACGCGCCGGAGGTTCCGCGCGACGCCGGCATCCAGGAGGTGTTCCGGGCCATCGCCGGCGACGGCGGACGCGCCCGGCGCGTCGCGGACGACATCGCCGCCGCCTTCCGCGCAGGACGCAAGATCCTGGCGCTGACCGAGCGCAGCGACCATCTGGAGCTGCTGCGCGAGACCCTGTCCGGACGGGTCGAGACCCTGCTCGTCCTGCACGGCCGGATGCCGAAGAAGCAGCGCGCCGAGGTGCTGGAGACGCTGGAGGCGCTGGACGACGCCGCGCCGCGGGTGTTGCTGGCCACCGGCCGCCTGATCGGGGAGGGCTTCGACCATCCCGCCCTCGACACCCTGATGCTGGCCATGCCCGTTTCGTGGAAAGGCACGCTGCAGCAGTACGCGGGGCGCCTGCACCGCGCCTGCGCCGGGAAGCGGGACGTGCGCATCTACGACTACGTCGAAGCCGGCCAGCCCGCGCTCGCGCGCATGTGGAGGAGGCGGCAGCTGGGCTACCGGGCCATGGGCTACGAGATCCTGCCCGGCGTCGGGCCGGAGCCCGGCGCCGTCCCGACGCCGCCCCCCTGACTGCCCGCTTCTACTTCGCCGGGCCCGCGGTGTACCCTTCGCCCGGCATCCCCAGCGAGAGCCGCCATGCCGCGCGAGGCCAAAGGAGATCCCGAAGCGTCCGCCCGGGCCGGCCGGCGCGTCCTGGAATTCCTGCTGGCGCCCGACGCCGGCGCGGCGCGGCGGGTGCGGCGGGCCCTGGCCGAACGGCACGGCGCCCTGACGGGGGTCGTCGTCGGCGTCTGGTCCGAGCTGCGCGACCGGGCGCGGGACGCCTGGCTGCTGCCGCGGACGGACGGCGACGGCGAATTCGCCGACGCGCTGGCGGAGGCCGAAGGCGCCTTCTGGTCCGAAAGCCTTTCCGTCGCTGAGGGCGAAACCGCGGGCGCCGTGCGCTCGGCCCTGACGGCGGTCGTCGGCGCCGCCGACCCGGCCGGCGAGCTCGCCGCGCGGGGGATCGAGAACCTGCCCGAGCGCCC
>CAYSVD010000182.1:0-1552 GCA_964434395.1 uncultured Pseudohongiella sp.
GAACTATGTCCTCTCTGACTTCGGCGCTGGCCATCGCTGATACTCCTCGGTTGTCACCGCTCGGGCATCCGCACCAACCGCCGGGCCAAGTTTTTTCCCGGCCCGGCGGTTGGTGCGGATGCCCGAGCGGTGACAACCGAGGAGTATCAGCGATGGCCAGCGCCGAAGTCAGAGAGGACATAGTTCAACTGTACGTCGCGGCGCTCGACGCCGCGCCGTCCGCCGCCCGGATGCGCGAGCTGGAGGCGATCGTCGACGGGGGCGGCTCCCTGCTCGATGCGGCCGAGGCCATAGCCTCCGGCGAGGATTGGGATGCGCTGTACCCGTCGTCCCAGACCCCGGCCGAATTCTCGGACGCCTGGCTGGAAACCCTGTTGCCCGGAGTGGGCGCGGACCTGCTGACCTTCGGCCGGAGCGTCGTGGTTCCCCTGATCGAGAGCGGCGGCGCGCCCGGTGCGCTGGCGCTGGAGGCGCAGCGGTTCCTGAGCGGCTCCGACGTGCCGGCGGACTTCGCCGATTTCGCCGCGTCCTTCCTCGAGCGGAGCGGGGATGCGATGGAAGCGCTGGCGGAGAGCGAGACCACCGAGGACATCATCCAGTTGGTCGTCGCGGCGTACGACGCCGCGCCTGGCGCCGCCTTGGTGGCGGAGTTGGAGGCGGTCGCCGAAGGCGGGGGCACCGCCGCGGTGGCCGATGCCTTGGTCGCCGATGCGCGCTGGACGGCGCTGTACCCGGATACCCAGACGCCGGCCGAGTTCTCGGACGCCTGGTTGGGAACCTTGCTGCCCGGCGTGAGCGCGGAGCTGCTGACCTTCGGCCGGGGCGTCGTGGTCCCCCTCATCGAGGCCGGCGGCGGCCGCGCCGACCTGGTGCTGGCGGCGCAGCGGTTTTTGAGCAACCCCGTGGTGCCCGCGGACTTCGCCGAGTTCGCCGCGATCTTCCTCAACAAGGCCCGGGTGGCGGAGGAGCATTCGGTGACGCGGGAGCTGGACGGCTCGCCCGTCGAACTGGACGAGGTGCTGGATTCGGTGACCGGCGATGAGGCCACCGTGCAGGCCGCGATCGACGCGCTGGGCAGTCCAATGCCGGGCGATCAGATGCCCGGCGGTCCTGATGGAGGAACCGGCGGCGGCGGTCAAACGCCTTCCGGCGGCGGTGCTGGCGGAGGAACCGGCGGCGGCGGTCAAACGCCTTCCGGCGGCGGTGCTGGTGGAGGAACTGGCGGCGGCTCCGGCGGAGGTGGTTCCGGCGACGGCACTGGCGACGGCACCGGCGACGGCCAGACGCCTTCCGGCGGCGGCGACGGAACCAGCGACGGCACCGACGACGGTCAGATGCCCGGCGGCGGCTCCGGCGGCGGAACCGGCGGCGACGGAGGAACTGGCGGCGGTGGCCAAACACCTTCCGGCGGCGGCGGCCAGACACCCTCTGGCGGTGCTGGTGGTTCCAGTGGTCAGACGCCCTCCGGCGGAGGTGGTTCCGTCGCCGTCGCCGGAAGGCGTCTGGCCGTCGCCGGTGCCGTCGCCAGTGCCGTCGCCGGAACCACCTCCGC
>CAYSVD010000183.1:0-3232 GCA_964434395.1 uncultured Pseudohongiella sp.
CGAAAAAACGCCAGCCACGAGCCTGCGGCGGCGAGGATCAGAGAAACAGCATCGACGAGACCGGCGGGCCGGCGGCGCCCGACAGCGCCGCCAGCGGCGCCCCACTCCAGCGACGAGACCAGAGATCGGCGAGATCAGCGAAACAGCCAGCGACGAGACGAAGATCAGCGAGAGCGGCGACAGGAACCGGCGAAGGCCCAGCGGCGGCGGCGCCCCGCCAGAGCCGCACCACCCATCGACGAGACCAGAGACCGGCAACGCCAGCGGCGCCCCACCCCAGCGCCACTTCACGCCAGCGACGAGACGAATAGCAACGAGAACAGCGACGGGACCAGCGGCGCCTCAGAGCGGCAACGCCCCACCTCAGCGGCGCCCACCCCAGCAGCACCGCCGACCTACCCCCCAGAGCCGCCAACAGCCTAGGGCGGCCCCGGCAATCACTGGCTGAGCACCCCTGCCGACGCGACCGGAAACGCCCAGGGCAACGCCACCGGAATCCGGCGCCGCCCAGGCCCGCCGGCGCGGCGACACCGACACAAAAACGCCAGCGAAGCCCGACAGCGCCGCCCACTGAACGCCACGTGGCCGGCGGGAGTGGGCTGTTGGCCCCGGCATCGGCCATTCAGCGGCGATTCTGGCTGGCAATCCTGCACGAGATCAAGATCGGGACGAGAAGACGCCGGACTCGTCGCACGAAGGCGTCCATGGCGGAATGCCGCGTCGTCGGACCGCTCGCCAAAGGACAATGCCGCGACAAGGTCAGGCCAAGGCGGGATGCGACGAGAGCCGACCATCAACGGCCTTCGTCTCCACGCTCACCTTTATTGCTCTGTCCATCTGTCGAGAGGGACGGCCGCAGACTTGCAGCACGTCTCCGGTATTCGCGCGCTCGCTCGTGATCCGGCCTATGCGCGGCATTCGTTCCCGGCGCCGGGGCATCGGGCGGTGCGATATCCGGAACATCCTGAGCCGCGGCGGCGGGACCGCCGCCTTCGAGCGCCAATGTCCGGGACAGCCTTTTATCAACCTCCGCCGCCATCTGCGGATTATCCGTTCTGACATGCTCCATGACGTGAGACATGAAGCTTGGGATCCCGGGTTTGAACTTTGTGTATGGTTTCCAGACATAACCAGCATCCTCCAGTCGTCTCAACATTTCTTTTGCGGCCCTGCGGGACGGCTCGGGATGGGCGGGCGGTAGCGCGGCGGAGAGGGTCTGCTCGATCTGCAGGCGGCCAAGAGACCCAGCGTTGTTTTCCATGGCGGACGCCGCGGCATAGAGCGCGGCCAGGTACGTCCTATCATCATCACGTTCGTAGATCCTGTCGATCCGTCGCTCGTAAAACCCCAAACGTTCCTTCTCCACTCTCGCCGCCGCCCGTTGCATGTCGTCCATCGTCAGCGTCACTCCCGGGCCCTCCGCCACCCTCCACAACTCCCGCCCCCACATCTGGATAAAGGTGGGGTAGCCTTGCGAATCACTCACGATCACGGCCAGCACATCATCGGGAACGGTTATGTCGGCGCGCTCCTTGAAGGGTACGGTTATCGCCTGCATCGTCGATTCGGGCTCCAGCATATCCAGCGACATTCGCTTGAAGCGCTCGGAATAGGTGATCATCTCGAAGCCCTCCCATCTCTTCACCCCTGGCGTCCCAGCCAAAACCAGATGAAAGCCGGCGGTGCCGTCGGCAGTGACATTATACGCCAACCGCGCGAGCTCCGTTTTGAAAGCCCGCGGCAGAGTGTGCGCCTCGTCGAGCAGAATCAACAAAGGTTTTTTTCGGCATCTCTCGATCATATTCCGCACGGGGTCCTGTTGGGCCGGCGCTTCTTGGGCGTGTTCTTCGCGGGGGGCGGTTGTTCTTTCGTGATACGAGAACACTTTGACGAATAGAGGCAATGTGATCTGCGCACCCCCGCCTTTTTTGCTGGACACCGGCTTCAGCGCCGGCTGCAGCGCGCGCCCCCACTTCTGAACCAGCGTGCGCGCCCGGCCGAACCCGGACGGCGGGGAAGAGTAGATACCGGCTGGATCGGC
Organism: uncultured Pseudohongiella sp.; assembly: GCA_964434395.1. Lineage (GTDB taxonomy): Bacteria > Pseudomonadota > Gammaproteobacteria > Pseudomonadales > Pseudohongiellaceae > UBA9145. The sequence goes on from CAYSVD010000183.1 coordinate 2,042, forward strand.
CAAGGCCGCCTTCAGTCTTTCCGGGTCCGGGAAGTAATGAATGTCCACCTCGCTTCTGCCAAGGACATCCCTCTTCTTCTTGGCCTCTTCCGCCGCCCAGTACACCATGCTCGTTTTCCCCACGCCGCGCGGGCCGAAGATGATGGTGGCGGCATCCTGCCCTTCGAATGGGGTGAGAACGCTGCCGATGGCGGCGATGAGGTCGTTCTGATCATCTTTCCGTCCAGCCATCACCTTCGGCATCCCCGTCGTCGTGACTTTGAATGGGCAATCACTCATGTCCATGGATTCAACCTCGCCGTCGGTCGCCAAGGAATGTGCTGATCATAGCACACATCGCCTGCGGCGCGGAACACGGACATGCGGAACCGGCGGGGCGCGGCCCCTGAGCGGCCCCTGTGACATCGTAGGCGCTCGGCGGCACTGGCAGGCCCCCCGGGACCAAGGAAACGGGCGGAACGCGCCCTGTGCGGCCCTGTGCCCGCCCTGGCGGCTCCGGCGTGGAAACGCACGGCGCCGGAGATGCCTGGCCGCCAGCGGCCCCTACCCCCTGAGAAGCCGGAAAACCGCCCTGCGCGAGCCTGTGGCGGCCCGGGTGCGCCGAGACGGCACCGGCCAGCACCCCGCCGGCGCGGGAGGCGCCGGGGCGGCGACACCGGTCCAAGCGGCCCGCCAGCGCCACCAGCGGCGAGACCACGCCAGCGGCGACCCTGAACGCCCCTGCGCCGCCGTACGCTCCGGATGGGACTAGCGGGAGCCACGGCCCACGGAACCGGCTGAGGGCGGCCCTGCGCGCCCGCACGGCGACTCCAAGCATGGGCCCTGCCTGGACGGCGACACAGGCACAAAATGCCAGCGAAGCCGACGGACTCCGCATCACGTCAGCGACGAGACAAAGATTAGCGGCCGCCTCGCAGCCGCGAGATAAAGAGCGGCGAGATCAGAAAAACGCCAGCGCCGAGACCGGCGCCGCCACGCCAGCGGCCATGAACGGCCCCAGCGCCGCCGTGCTCGCCCTGATGGGACCGGCAGGCCCTGGGGGCCGCTGGCCCTGGGGGCCGCTGGCCCGGCGAATAGCGGCCCCTGTGCGGCGACACCGGCGATCCCGGCCGGCCCCCGGCGCGGCGAAACCGGCACCGGGGCGGCGACACCGGCGAAAAAACGCCAGCCACGAGCCTGCGGCGGCGAGGA